>JAKPEG010000218.1 GCA_029552065.1 Actinomycetes bacterium
GCCGACTCCGGGTCCTTCCGGGCATCCATCGCCATCCGCGTCGCCCGCGCCTGAAGCTCAACGCTGTACTTCCTCGGTGCTGCCATGACTCTCATCATCCTTCCCAGGATTGAGAGCCTCCATCAAACCCGGGGCGATTCAAACACCTCACGCCGCGAGGTATGCCGCGCCGACGTCAAACACCACCCCAGCGCAGCCGGCTTCTGCCGGTGCGGATTCCGCATGGTCCAGTCGCTCTCGGTCATGGAAGCGTTCCTCGGGAACCAAGCGCACCGCTTCTCGACCCTGCTGGCCATCGCCGAGGTGCAGGCGTGGGGACGTGTCGCGCCCTACGCACCAGACGACGACTGGCAATACACAGCCCGGGCCGAACGCATGCGCATCATCGGCCCGCTCTACATGCAACTCGACTGCGCATGTGAGCACGGCGAGTCGCTGGCCGAGCACTACCGCGTCGACGTCGCGGTGCTGGGAGGCGGACATGACCAGGGGTAGGGGGGTCAGAACTCCCGCTCCCCCGGCCCCGCGACCGCGCAGTCGACAATTTCTCTCTCCGCGAATTTCCACAAACGTTTAGGCCAAGGAGGCCGCAGTGACCAAGACCTGCCCGTGCGGGAAGGTGTTCTCTCCCAAGCGTTCCGACGCCAAGTACTGCTCATCGGCGTGCCGCTCGGCCGCCCATCAGGGTCGGCTAGCCGTTGCGCCGACCCGACGTGACCCCGCCGTCCCGGACTCCGACCTCACGTCCGCTGTCCGGGCCACCCTGGAAGCCGCCGGCGCCGAGGGCGCCCCGCTGGGCATCGCGGCCATCGAGCTCGCACGGACCCTCTCTGACCCCTCGACCCCGGCGTCGTCCATGGCCCGGTTGGCGTCCCAGCTCGAGCGGACCCTGGCAGCGGCCACCCGCGGCGGCAACGCGTCCAGCGCCCCGGGGCGGCTGCGCAGCGAGTTCCTGCGCCGACGCGCGGCACAGATGGGGGGCGCGTGATGTTCATTGACCCCGACGACGTCGTGTCGTTCGACAACCGTCAAGTGAAGCTGCTGGCCGTCGATGCCATGAAGTGCGCGGAACAGGGCGGGCCCCACGCGCCGTTCTGGCGGGCACTGGCCTACGCGCTCGTCCGCGTCCGCCAGTCCCGGGCAGCGGTCGCGGCGGAATACCTCAGCCCCGACGGCGGTTCTCCACGATGAGCGGATTTCTCGGCGAGTGCACCGCACCCGAGCGTCGCGTCGCATCACCGCTGTGTGAGTGCTCAGCACCGCAGACGGGGAGTCACATCAATCCCTTGTCTTTGAGTGCAGATCGGAGCACCCTCTAATGGCCATCCCCCAAGTCACCCCCACGCCGCGAAGCCGGGACGCACGTGCCGACTTGCATGCAGCAGCCAACCCCAAGCCCCCGCGCCAGCGCAGCCCCCTCGTGGAAGCCTTCCGCGATCCCGCACAGGCCGGGCAGTTCCTCGAGAGGTTCCGCGCTTCCAAGTGGGCCGACCAGGAGCCGCCGTTCAGCGATGCGTTCACGCCCGAGATCCCGAAGGCCATCGCCGAGGCCCGAGCGAAGACCCATGCGTTCGTCGCCAGCATCCTTGATCGCCCGGAATCCGAGGGGCGGGATCTGCTCGCCTCCGAGCGCCGCGAGTTCGACAAGGGAATGTCCCTGATCGATCTGCTCGACGAGATCGCCTTCGCCGTTGACCCCAGACCGAACGCGGACGAGGCGCGCGAGCTCGCGGGCGCCCTTCCCGGATCTCCGTTCGGCGAGACGTCCCCGGCCTACGCACCCAACCGGCCCCTGGCCAAGGGCCAGAGCTTCAGCGGAGCGGTCCGCGCCCTCAACCGCTACCAGGACGACGGGCCCGACCTGTCGGTCGGCAAGATCGTCAAGGCGATGATCACCGGCGACTGGCGGGGCACGGAAGGCTCGATCAAGAACGCCATGAGCGGCGCAGGTGCCGGCGGCGTACTGCTGCCGACCCTGACGAGTGCCAAGGTCATTGACCTGGCCCGGAACAAGTGCCGGATCCTCGAAGCCGGGGCGCAGATCGTGCCCATGGACGCGCGTACCGTCGTCGTCCCGCGATGGAGTGGTGACCCCGCCCTGGCCTGGCGCGCCGAGAACGCCGCCGTGGCCGAGGTCGACGGCAGCATGGACTCCGTCACGCTCACCGCGCACACCCTCGCGGCCGTGGTGCGGATCTCTCGCGAACTCGTCGAGGACACCGACGTCGAGGCCGTCGTCGCCGATGCCATCACCTCCGCCCTGGCGGTCAAGTGGGACTATGCCGCCCTCTACGGGGCGGGCACCAACGAGCCGACGGGTATCAAGGTGAACGCCTCGGTCACCAAGACCTCGCTCGGAGCGAACGGCGCGACCCCGACGTGGGACAACCTCATCGATGCAGTGGGGCGGTTGCGGGACAACAACGAGGAGCCGACGGCGCAGATCATGGCCGACCGGACCCTCCGGACCCTGTCCAAGGTCAAGGAGGCGTCCACCAACGCCTATCTGGCCCCGCCGGCCTACCTGGCCGAGGTGCCCCGCCTGACCACCAACCAGGTCCCGGTGAACCTGACCGTCGGCACGTCGAGCGACACGTCCGACGTGTTCACCGGCGACTTCCGTCAGGTCTACATGGGCATCCGCACTCAGCCGCTCGTCCTGCAGTTGCAGGAGCGCTATGCCGACTCCGGCCAGATCGGTCTGCTGGTGTGGTTCCGCGGCGACGTGCAGGTCGCCCGAGGCAAAGCCCTGGACGTCGTGACAGGGGTCCGGCCCTAACCACCCCCACGCGCGTGCGGGCCGTCAACGCCCACCCCCCGCGCCAACAGGCCGCCACTCACGGCCAGGCGCAGGGGGAGCGAAGGCGGGACAGCGGCCCCTTTCCCCGCAGAGACCCCCGCCTGCGGCCCGCACGCCACCCTCTGCCCGAGAGCACCACCATCCGAGCCCTCGGCGTGGCCTTGACGCTCGCGGCCACCGTGCCCGGCATACTTCCGACATGGCCGACTGCCCCAAGTGCGAACACCCGAACATGCGCCACGAGGAGGACGACCGGCCCATGCTCCGGGTGATCGTCCACACCTACACCTGCCGGGAGTGCGGTCACACCCACACGGTCGAGCAGCGCACCAACCTCTGATGCCCCCGAGGCAACATCGTCGGGGTGTCTGAGGACGGGAGTAACTTCCGTCCTCACCAGCGTTAGCTTGTGTAGCGTTATACAGGAGAGGAGGGAGCTGGAGATGGCCACGGCGATTGACGTGCTGCGATACATCAAGTCGCGACAGAGTCTGTACGGAGAGGTCCAGGCTCAGAAGCTCGCCTACTTCGTCCAAGCATGGGGCCTGGTGTGGACCGGGAAGCCCGTGTTCAGCGAGCGGATCGAGGCCTGGAAGATGGGCCCCGTGGTGCCTGCCTTGAGGTTCCGAACCGCCGATGTCTCGGCGAGCCCCGGATCGCTCTCGCAAGATGAGCGCGCCATCGTTGACGCCGTGCTCGATCACTATGGACGGCACTCCGGTGCGGCGCTCGTCGAGTTGACGCATCACCAACGACCCTGGGTTTCGGTCTGGGAGGCGCGCGGCCACGACGGAGACTGGTGCAGCACGGAGATTCCCCTAGACCTGATGAGGGACTTCTTCACCAGCGAAAGCCTTCAAGGTCGAGCTCCGAATGCCCCGGTTCTGGGCATGGGTGACGGCGATGATGAAGACGTCTCTCAGATAGCTGCCGCAAACGTCGACCGCTGGGCGGACGCGTTGATCCTCCTCGGCAAGTGATCATTCGTATCGGCGTCGAGCAAGTTATCCGGCTGTACGAGGACCACATCCATGCTGGGAAGCTCAGGGATCGAGGTTTGCTGGAGGGCGCCATCGCCGCACCCTTCCAGCACGTCTTCGGCAGGGAGCAGTTCCCGAGTCTGGCCCAGAAGGCTGGGAAGTTGCTAGACGGCGTCCAGCGAGTCCAGGCGTACACCGATGGGAACAAACGACTGGCTTGGGTGGCGGTCAACACGTTCCTTCACCTCAACGACCAGGTGATCGTCGACATCCCGGCCGATGAGGTGAATGCCTTCGTGCGCGGCCTCGTGGGTGACCCCCAAGCAGCCGTGACAGCCGCGGTTTGGCTCAATCAGCGGATGCGCGGGCTGCTGTAACTCAAACGCAGACACCCCCCGCCCATTCCTCAGGCGGGGGGTGTCTGTGTTTCCGCGTGGCCGGTTGAGGTCCGGCACCGTGTTCAGGTCGTTGTCACGCCCGTGCGGGGCCTACGTCGCAGGCTTCCCGTGGTTGGCGATGTGCGCCAACGCGTAGGTGACCACCAGCTCGGCGAGCACGTCGTGCTTGCCGGCCTCAAACGCCCTGAGGCGTGCGCGCCCGATGTGCGCGACTCGGGCCACGTCTCGCGTCGAGGCACCGATCCCGAGCCGGAAGATGCGCAGCACCTCGCCGGGGGCGAGGACCGCCGTGGCGCTCATCGTCCGCTCTCCATCTGAACCGCGAGGTCGCTCACGGGCACCCCGAGCCGCTGCGCCGTCCAGTGCAGATGGTCGACGTTCGGCACCGGGCTGTCAGGGTCGGGCACGTCGGACAGCATCCGGTGAGCCGTCCGCCGCAGTGCGAGGCCGATGTCGTCGACCAGCCACGCCACGACGCCACGCGCACGCCGGAGCAGCCCCTCACGCGCGCCCGTGGCCGTCTGAGCGGCGCTCATGCCCGCTCACCACCCAGACACCGAGGCGCCGGACACGATGCCCTCGTGCGGCTCGGTGGCGGCGAAGTCGGCAAACTCCGCGTCCGAGAGGTCGGACGACCGAGCGCGTCCGTTGGGGCCGTGGCTGGGGGTCGTGCACCACGCTGGGCAGTGGGTGATGGTTGGTGTGGAGGTCATTTCGCGCCTTCCTCAGTCAAGGATATTTCAGCCCACACCGCTCCTGACCTGCACGTTTGTCTGCCTGTGGAGCACAGCGCTCAGCCGTCCCTAGTGCGCGACTACCTGGACTGACCCGACCGGTCGAACGCGCGGCGGGCCCAGCGCGCCGGTGTGGCGAGCGCCGCCAGCGCATGCCGTCCGACGCCCGCCCACCAGGCGCGGGCATCCCCGGGCGCGAGTAAGGCCCGGACTCGATGGCGCCACGAACGGGTCCGGGAGACATCGTGGACGAGCCGGCGACACGGCATACCGAGGTCGACGTCGAGATCGGTGCCGGGGCGCGCATAACGGGCAGCCTCGACGGTGGCGACGACGTGACCGAGCGCCTCGCCCGCCGACGCGTCGAGATAGCCCGCGCGGGTGTAGTGGCCCTGCCAGTCGCGCAGCGTGCCCCCGGGCGGCGGCTGCACGCCGAGGTCGGCGAGCCGTCCGGTGAGCTCGGCCCATTGCCGCTCGACGAGCGCGGCGGGGGGCCCCCCGCCGCGCCGCCGCAGCCGACGCACGAGGTATGCCGTCACCGGCAGCACGAGCGCGCCGGCCAGCCCGAGGACGACCGCGAGCAGGACGAGGTGGGTGGGGTCGCTCAGCCACACGCCAATCCGGTCCAGCAGCGGCTGGCGGATCTCGGCCGTCGTCGCCTCGTCGGCCGGTGACCGGTCGATCGTGCGATCGGGGCCCGGGCCGACCTCGGTCGGGAGGGGTGCGGAGGTCGAAGTCGGCAGGGGAGTGGCCGGCTGGAGGGTCCACGTCGGGGCGGCACCGGTGCGCGTGGCCGGCGTCGGCTCGAAGCGCACCCACCCGGCACCTGGGAAGTAGAGCTCCGGCCAGGAGTGGGCGTCGGCCGACGTGACCGTGTAGACGCCGTCCTGGAGGGTGCCGGGCAGGAAGCCGATCGCCATCCGCGCAGGGATCCCGCTCGCCCTGGCCATCATCACCATGGCGGAGGCGAACTGCACGCAGTAGCCCTGCTTGGAGCTGAGGAAGGCCGAGAGAGGGTCGGCCGGGCGCCCGTCCACCTCGGGTGGCGGCGGGAGGGTGAGGGTGTAGGAGAAGCCGCCGGTCGAGCGCAGCCACGTCTGGATCGCCGTCGCCCGGTCGAACGGAGTCTGCGCCCCCTCGGTGACCCGCGCCGCGGTCGCCCGCACGACCGGGGCCGAGCCGGGGTCCAGTCGCAGGGCCGCGGCGATGGCCGGCGACGTGGGCAGCGGGTCCGGGCCGGCCCGGCCGTCGACGCCCTCGCGCAGGACAGCGGCCGACAGCGTCGGCTCGAGGTAGGTCGTCGAGTAGGAATCCGGGCGGGTCTGGACGTAGACGTCGGAGGTGCTCTCGTCCACCTGCCAGGACACCCCACCGAGGTCGACCGCGGAGATGGGCTGCGGGGTCGCCAGCGCGGGCGGGTCCAGCCGGAAACCCTCGACCGAGATGGTGCGCTCGACCCGCGGCACCGAGGAGTCCAGGTCCAGGCGCGCGGATCGCCCGAGGGTGGGCTGCGGCCGGCTCCACGAGGCGCCGTCGAAGGCCGTCGTCGCGAGCACGCGCAGTGGGGCGGCGGTCGGGGCGGTGCTCCGATAGCGCAGCACGAGATCGGTGCGTCCTGAGGACAGGCTGGCCCCGACGTCGAGGCTCGAGCTGTAGCCGATCCGGGTGTTGCCCCGTCCGTCGTAGCTGCGGGCCAGGCCGTCAAGGACATAGCGGGTGGGCAGATGGGGCAGGAAGGACGGCGCGATCGCGGCGACGACCAGGCTCCCCACGCCCAGCCGGCGGGCGAAGGTGCCGAACCGGGTGACGGCTGGAGCGGTGAGCCCCCCGCTGGACGAGGGCGCCAACGGCCGGGCCGGCGTCGAGGCCCACCGGGTCATCCCGAGTTGGGCCTGGCGGGCGAGCAGGACGAGCCACGCTCCTGCGGCGAGTAGGAAGTAGGGCAGCGGCAGCGGTGCCGCGTTGTTGGCCGTGGCGGTGAGGAAGACGGTGAGCAGCGGCAGGCCGGCTGCGGCGGGCGCCGAACGGCTCACCGCGAGGAAGTCGACGAGGCAGCCCAGGAGCGCGGCCCCGAGGACGAAGACGCACTCGACGCCCGGGTTGAGCGGCAACGGCGCGGCCGTGACATAGACGGTGTTGCCGAATTCGGTGAACAGCACCCCGAACCGGCGCAGCACCCCGAGGGTCGGCAGCCCGTACCAGGTGAACGCACCGGCGAACTGCCAGGTCGCCACGAATGCGACGGCGACGAGTTGACCGACCAGGACGAGCACGGGGCGGGCGGTGAACCGGCGGGCAAGCACACCGGCGAGGGCGACGACGACGAGGAGGACCAGGGCCTTGCCGAACCACGCCTGCCGCTCGACCAGGCCTGCGAGGGAGACCAGCGAGGCGGCGCTCGCCGTCGTGGCAAGTGCGACGACGCTCCGATCGCGGGTCATCGCACGGCCTCGCTCCCCACGCGTGCGGCGACCGAGCCGACCCGAGACCACCCCTGCGCTATGCCGTCCCCCGCCGACACGACGCTCGCCCGCCAGCCGCTGCCCCGCAGGAGGTCGACCGCCCGAGCCGCGGCGGCCGGGGAGGCGGGCTGCCGACCCGACTCCCGGGGCGGGCCGAAGGAGGCGGTGTCGAGCACGAGCCCGAGCGCGGTGCCGCCGGGTTGACGCAGGGTGGCGATCCGGGACAAGGCCTGCTCGTCCTGGGGGGCGAGCACGGCGACGAGCAGTCCGCCCCCGGCGAGCAGCCCCTGCCCGGCCCGGGTCATCGCGGCCAACTCGAGCGCGGGCGTCGTCGCCGTCGTCGCGAGGATGTCGAGGGCGTCCTGCGGGTCGACGGGCAGGTCGGCATGCCCGTCCTGCACCGTCTCGGGAGACAGCAGGTGGACGGCGTAGCCGAGGCCGGCGAGGTGGACGACGGCCGAACCGGCGGCCGAGACGGCCCACTCGAAGGAGCTGCCCGCCCCCGTCCCGCAGTGAGCCGGTTCCCGCGGGTCGAGCAGGACGACGGCCCGCCGACGAGCCGGGCGGTCCTCCTGGCGGACCATGAGTTCCCCGGTGCGCGCCGTCGCCGGCCAGTGGATGCGGCGCAGGTCGTCGCCGTCGCGGTATTCGCGGATCGACTGGTCGTCCTCGCCGTGGAGGGCGACCATGAACGGGATTTCCCCCTCGGCACCCACTCCGGTGCCGGGCGGCCGCGCCGCGCCGAGCGGCCAGGTACGCGGGCGCACGACGAGTTCGGTGGCCCCGTCGACCTCGACGATCCGGTTGGTGAGCCCGAACGGGTCACGCAGCTGGACGGTGAGCGGGCCGAGCAGGTGACGGCCGCGCACCGGCGGGCGGACGGCATACGTGAGGGCCCGCACCTGCTGGGCATCGAGCGATCCGAGCAGGACGCGCGGTCGCTCGCCGAGCGCAAAGTCGAGGCGTTCCTCCGCGAGCATGAGCGGAGTGGACCGGATCCCGGTGTTGGCCACCGTCGTCGTGACCGTGACGACCTCGCCGGCGGTGGCCCGGGCCGGCTCCGACTCGCGGGTGACCGCGATCCCGCCCACCCGACGCCGGGTGAGGCCGGAGGCGACGAGCGGCAGGACGACGACCATCAGCCCGACGCGGGTGAGATCGGCGAACCCGAGCCCCAGGCCGGCAGCGAGCAGCGTGATCCCGGACGCGAGGAAGGCGCGCCCGCGCGTCGTGAGCGTGTCACCCATGGCTCGCATCCACCCCTCCTCGCGTGCGCTCGTCGGCCCGACCGGCTCCTCGGGTATGCCGTGCGGTCAGCGTCGCGCGACCGGCACCGGAGTGGACCGCAGGATCTCCGCGAGCACCTCGCCCGGGGTGCGCCGAGCGAGAGCGGCCTCGCCGGAGAGCATGATCCGGTGGCCGAGGACGGCCGGGCAGACCCGCTGGACGTCGTCGGGCAGCACGTGGTCGCGGGCCTCGAGCGCCGCATGCGCGCGCGCCGCACGCAACACGTGCAGCGCGGCCCGCGGAGACGCGCCCAGGCGCACCGCGGGGCTGGTCCGGGTGGCGTTGGCGAGGTCGACGACATATTGCCGGACGGCGGGGGAGGCGAAGACGTCCTGGGTGACCAGGCACAGGCGGGCGACCGTCGCGGCGTCGGTCACCGGGTCGAGCAGCTCGAGTGGCGAGCGTCCGCCGTGGGATTCGAGCATCTCGACCTCGGCAGCCGCAGCCGGGTAACCCATCGAGATGCGGGCCATGAACCGGTCGCGCTGGGCCTCCGGGAGGGGATAGGTCCCCTCCATCTCGATGGGGTTCTGGGTGGCCATGACGAGGAAGGGCCGCTGGAGCACGTAGGTCTGTCCGTCGACCGTGACCTGCCCCTCCTCCATGCACTCGAGCAGCGCCGACTGGGTCTTGGGTGAGGCCCGGTTGATCTCGTCGCCCACGACGACGTTGGCGAAGATCGCGCCGGGGCGGAACTCGAAGTCCCGCAGGTCCTGGTTGAAGACGCTCACGCCGGTGATGTCACTCGGGAGCAGGTCGGGGGTGAACTGGATCCGGCGCACCGAGCAGTCGATCGAGCGGGCCAGCGCCTTGGCGAGCATCGTCTTGCCGACGCCGGGCACGTCCTCGATGAGCAGGTGACCCCCCGCGAGCAGCACGGTGATCGCCGTTCGGATCACCGCCGGCTTGCCGTCGATGACGGTCTCCATGGCCCCGGCGATCCGGGAGGCGACGGCGCGCAGCTCGGCGAGCGCCTCGGGCGTCGAACGGACCACCTCCGTCGCCGCGAGTGGGTCGTCCTGGCGGGTCCGGGGGTCTGCCACGGTGTCCTCCACTTCGCTCCACGTCCGGCCGGTCGGGTCGGACGGTCTGCCGAGACTACGTCGAGATCGTCGGTGAAACCGGCGACTGCCGCATCAACCGGGTAACGCTTGACCTGGCCGACCCGCTCCCGGACGGGCCGCCAAGCCGCGCGAACCCTCCGGCCGCCGATCCGGGTCCTCGCTCGACACCGTTGCTGGGACGTAATGGAGAAGAACTCCTCCACTTCCCACCACCGCTTGTGACCTGCAGGTTTCCCCTGATAACTCTCGTGATTGGGGTGAAATATCTGGTTCAAGTGGATGGAAGTGGAGTATGGTGGCTCGCACAGGAGCGCCGGGGATCCACCGATCCCGGGTCGCCGGGTCGAGCGGGGAGCCCCGGGAGGGGTCGGAAGGGGGTGGTGCCCGTGTCCGAGCACCTCGCTCCGGACGCTGCCCCATTCCTGGGCACGCACACCCCGCGACTGGACGACAAGGGCCGGCTCATCCTGCCGGCGCGCTTCCGCGACGGGCTGGCCGACGGCCTCGTCATGGCCAAGGGCCAGGAACGCTGCGTCGTCGTCTACCCGACCCAGGAGTTCTACCGGTATGCCGCGCGGATGCAGTCCGCACCGAGCTCGGTCGCCGGGGTCCGGGACTTCACCCGCGTGCTGGCCTCCTCGGCGACCGCCGAGACCCCCGACCGCCAGGGCCGGATCACCATCCCGCCGATGCTGCGCGACTACGCCGGGCTCACCCGGGACCTCGCCGTCATCGGCAACTTCAGCCGGGTGGAGATCTGGGCCCTGCCGGCCTGGACCGCCTACCTCGCCGACAAGGAACCCGCCTTCGCCGCACAGAGCGAGGAGGTGATGCCCGGACAGTTCTGAGCCGGCATCCCGGCCCCGACCACTCCTGCGCCCAGGCCTCCAGCCGCTTGCCCTCCCGAGGCGACTTCCCCCGCATCGGGCCGGCGGTGCCCACACCCTCCGAAGCGGATGGGGACCTGAGCGCAGGCGCATCCTCGCCGGACGCTCGATCCCCGCCTACGACCAGACGCGACCCACCGGCATACCCCTCGTGCCCTCGCAGCAGCCCACCCAGTCACACGCACACGACGAAGGACCCGCGCAGATGAGCCAGGCCACGGTGACGACGCCGCAACCGCGGCACGTGCCGGTCATGCGCGAGCGGATCCTCGAACTGCTCGGTCCCGCACTCGCCGCGCCGGGTGCCGTCTACGTCGACGGCACGCTCGGGCTCGGCGGGCATGCCGAGGCCGTGCTCGAGCGGCACCCGGGCGTGCGCGTCGTCGGTGTCGACCGCGACCCGCAGGCTCTGCGGCTCGCGGGGGAGCGGCTGGCCCCCTATGCCGAACGGCTCACCCTCGTCCACGCGGTCTACGACGAATTCGCCGAGGTCGTCGACCGGCTCGGGCTGGCGACCGTCGACGCCGCCCTGTTCGACCTCGGCGTCTCCTCGATGCAGCTGGACCTGCCCGATCGGGGTTTCGCCTACCGGGTCGACGCCCCGCTGGACATGCGGATGGACCCCGGCGGGCCGATCACCGCCGCCGACGTCGTCAACGACTACGAACCCGGGCGCCTGGAACGTGTCCTGCACGAATTCGGCGAGGAGCGCTACGCGCGCGCCATCGTGCGAGCCGTCGTCGCCGAGCGCGAGCGGGCGCCGTTCACGAGTTCGGCCCGGCTGGTCGAGTTGCTGCGCCGGGTCGTGCCCGCCGCGAGCCAGCGCAGCGGGGGACACCCGGCCAAGCGCACCTTCCAGGCGTTGCGCATCGAGGTCAACGAGGAGCTGACCGCCTGGCGGCGCGCCCTCCCGGCGGCGATCGCCCGACTGCGCGTGGGCGGGCGAGTGGCCGTGCTGTCCTACCACTCGCTCGAGGACCGGATCACCAAGCGGACCCTCACCGAGGGGGCCAACTCGCGCACGCCGGCCGGTATGCCGGTCGAGCGGCCGCAGGACGCGGCATACCTGCGGCTGCTCACCCGAGGTGCGGAGGTGCCGGGTCCCGAGGAGGTGCGCGACAACCCGCGGGCGAGCTCCGCGCGACTGCGCGCCGCGGAACGCACGAGGACGACGACCGGGCAACACGAGGGGGAGAGCCGATGAGTTCGATCGCGAACGTGCGGGTGACCGGTCGCCAACCGGTCCGACCGATGTCGCGCCGGGCGGTGCTGCGGGTCGTGCCCGCAGCGGTCCAGCGCAGTGGCACCGGGGTCTTCGCCGGGATCTGCATGGTGTTGCTGGCGGTCGGCCTGCTCGGGTTGCTCGTCCTGCACGCCCAACTGGCCCAGGGCTCCTACACCCTGCACGACCTCGAGGTGACCTCGGGCGTGCTCACGGACCGGGAGCACGCCCTCACCCAGTCGCTCGACGCCCAGCGCAACCCGGCCAATCTCGCCCTCCGGGCGGCCGGGCTGGGGATGGTTCCCGCCGGTTCGATGGCCTTCATCCGACTCTCCGACGGGGAGATCCTCGGCGAGGCACAACCGGCCAAGGCCGACCGGCCGCTCGTCGTCGTCACCTCACCCAGGCCGACCCCCGTCCCCGCCACCCCGGCGCCCACCCCGGCGACCACCCCGACGCCCACCCCGACGACCACGCCGGCGACCACGGCGCCGGCGTCCGGCGATGCGGGCGGCCCACCGATCGGAGCGCCGGAGTGACCACCCAGACGCCCACGCGACCGCGGGCGCGCGCCGGCGCACCGGGAGCCGACCGGACCTCCCAGGGCCGAGGCCGTGCGCCCGAACGTGATCGGAGCGCCTCCGGGCGTGCGACCGGACGGACGAGGGCCGACGGGCGCCGGGCCGGCTCCGGGGCGGCCGCTCGGCCGAGCCTCCGGCCACGGGCCCGGCGGGTCCGCCGAGCTGCCGGGCCGGGCAACTCCCTGCGCCGGGCGAGGACGATGTACCTCGCCGCCCTGTTCGTCCTCACCGTCTTCGCGGCCCAGCTCGTCCGCGTCCAGGCATTCGACGCCTCCCGCGTGCAGGAGGCCGCGCTCGCCAAGCGCCTCACCACCGAGGTCCTCCTGCCCACGCGAGGTCGGATCCTCGACAGCAAGGGCAACGTCCTGGCGGCGAGCGTCGAGCGGCGCACGGTGACGGTCAACCAGACCGCCGTCAAGGCCTTCCGGCAGTACGTCGACGGCCGACTCGTCACGACGGGTGTCGTGGGGGCCGCCCAGGCGTTGGCCCCCCTCCTGCACACGACGCCGGACGCCCTCGTGCCGCAACTCATGGGCACGAGCGGCTACCGCATCCTCGCCAAGGGGGTGACCCCGCTGGAGTGGCGCCAGATCGAGGCCCTCGGCATCCCGGGGGTGCTCAGCGAGGTGACCTTCTCCCGGGAGTACCCGGCCGGGCAGAGCGCGGCCTCGCTCGTCGGCTTCGTCACCGACGACCAGAGCGCGGGGGGCGGGCTCGAGTGGGCTTTCGACGCCGACCTCGCGGGGACCCAGGGCAAGGACGTGTTCGAGCAGGCCCGGGACGGCAAGGCGATCCCGTGGGGACAGCAGGACTCGACCCCCGCCGTCGACGGCAAGGACGTCCAGCTCACCATCGACGCCGACCTGCAGTGGTACGCGACCAACGCACTCGCCCAGCAGGTCGAGAGGATGGGCGCGAAATCGGGCTACCTCGTCGTCGAGGAGGTGAAGACCGGCAAGCTGCGCGCCGTCGCGAGCTATCCCACCTTCGACCCGACCAAGGTCAGGCAGGCCAGCCCCGGCGACCTGGGCAACCGGGCCTTCCAGGAGGTCTACGAGCCGGGATCGACCGCCAAGGTGATGAGCATCGCCGCAGCCATCGAACAGGGCCAGATCAGCCCGACCACCCCCGTCATCGTCCCCAACCGGCTCAAGCGTTCGGACAAGACGCTCAAGGACAGCCACGACCACGACACCCTCAACCTCACGGTCGCGGGGGTGCTCGCCAAGTCGAGCAACATCGGGACGATCCTGTCGACCGAAGGGGTGCCCGCCTCGACGATGGACCAGTACTTCCGGGCCTTCGGACTGGGCGCCAAGAGCGGCATCGGCTTCCCCGGGGAGTCGGCCGGACTGCTCACGCCGGCCGCCGAGCTCAACGGCTCGCAGCGCTACACGATGCTCTTCGGTCAGGGCATCGCCGTGACCGCGATCCAGGCGACGGGGGTCTTCCAGACGATCGCGAACGGTGGCGTCCGCCTCACGCCCTCGCTCGTCGAGGGCGTCACCGCGCCCGGCGGTGAGCAGGCGACCCCGGCTCCGACCGCCGGCACCCGAGTCGTGTCGACGAGCACGGCCACCCAGGTGAGCCAGATGCTCGAGGAGGTCACCCTGCCCGGCGGCACCGCCCCCATGGTCGCGATGCCCGGCTATCGGGTGGCCGGCAAGACCGGCACGGCCAACCGGATCGAGGAGGGACGCGGCTATGCCGGTGGCGGCTACACCGTGTCCTTCGTCGGCTACGCCCCCGCGGAGGATCCGAAGTTCGTCATCTCCGTGGTCGTCCAACGTCCGGCGTTGTCCAACCCTGCCGGTGGGGCGATCTGCGGGCCGGTGTTCAAGGACGTGATGACCTACGCCCTCCAGTCCTACCAGGTCCCGCCGACCGGGCAGGCGCCGGTGTCGATCCCGCTCACGACCGGACCGCTGAGCCCGGGGGCCCCCGGCGTGATCTACGACCGCAAGTCCACCGGCTAACCTGGGCTCCCGTGCGTTCCCCCCGTCCCGCCGCCGTCACCCCGCTCCCGGTGGCGGTCGTGGCCAGGATCGCCGGTGCCGACCTCCCCGCGGGGGCCGACGCCGTCGCGGTCACCGGGGTGAGCCTCGACTCGCGTGCGGTCCTGCCCGGCGACCTGTATGCCGCCCTGCCGGGCGCCCGCGCCCACGGCGCCGACTTCGTCGGGGCGGCGGTCGCATCCGGGGCCTGCGCCGTCCTCACCGACCCGGCGGGCGCCTCCCGCCTCGGTTCGGTCCGACTCGAGTCGGACCGACCCGACGTGGCCGACACGGGAAGCGACGGTGCGGCGCACGGCATACCCGTGCTCGTCGTCGACGATCCACGCGCGGTGCTCGGGCAGGTGGCGGCGGAGGTCTACGGCCACCCCGCCGACGACCTGCGCCTCGTGGGCATCACGGGGACCAACGGCAAGACGACGACCGCCTATCTCGTCGAGTCCGGGCTGCGACAGCTCGGGGTGCGGACCGGTCTGCTCGGCACCGTCGAGACCCGGATCGGCGATCGGCGGGTGGCCTCGGCCCGGACGACGCCGGAGGCCACCGATCTGCACGCGATCCTCGCGGTCATGCGCGAGGAGGGCATCGAGGCGGTCGTCATGGAGGTGTCGAGCCACGCCCTGGCCCAACACCGGGTCGACGGTGCCCGCTACGAGGTCGCCGTCTTCACCAACCTCTCCCAGGACCACCTCGACTTCCACGCCGACATGGCCGACTACTTCACCGCGAAGGCCGCCCTGTTCACCCCGACCCGGGCAGGGCGGGGGGTCGTCTGCCTCGACGACGAATGGGGTCGTCGGCTCGCCGACCGCGCCGAGATCCCCCTGCTCACCCTCGCCACCCACGAGCCGGCGGACTGGACGTTGCTGCCCGGCGTCTGGCCGGCCTTCACGCTCGCCGGTCCCGACGGTGCGTCACTCGCACTGCACTGCCACCTGCCCGGCACCTTCAACGTGCTCAACACGGCGACGGCTGCGCTCGTGCTGCTCGAACTCGGCTTCCCCGCCCGCGACGTGGAGGCCGCCCTCGCGGTCGAGCCGGTGGTTCCCGGTCGGATGGAACTCGTCCCGGGCGGAGCGCAGGACCCGCGGTGCCTCGTCGACTACGCGCACACCCCCGAGGCGGTCGACGCCGCGCTCGCCGCCCTCCGGCCGACGACGCCCGGCCGGCTCGTCGTCGTACTGGGCGCCGGAGGCGACCGTGACCGGGGCAAACGGCTGGCCATGGGAGCAGCGGCCGCCCGGTGGGCCGACGACGTGGTCGTCACCGACGACAACCCCCGCTCGGAAGACCCAGCGGCCATCCGTGCGGAACTGCTCGCGGGCGCCCGGTCAGCCCAGCCCCCGGGGGGCGCCGGTCCCGGCGCGGGCGGGCGGAGTCTGCACACGTCGACCGCGGGCCGAGCCGCCCACATCGCCCGCGCCGTGGCGCTCGCCCGCGCGTCGGGCCGACCGGCGGACAACACCGTCGTCGTCCTCGGCAAGGGCCACGAGACGGGCCAGGAGATCGGCGGCACCGTCCACCCATTCGACGACCGCGACGCCCTGCGGGCCGCGCTCGCCGACCGCCCCTACCGCCCCGAGGACCCGACGTGATCGCCCTGAGCCTCGCCGAGATCGCCGCGGCCGCCGGGGGGTCCGTGCACGCGGCGACGCCGCCGTGTCGCGACGCCTCGGCCGACGCCTCGCCCGACGCCCCACTCGTCCCGGAGGCAGTGCTCGTCCCGGATGCGGTGCTCGTCGACGGTCCGGTCGTCACCGACTCGCGCGCCGCGGGGCCGGGAGGCCTCTATGTCGCACGCCGGGGTGAACACGCCGACGGCCATGACTACGTCCCGGACGCCGCGCGCGCCGGAGCGGTCGCCGTGCTCGGTGAGCATCCGGTCGCGCTCCTGCCCGCGGTCGTCGTCGACGACGTCCAGACCGCCTTCGGCCGTGTCGCCCGACGAGTGCTCGACGGGGCCACCGCCGCCCGTGCTGCCCGGGGGGAGCGGCTCACGGTCGTCGGGGTCACCGGGTCCTCGGGCAAGACCTCGACGAAGGACCTGCTCGCCCATGTCCTGGCCTCCGCGGGCGAAACGGTCGCTCCGGTCGAATCGCTCAACGGCGAGATCGGCGTGCCGCTCACAGTCTGCCGCGTGGGCACCTCCACCCGGTTCCTCGTCGCGGAGATGGGCGCGCGCGGCATCGGACACGTCGCTTACCTCACCGGCATCGCCCCGCCGGACATCGGTGTCGTCCTCAACGTCGGTCGGGCGCACGTGGGGGAGTTCGGCGGCACCGACAACATCGCCCGCGCCAAGGGCGAGCTCGTCGAGGCGCTCACGGTCGACGGCCTCGCGGTCCTCAACGCCGACGATCCGGCGGTCCTCGCGATGGCCGCTCGCACCCGGGCCCGCGTGGTGACCACCGGCGAAGCCCTCGGCGCCGACGTGCGAGCCGGCTCGATCGTCCTCGATGACGCCGGACGGCCGACCTTCACCGTCCACGCGTCCGGCGGTGCGGTGAGCGTCCAGTTGGGCCTGCACGGTCGCCACCACGTCGCCAACGCCCTCGCGGTCGTCGCCGTGGCCCTCGAGGTCGGTATGCCGCTCGCCGACATCGCCGCCGCGCTCGCCACCGCGCGCCCGGCGAGCCGATGGCGGATGGAGGTCTCGGAGCGGGCCGACGGGGTGACCGTCGTCAACGACGCCTACAACGCCAATCCCGATTCGATGGCGGCCGCGCTCCATGCCCTCCGGGCGATGGGCAGGCCGCAGGGCCGCGCGGCCCGACGCACCTGGGCCGTGCTCGGGCAGATGCTCGAACTGGGCGAGGCCGCCGTCGCCGAACACGCGGGCGTCGGTGCGCTCGCGGCCCAGCTCGGGGTGGACCGGCTGCTGGCCGTCGGACCGGGCGCGGCGGCGATCGCGGACGGTGCCGAGGCGGCCGGTATGCCGCCCGCCCACCTCGCCCGTGTCCCGGATGCCGACGCGGCATACGAGCTGCTCGTGCGCGACACCCACCCCGGTGACGTCGTCCTGTTCAAGTCCAGCCGGGATGCGGGACTACGGTGGCTCGGGGAGAAATTCGCGCAGCGGGAGGTCGGGTCGTGAAGGGCGTGCTCGTCGCCGCTGCCGCCTCCCTCGTCCTGTCCCTGCTCGGCACACCGTGGTTCATCCGGTGGCTCGTCAAGCGGCAGTACGGCCAGTTCATCCGGGACGACGGGCCGACCTCGCACCGGACCAAGCGGGGCACGCCCACGATGGGCGGCACGGTCATCGTCGGGGCGACCCTCGCCGCCTATGCGCTCGCCCACCTCGCCATGGGGCGTTGGCCGACGGCTAGCGGGGTCCTCGTCCTGTTCCTCATGACCGGGATGGCGACGGTCGGCTTCCTCGACGACTACATCAAGATCTCGCGCCAGCGCTCGCTCGGGTTGCGGACCAAGCAGAAGCTCCTCGGCCAAGGTCTCGTGGGGGTGACCTTCGCCGTGCTCGCCCTCCAGTTCGAGAGCGACTTCCGCACGCCCGCGTCGACGGCGATCTCGTTCGTCCGCGACACCCGGATCGACCTCGCCTTCGCCGGGCCGGTGGTCGGGGTGATCCTGTTCGTCCTCTGGGCCAACTTCATCATCACGGCGATCTCCAACGGCGCCAACCTCACCGACGGGCTCGACGGTCTGGCCACGGGAGCGTCCGTGATGATCTTCGGTGCCTATCTGCTCATCGGCATCTGGACGAACAACCAGAACTGCCAGACGACGCCCGGCCCCAAGTGCTACGAGGTGCGCGACAGTCTCGACCTTGCGATCGTCGCGGCCGCCGCCATGGGCGCCTGCTTCGGCTTCCTCTGGTGGAACGCCTCGCCGGCCAAGATCTTCATGGGGGACACCGGCTCGCTCGGTCTGGGCGGCGCGATCGCGGGGCTGGCCATCTGCACCCGCACGGAGTTCCTCTCGGTGATCCTCGTGGGCCTGTTCGTCCTCGAGACGCTGTCGGTGCTCATCCAGGTCGGGGTCTTCAAGACGACCCGAAAACGGTTCTTCCGGATGGCCCCGCTCCACCATCACTTCGAGATGCTCGGCTGGGAGCAGATCACCGTCGTCATCCGGTTCTGGATCGTCGCGGGCCTGTTCGTCGCCCTGGGTATCGGGATCTTCTACGCCGAATGGGTGGTGGGGTCGACATGAGCGGACTCGACGAGTTGGGCCGTCCGTTCGACCCCGACTACGAGCCGCGCCCCGGCCTCACCCACCGCGACGCCGACTGGTCCGGGCTGCGGGTCCTCGTCGCGGGCCTGGGGGTGAGCGGCTTCGCCGCGGCGGACGCCCTGTGGGAGCGCGGTGCCCTCGTCACCGTCGTCGACGCAGCCGCCCCCGGGTCCTCCCGGACGATCGACGAGCGCACCCAGATCCTCGACGTGCTCGGCATCGACGTGCGCCTCGGGCCGGCACACGCGGCCGGTATGCCGTCCGAGCCGGTCGATCTCGTCGTCACCTCCCCGGGATGGCGGCCCACCCAGCCGCTGCTCGCCCAAGCCCAGGAGCGCGGCATACCGGTGTGGGGGGAGGTCGAACTCGCCTGGCGGATGCGGGCCCGGGAGGGCGCCGCCCCGTGGCTCACCGTCACCGGCACCAACGGCAAGACGACGACCGTCACCATGCTCGCCTCGATCCTGCAGGCGAGCGGCCTGCGTGCGACGAGCGCGGGCAATGTCGGCACGCCGCTGCTCGAGGCGGTCCTGCACCCGCAGCCCTATGACGTGCTCGCGGTCGAGCTGTCCAGCTTCCAGCTGCACTGGCAGCGCTCGCTCTCGCCGGTGGCCTCGGCCTGCCTCAACGTCGCGGCCGACCACATCGACTGGCACGGCACCTTCGAGGACTACCTGCTGGCCAAGGGCCGGGTCTACCGCAACACCCACCTCGCGTGCATCTACAACGTCGCCGACCCGCTCACCGAGCAACTCGTCGTCGATGCCGAGGTGATCGAGGGCTGCCGGGCGGTCGGGTTCACCCTCGGGGTGCCGGCGCCCTCGATGGTCGGGCTCGTCGACGACGTCCTGGCCGACCGGGCCTTCGTCGAGCAACGTCAGCATTCGGCGGCCGAGCTGGCCACCCTCGAGGACTTGCGGGGGGATGCCCCCTCGGTCGCGCCGCATTACGTCGCCAACGCCCTGGCCGCCGCCGCTCTCGCCCGGGCCTTCGGGGTCGGCCCGTTGTCCGTCCGTGACGGGCTGCGCGCCTTCCGACCCGGACCCCACCGGATCGCCGAGGTGGCGACCGTCGAGGGCGTGCGCTACGTCAACGACTCCAAGGCCACCAACCCGCACGCCGCCGAGGCGGCCATGTCCTCGTTCGACGCCGTCGTGTGGGTGGCCGGGGGGCTGCTCAAGGGCGCCGACGTCGACGCACTCGTCGAGGCGATGGCCCCCCGGTTGCGTGGGGCCGTGCTCATCGGTGCCGACCGGGACCAGATCGCGCAGGCGCTCGCCCGACACGCCCCGGACGTCCCCGTCGTGGACGCCGGAGGGCCGGACACTGGGGGGATGCATGCGCGATCGGGGGAGAACGTCGAGGCGGTGATGGACCGCGTCGTCGCGGCGGCGGCCGAGTTGGCCCGACCGGGCGACGTCGTCCTGCTCGCACCGGCTGCGGCGTCGATGGACATGTTCGCCGACTACGGCGAACGCGGTCGGGTCTTCGAGGCCGCGGTGCGCCGCCGCGCCGAGCAGGGGCGCCCGTGACGACGACCAGCCGACCGGCCGGCCGTCCGGTCGCGGCCCGCCTCGCCGACCGGCGAGACCCGGTTGCCTGGCTCCGGCCGCTCCTCGACCGGCTCGAGTCGCCGGTCACCCCCTACTACCTGTTCCTCGGGTCGACCACGGCGTTGCTGCTCGTCGGGCTCGTCATGGTGCTCTCCGCGTCGATGGTCACCTCGCTGAGCTCCGACGGTTCGTCCTATGCCGAGTTCCTGCGCCAACTGCGTTTCGCCGGGATCGGCCTGGTCGGCGCCGTCGTCGCAGCCCAGTTGCCGGTCCGGTGGTGGAAGCGTCTGGCCCTGCCCTCGCTCCTCGTCGCGATGGGGCTGCAACTGCTCGTCCTCACCGTGGACAGCCTCGGCGTCACCGTCAACGGCAACCGCAACTGGCTCAAGCTCGCGCCCGGGGTGAACTTCCAACCCTCCGAACTCATCAAGCTCGGGTTGGTACTCACCGGGGCACTCGTGCTCACGGCCAAACGGCATACGCTCCACCGGGTCTTGCATGCGCTCGTGCCCTTTGTCGTGCCGCTCGCGGCCGGCGCCATCGGTCTCGTGCTGGCCGGCCACGACCTCGGCACCGCCCTCGTGCTCTTCGGGATCGTCGCCGCGGTGCTCTTCGCCGCGGGGGTCCCGGGCCGGTGGTTCGCCTCGGCGGCGATCGGGGTGGGCCTGGTCGCCCTCTACTTCGTGCGGGGCAGCGACAACCGGATGGGCCGGATCACCAACTGGTTGTCCGGCGACTGCACCGATCCCAACGGGGTGTGCGGACAGTCGGTGCACGGGCTCTACGCCCTCGCCGACGGCGGCTGGTGGGGCGTGGGACTGGGAGCCAGCCGGGAAAAGTCCGGATGGCTGCCCGAGGCCCAGAACGACTTCATCTTCGCGGTCATCGGGGAGGAACTGGGCCTGCCCGGGACCCTCGTCGTGCTCGCCCTCTTCGCCCTCGTCGCCACGGCCTGCTATCGCCTCATCGTGCGCACCGACGACCAGTTCGTCCGGCTGGCAACGGCCGGGGCGATGGCGTGGATCCTCGTCCAGGCGGTCATCAACATCGGCTCGGTCATCGGCCTGCTCCCGGTCATCGGTCTGCCGCTCCCGCTCGTCTCGGCCGGCGGCTCGGCCCTCGTCACCACGTTGCTCGTCATGGGGATGCTTGTCTCGTTCGCCCGGCAGGAGCCCGACGCCGCCGCGATCCTCGCGACCCGCCCGGGCGTCGTGCGTCGCTCCCTCGCCGTGCTCCCGGGCCGCCGTGCCCGGCGCGCGGCCGGCTCCGCGCGATGACCGGGCCGGCCACGAAGCCGACGGTGCTGCCCCGATCGGTCCTGCTCGCCGGTGGCGGTACCGCCGGGCATGTGTCCCCGCTGCTCGCGACGGCCGACGAGTTGCGCCGCACCGCGCCGGACATCCGGGTGACCGCCCTGGGCACCGAGGCGGGTCTGGAGGCCCGGCTCGTCCCCGCCCGCGGCTACCAGCTGCGCTTCGTCCCCCGGGTCCCGCTGCCGCGCCGCCCCGACCGTTCGCTCGTGCGCTTCCCGGGCTCTCTCGCCCGGGCCGTGTCGGCGGCCGCCGAGGCCATCGACGAGACCGAGGCCGAGGTGGTCGTGGGGTTCGGGGGCTACGTCTCCTCGCCCGCCTACCTCGCGGCGCGCCGGCGCGGCATACCGATCGTCGTGCACGAGCAGAACGCGCGGCCCGGCTTCGCCAACCGGCTCGGGGCCCGGCTCACGCCCTATGTCGCCACGACCTTCCCCGCCACGCGCCTGCCGCGGGCACGGTGCATCGGTATGCCGTTGCGGGCCGAGATCGCCCACCTCGACCGCCCGGCCCGGCGGGCCGAGGGCCGCGCGGCGTTCGGACTCGACCCGGATCGGCCGACGCTCCTGGTCACCGGCGGGTCGCTCGGCGCGCAACGGCTCAACCAGACCTTTGCGGCGCGCGCGGCGATGTTGAGCGCGGCCGGGATCCAGGTCCTGCATGCGAGCGGGGCAGGCAAGGGTTTCGTCCCCGACGTGCCCGCCGGCGGAGCCCCCTATGTCGTCGTCGACTACGTCGACCGGATGGAACTCGCCTACGCCGCAGCCGATCTGGTCGTATGCCGCTCCGGCGCGGGCACGGTCTGCGAACTCACCGCGGTCGGCCTCCCGGCGGTCTACGTGCCGCTGCCGATCGGCAACGGGGAGCAACGGGTCAACGCCGCCGACGTCGTGGCCGCCGGGGGAGGCCTGCTCGTCGACGACGGCGCCTGCACGCCGGCCTGGGTCGAGGAGACCGTCCTGCCGCTGCTCGCCGACCCGGATCGGATCGCCGTCATGTCGGCCGCCGCCGCGAGCGTCGGCCGTCGAGGGGCGGCCACGGCCCTCGTCGAGCTCGTCGCCGCGGCCCACCGTGGCGGTCCCCAGGGCGGGGGGTCGGCGTGACCCTGCCGCGCACCCGGTTCGACTTCACCGCCCCCGTGCCGGACGTCGCCGAGCTCGGGGCGGTCCACCTCGTCGGCATCGGCGGTGCGGGGATGTCGGGGATCGCGCGCATCCTCGTCGACCTCGGGCGGCCGGTGTCCGGCTCGGACGCCAAGGATTCGCCGGTCCTGCGGGCGCTGGCCGCCGAGGGGGCGGTCGTCCACGTCGGCCACGACGCGGCGCATGTCGCCGGCGCCGACACCGTCGTCGTGTCCTCCGCCGTGCGTGACTCCAACGTCGAGCTCGTCGCGGCCCGCGAGCGGGGGCTGCGGGTGCTCCACCGGGCCCAGGCGCTCGCCGCGACGATGGGGGGGCAGCGGGTGCTTGCCGTCGCCGGCGCCAACGGCAAGACGACGACGACCTCGCTCGCGACGGTCGCCCTCCAGCACTGCGGGCTGGACCCCTCGTTCGCCATCGGCGGCGAGCTCACCGGCCGGGCGACCAACGCCCACCGCGGCAGCGGCGACGTCTTCGTCGTCGAGGCCGACGAGAGCGACGGTTCGTTCCTCGTCTATCGGCCGCACGTGGCGATCGTCACGAGCGTGCAGCCCGACCATCTCGACTTCTACGGCGACTTCGCCACCGTCCGCGAGGCCTATGCCGCGTTCGTCGACACGGTGCGCCCGGGCGGTCTGCTCGTCGCGTGCGTGGACGATCCA
>JAKPEG010000067.1 GCA_029552065.1 Actinomycetes bacterium
GTCAGACCAGCGCGGCCCGGGGCAGGCGGGCCACCGCCGGGAGCAGCTGGCCGACCTGTGCCCAGGCGGCGTCGAGCGAGCCGCCCAGCCACTCGACGACACCGGCCCGCGCCGCCGCGTCCAGCGAGTGCACGGCCTCGAGGTAAGCCGTGTCCTCCGCCTTCGCCACGAGCGGGTCGAGCACCCCGGCCGGGGGAGCGCCGACGGCGGAGGCGACCACCCGGCATACCTCGTCGAGGTGCTCGCGCGCGGTGGCGGCGTGGGCGTTGTCCCCAGGTGCCTTGGCCAGCATCGCCCGCAGCCGGGAGATCCGCTCCGCGCGGGCCAGGTCGAGCATCGCCAGCGCTCCGGCGCCGACGGCCGGCCCGAGCGGCTGGGCGGCGAAGAAGGGCGCCCGGGCCCACCGGTGCCATGCCTGGAGGGCAGCCAGCTCGCCGAGGTAGCGCAGGTTGCGGGCGAGCAGCCGGTTGACCGCACGGTAGTCGGCGGGCTCGCGAGCCAGGGTGAGCGCCGGCGGTGGGGCGACGACGACGAGCTTGCCGGGGGGCACGTCCGAGCGGACGATCGACCCGGCCGCGACCACCGACCCGAAGCCGACCGCGACCGGGCCCACGGCCCCGCCCTGGCCGCCGAGGAAGATCGCCGGCCGGTCGAGCAGCACGCCGTGAACGACGTCGCCGAACAGCGACGGGGTGGTCTTGTCGCCGTCGGGGGTGAAGTTGAAGTGGATGTAGCTCGACCCCACCTCGGAGTGGTCGCGCCGGGAGGTCCCGCCGGACATGAGGCAGTCGCAGAAGTTGATCAGGCTGCCGAGCGTGACGTAGGGCAGCAGGATGGTCTGCTTGAGCCCGACCGTGTGCGCCGTGCTCGCCTGCTCCTCCAGCAACGTCCCCTCACGGACGTGCGCCCCCGAGCCGAGCGAAGCGCCCTCGAGCAGGACGGCTTTCGCGGCATACCCTGCGGCGATCGAGGCGCCGGGGCCGAGGCGCACGTCGCGAATCGTCACCGGACCCTCGGCACCGAGGGTCACGCCGGACGAGACGACCGTCTCGCCTCCCGAGACCCGGCACCCGGGGTGGATGGTCACCCCGTCGCCGCTGATCCGGGCCGGGTCGACGTCGTCGGCGATGTGCACGGTCTCGGGCAGCGGCATCCGCACGCCGCGGTCGATCAGGGCGGCGACGGTCGACGGCAGGCTCACGGCCCCGAGTATGCCGCCCGCCGACCGCCGCACGTGCCCGGACTCCCCGCTCCCAGTGGCTCACCGAGGGGTCCCTGAGCGGGCGGGGGGCCGAGTGGGCTACGGTGGCGCGGGCACCACGTCCACGCAGCGACGAATCCGCTGCACGGGTGCCGAGGACAGCAAGGGGTATGCCGTGGCAGCAGGTCAGGGGCGCAAGCTCGTCATCGTCGAGTCGCCGACCAAGGTGAAGACCATCGCCGGCTACCTCGGGGCCGAATTCGACGTCGAGGCCTCGGTCGGCCATATCCGCGACCTGCCCAACCCGCGTGACCTGCCCGCGGACATGAAGAAGGGCCCGTTCGGCAAGTTCGCTGTCGACGTCGACCACGATTTCGAGCCCTACTACGTCGTTGACGCGGACAAGAAGAAGAAGGTCGCCGAGCTCAAGCGGCTGGTCAAGGACGCCTCCGAGCTCTACCTCGCCACCGACGAGGACCGCGAGGGCGAGGCCATCGCCTGGCACCTGCTCGAGACGCTCAAGCCACGCATCCCGGTCAAGCGGATGGTCTTCAACGAGATCACTCGCGAGGCCATCCAGCGGGCCGTCGTCGACACCCGCGAGCTGGACACCCGGCTCGTCGACGCCCAGGAGACCCGCCGCATCCTCGACCGGCTCTACGGCTACGAGGTGTCCCCGGTGCTGTGGCGCAAGGTCCGCCAGGGCCTGTCGGCCGGTCGGGTGCAGTCGGTCGCGACCCGGATGGTCGTCGAGCGTGAGCGCGAGCGGATGGCGTTCGTCGCGGCGGCATACTGGGACGTCGTCGCGGAGGTGACCCCGCACGCGACCCGCGAGCCGTTCACCGCGCGGCTCACGGGCGTCGACGGAGCCCGGGTGGCGACCGGCCGCGACTTCGGTGACGACGGCCGGCTCACCGGCCGCGCGGTGCAGCTCGACGAGGGGCGGGCGAGCGCGATCGCGACAGCCCTCCCGGCCGCCCAGGTGACGGTCACCGACGTCGCCGAGAAGCCCTACACTCGCCGGCCCGCTGCTCCGTTCACCACGTCGACCCTCCAGCAGGAGGCCTCGCGCAAGCTGCGGATGTCGAGCAAGCACGCGATGCGGGTCGCTCAGCGGCTCTACGAAAACGGCTACATCACCTATATGCGCACCGACTCGGTGACGCTCAGCTCGGCGGCCGTCTCGGCCGCCCGTTCGCAGGCCCGCGACCTCTACGGGGCCGACTACGTGCCGAGCGCGCCGCGGGTCTACACGTCGAAGGCCAAGAACGCCCAGGAGGCCCACGAGGCGATCCGTCCCGCGGGCGACCGGTTCCGCACCCCGGCGCAGGTCGCCGGTGAACTGCGCGGCGAGGACTTCGCGCTCTACGAGCTCATCTGGAAGCGCACGGTCGCCTCCCAGATGGCCGACGCGCGCGGCTCGACCGCCACCGTGAAGCTGGGCGCCAGTCTTGCTCTGCCGCAGGCCGATTCGGTCGAGCTGTCGGCGAGCGGCACCGTCATCACCTTCCGGGGCTTCCTCGCGGCATACGAGGAGGGCGTCGACGAGGAGCGGATCGCCAAGGCGCGTGAGGACGAGCAGGAGCGGCGCCTGCCGCGCCTCGCCGAGGGCGTCGAGATCGACGTGCTGTCCGCCGAGGCGGACGGCCACGAAACGACGCCACCGCCACGGTTCACCGAGGCGACGCTCGTGAAGGCGATGGAGGAGAAGGGAATCGGTCGCCCGAGCACGTATGCCGCGACGGTCGGCACGATCCAGGACCGCGGCTACGTGCGCACGAGGGGATCGGCGCTCATCCCGACCTGGCTCGCCTTCGCCGTGACCAGGCTGCTCGAGGAGCACTTCACCGAGCTCGTCGACTACGACTTCACGGCGAGCATGGAGGAGGACCTCGACCGGATCGCCGGCGGCGACGAGCACCGGGCAGCATGGCTGCGGCGCTTCTACTTCGGCGACGAGGCCCGCTCGGGACAGGGACTCAAGGAGCTCGTCGACGACCTCGGGGAGATCGACGCGCGAGAGATCTCGACCATCCAGCTCGGTGATGGGATGGTCGTGCGGGTGGGGCGCTACGGCCCCTATGTCGAGGAGGTAGTCGCGCCGGACTCGGGTCAGGAGCCGCGCCGGGCGACGATCACCGACGACCTGGCTCCCGACGAGATGACCCCGGCCAAGGCGCGGGAGCTGCTCGAGGTGGCCGGCGACGACGGCCGGGTGCTCGGCATCGACCCGACGAACGGCCACGAGATCCTCGCCCGGGCGGGTCGCTACGGCCCCTACGTCACCGAGGTGCTGCCCGACCCGCTCGAGGTCGAGGCCGGCACGAAGCAGGCGAAGAAGAGCGCGAAGGCCGCGAAGGGGGCCAAGCCGCGCACCGCCTCGTTGTTCAAGGACATGGACCTGGCCACGATCGACCTCGAGACGGCCCTGCGATTGCTCTCGCTGCCCCGGGTCGTCGGCCTGGACGCCGACGGGGTCGAGATCACCGCGCAGAACGGCCGCTACGGGCCCTACCTCAAGCGCGGCACCGACAGCCGCTCGCTCCTCACCGAGGCGCAGCTATTCGACATCACCCTCGACGAGGCGCTCGCGATCTACGCGCAGCCCAAGACCCGCGGGGGTCGGGCCGCTGCCGCGCCGCCGCTCAAGGAACTCGGGGACGACCCCGTCTCGGGCCGGCCGGTCGTCGTCAAGGACGGGCGCTTCGGTCCCTACGTCACCGACGGCGAGACCAATGCGACGCTCCGCAAGGCCGACGACCCGGCGACGATCAGCCCGGAGCGTGGCTTCGAGCTGCTCGCCGAGAAGCGCGCCCGCGGCCCGGTGACCCGCAAGTCGCCGGCGCGCAAGACGGCCCCGCGCAAGACCGCCGCCAAGACCACGGCCCGCAAGACCGCCGCCAAGTCCTCCTGACCCCCATCCCCTTCGCACCCTTTCGGCGTGCACGCGCATACTCGCCGAAGGGGGCTGGTTAGGGTCTCGTATGCCGCATCCGCCTCGATACCGCGACGACGACCCGTTCCTCGCGCGGCTGAGGATGATTGCGCTGAGTCTCCCGCAGGCCCAGGAGAAGATCTCCCACGGCCGACCCAACTTCTTCACGACCAAGGTGTTCGCCATGTATGGCGCGGTCGTCAAGGGCGACCATTTCTCTCACGCGTTGGGACGCTCGGTCGTGGTGCTGCCCGAGCCTGCCGAGCGTGAGGCGCTGCTGGCCGATCCCCGGTTCTCGGTCCCGGGCTACGTCGGGGCCTATGGCTGGCTCGCCCTCGACCTCACCGCTGCACCGCCGGACTGGGCCGAGATCGGCGAGCTCGTCGACGCGTCCTATCGGTTGACCGCGCCGGCACGGCTGGTCGGGCAGCTCGACGCGCGCCCCTGATCGCCAGCATTCCGCCCACCACTCCATGTCGATATGGCAACACTCGCGGCGCAATTGTGCGCGAAAACGCCGATCCGGCGCCCAATCGGCAACGGGCAAGCGCTTATTCGTAGAGGGGGGTGGATCGAGGGGTGGATCGAGGGGTGGGTCGAGGGGGTCGGGGGGTACTACGACCAATGCCCGATGGTGGGTGCCCACGTTGGTGCCGCACCTTGGTGGAGTGACACCGGCAGCACCTGCCCGGCACAATCCACCCGAAGGAAGGACCGACCATGAAGCGCATCGCGCTCACCCTCGCCGCGGCCGTCGCGGTCGCCCCAGCCACGCTCGGCCTGCTCGGCAATGACACGTTCGCCCAGTCCGTTCCCGCGTCGGTGCAGCTGGCACGCCAGTCCTCCGACGACCCCACCACGGCCCGCGTCGACGGCAGAGGCAACCGCGCGGAGCCTGGCGATGACAGGGGCGGCGCCTCCTCTTCGTCGTCCGCGTCGTCTTCGTCGTCTTCGTCGTCCTCGCCGTCCGCGTCGTCCGCGTCGTCTTCGTCGTCCGCGCCGTCCGCCTCGACATCTTCGTCCTCGTCGTCTTCGCCGTCCGCTTCCTCGTCGTCGTCCTCGTCGTCTTCGGGTTCCAGCGGATCGGGCTCGGGTTCGTCGGGCTCGGGTTCCAGCGGGTCGGGCTCCGGCTCGGATGACTCGGATCGCTCCGGCTCGGATGACTCGGGCCGCTCCGGCTCGGGCGGATCGGGCGGATCCGGCCGTGGCGGGGGCGACGACGGCCCCGGCCACCAGTGACCCATCGGCTTCCCCACACGCGACACGAACCACGAGGTGACCCGCTGAACCCCCATCCGCCGGACCCGTCAGGCGCCGCGGCACCCGCCGCGCCGCCTGACGGGCTCTCCTGGACCACCCTTGCCGCGGGCGGCCCGTGCAGCCCCACTCGCGAGTTGCCGAGCCCGCGGCGCATCCTGGCGCAGCTCGTGGTCGCCGCGGTGGTGGTCTTCGGGCTCGTGCTGCTCGGCGCGTCCGTCGCGGCCAACCGGCTCGCCGAGCGCGAGGCCGTCAACGACGCCGCCCATACCGCCAATCTGCTTGCCCTGGCCGTGGTCCAGCCGGCCCTCTCCGACGACCTGCTTGAGGGCGACCCCGTGGCGCTCGCGGCCTTCGACAAGGTGGTGCGGGCGAGCGTGCTGACCAACGGCATCGTGCGGGTGAAGTTGTGGCGCATCGACGGCACCGTCGTGTATGCCGACGAGTCCCGCCTCATCGGGCAGGTCTTCCCGCTCGACGCCGATCAACTCGAGGCGGTCGACCAGCGGGTGACCCAGGCCGAGGTGTCGGATCTCGTGCGCACCGAGAACGCCTTCGAGCGCACCGGCGGCAAGCTGCTGGAGGTCTATCGACCGGTGTGGACCCCTGCCGGCGAGACGCTGCTCTTCGAGGTCTACGGCGACTACGCCCCCGTGGCGGAGCGATCGAGCGATCTCTGGCGTGGCCTGGCCGGCTTGTTGGCCAGCAGCCTCATGCTGCTCGTGGTGTTGATGACCACGGTGTTGTGGCGCGTGCTCGACCGGCTCGGCGACGCCCACGCTCAGCGGGAGGCGCTCTTGCGCCGAGCGGTCGACGCCTCCGATGCGGAGCGCGGTCGCATCGCCGCCACCCTCCACGACGGCCCGGTCCAGGAGCTGGTGGCCAGCTCGCTGGCCGTTTCCGGTGCCGCCGAGCTGACCAGAGCATCCGGAGATCAACGACTCGCCGCCGAGTTGCACGAGGCGGCGGCCACCGTGCGCGCCACCATCGCCGGGCTGCGGTCGCTGCTCGTCGACCTCTATCCGGCCCGCCTCTCCGAAGCTGGATTGGGAGCCGCGCTCGACGACCTGGCCCGGCCGCTGCGCTCCCGGGGGACGAGCGTGGACCTGCACGCCGACGCCGCTGCGGTGGCCACGCTGGACGAGGAGCAGACCCGGTTGGTCTATCGCATCGTGCGCGAATGCCTGCGCAATGTCGTCAAGCACGCCGGCGCGTCCCGGGTCGCCGTGACGGTCCGCTTCGCCGACGCCTTAGCGCCCCCAGCCCAGCCCGTGCCCGGCCGGCCAGCGCCCGCGGCGGCGAGCGGACGGCATACCGAGATCGTCGTCGAAGACGACGGGGTGGGATTCGCGGTCGACGGCCGCGCGCGTGCCGGCCACTTCGGCCTGCGCGTGATGACCGAGCTCGCCGAGGCCGCCGGCGCGGTCCTGCAGGTCGCCTCCGCTCCCGGTCGCGGCACCACATGGCGGCTCGTGCTCGCCCCAACCCCAGGAGGTATGCCGTGAACGCCACGCCGATCAGGGTGGTGCTCGTCGACGACCACCGTCTGGTGCGCGCCGGGCTGCGGGGAATCATCGACGCCACCGTCGATCTCTCGGTCGTCGGCGAGGCGGCCGACGGGCGCGAGGCCGTCGACATCGTCCTGGCGGCCGACCCGGACCTGGTGCTCATGGACCTGTCGATGCCCGGCGTCGACGGGATCGAGGGCATCGGGCTGCTGCGCGAGGCCGGGTTGCCCGTCCCGGTGGTCGTGCTCACCTCCTTCGTCGAGCACGACCGCGTCAACGCTGCGCTCGGTGCCGGGGCGGTCGGCTATCTGCTCAAGGACAGTGATCCGCGGGACGTGCTCGAGGCGATTCGCTCCGCGGCCGCCGGGCACGCGCCGCTGGACCCACGGGTCGCCCGGGCGTTGCTGCCTTCGGCCAAACCGGTCGACCCGGCGGCTGCGCTGAGCGCCCGTGAGCGCGAGGTGCTCGTGCTCGTCGCGCAGGGCATGGCCAACAAGCAGATCGCCCGGCAGCTGGGCATCTCCGAGCGCACCGTCAAGGCCCACCTGGGCAATGTCTTCCGACATCTCGGGGTCAGCGACCGCACCAGCGCGGCGCTGTGGGCCCGTGACAACGGCGTGGGCTGAGTGCGGCGCACCACGGGGCCGACGGCATACCCTGCACACACGGACTTGACCCTCACGCGAGGTGAGGCGCGAGCGTAGAGGCATGACAACGATGACCGACACCGGCACGTGGACGGTGGGGCAGGTGGCCGACACCTTCGGGGTGACGGTCCGCACGCTGCACCACTACGACGAGATCGGCCTACTCGTCCCGAGCGAGCGCTCGCGGGCGGGCTACCGGCTCTACACGGCCGCCGACGTCGAGCGGCTCGGCCGGATCGTCGTCTGGCGCCGGCTGGAGCTCCCGCTCGAGCAGATCGCGGCGGTGCTCGACGAGGGCACCGACCCGAGCGAGCAGTTGCACCGCCAGCGGGCCGCCGTCCTCACCCGGCTCGACGAGCTGCACGAGCTCGTCGGGGCCATCGACGCCGCATTGGAGAGACACATGACCGACCGACCCGCCACCACCGAGGAACTCAAGGAGATGTTCGGCGACGGCTACGGCGAGGAGTATGCCGCCGAGGCGCAGGCCCGCTGGGGCGAGAGCGAGGCCTGGAAGCAGTCGCAGGCGCGCACGAGCCGCTATACCAAGGCCGACTGGGCCGCGGTGAAGGCCGAGCAGCTCGCCGTCGGCCAGGCCTTCGTCGCGGCCTTGCAGGCCGGCGAGCCGCCGACGAGTGAGGCCGCCACGGCCGCTGCCGAGGCCCACCGCCGCTCGATCGAGCGCTTCTATGACTGCTCTTATGCCATGCAGCGTGGGCTGGCCGACATGTATATCGCCGACCCACGTTTCACCAAGACCTACGAGGACATGGCCCCGGGGCTGGCGGCATACGTTCGCGACGCGATCCACGCCAACGCCGACCGTCACGACTGCTGAGCCCCGGTCCGGCGCTGGGGGGCGCGCGCGGTCGGGGCGGCGTGAGGTGAGCGGACCGGCATACGCGACTGTCACGGGGCTGGCCTAGGCTGCGGACGTGAGCCAGCCACCCACCGAACGGGCGTCGCAGCGGCCCCCGCGTGGGCTCTTCGTCGCCTTCGAAGGCGGCGACGGAGCGGGCAAGTCGACCCAGGTGCGGTTGCTCACCGCTGCCCTCGAGGCGGCCGGCCGCTCGGTCGTGGTCACCCGCCAACCGGGCGGCACACCGCTCGGGGCGGAGATCCGCCAGTTGGTCATGCACGGTGGACACGTGAGCCCGCGCGCCGAGGCCCTGCTCTATGCCGCCGACAAGGCCCACCACGTCGACGAACTCATCCGCCCGGCCCTCGAGTCCGGGCAGGACGTGCTCACCGACCGCTACACGGACAGCTCGATCGCCTACCAGGGGGCCGGCCGCGAGCTGGGTCCCGAGGAGATCCGCCGGCTGCTCGACTGGGCGGTCGGCGGGCTCTTCCCCGACCTCACCATCGTGCTCGACGTGCCGGCCGAGGTCGGCCGGGCCCGGCGCGGCGCCACCGGGCAGGCGGGCGAGGACCGCATCGAGCGCGAGTCCGACGACTTCCACGACCGGGTCCGACGCCACTTCCTCGACCTGGCCACCGCTGCCCCCGAGCGCTATCTCGTGCTCGACGGCACCGCCGATCCCGCCCAGCTGCACGAGCAGGTGCGGGCCTGGCTGCGCACGGCAGGACTGGCGCTGTGAGCGTCTGGGACGACGTCGTCGGCCAGTCGCAGACCGTCGCGACGCTGAGCCGGGCGGCCACTGACCCCGCCGCGATGACCCACGCGTGGCTCGTCACCGGACCGCCCGGTTCCGGGCGATCGACCGCCGCGCGGGCCTTCGCCGCCGCGCTGCAATGCCCGCAGCACGGCTGCGGCACCTGCCGCGAGTGCCGGACGGCGATCGAGGGCACCCACGCCGACGTGCGGATCGTCGCGACCGAGGGCCTGTCGATCAAGGTCGAGGACACCCGTGCGCTGGTCCAGGAGGCCGGGTTGCGCCCCTCGGTCGGGGCCTGGCGGGTCGTCGTCGTCGAAGACGCCGACCGGCTCACCGAGCGGGCCGCCGACGCCCTGCTCAAGGCCCTCGAGGAGCCGACCCCGCGCACGGTGTGGGTCCTGTGCGCCCCGTCGCTCGAGGACGTCATCGTCACCATCCGCTCCCGCTGCCGGCATGTCCGGCTGCGGACCCCGCCCGTCGCCGCGGTGGCCGAGCTGCTCACCCGGCGCGACGGCATACCGGAGGCGATGGCGCTGTATGCCGCCCGCGCGGCCCAGTGCCATGTGGGGATGGCCCGCCGGCTCGCGCGCGACGAGGGTGCCCGCAACCGGCGGCACGAGATCATCGGGCTGCCGCTGCGGATCCGCTCGGTGGGGGACGCGGTCGGTGCCGCCGCCGACCTCGCGGGTCTCGCCGACGAGGAGGCTGGCGCATCGTCGGCCGTGCGCGACGCCGCCGAGCGCACCCGTCTGCTCGAGACCCTCGGCGCCGACCCCCAGGCGCGCACCCAGCCGCCTGCGGTCCGGGCTCAACTGGCCACTCTCGAACGTGAGCAGAAGGCGCGGGCCACCCGGTTCGGCCGCGACGTCGTCGACCGGGCGCTGGTCGACCTGCTCTCGATGTACCGCGACGCCCTGCTCGTGCGCACCGGCGCCGCCAGCGCCCTCGTGAACGCCGACAGCGCCGACCGGGTCGCCGCCCTCGCGGCCGCGCTGCCGGCCGAGCGGCTGCTCCAGTGCATGGACGCGATCGGTGAGGCGCGCGAGCGGATCGGGCTCAACGTGCCGCCGCTGCTCGCGCTCGAGGCGATGGCGGTGACCCTCCAGGTGCCGCACGGCTTCTCGGGGTAGCCTGCCCTCACGGCATACGTGCGGTATGCGGTGCGGCATGCTCGGCGACGCAGGACGGAGCCGGGTCGACTCGAGGAGCGTCCCAGGCATCATGAAGGCCCCGAACGCGTCGGCCCGGGGACGCCTCCGCCTGCTGGGGGTCGCCCTCGTCGGGTCGCTGGGCCTGTCCTCGTGTCTCGTCCTGCCCTTCCTCGGCACCGAGGACCCCGCGGCGGGCAACAGGGGCTCCGGCTCCGGGGTCACCCCCGTGTCGACCGCGGTCTCGACCCCGCCCGCCGACCACCCCGAGCTGGCCCGGTTCTACTCCCAGTCGCTCGCGTGGAGCAGTTGCTCCGGCGGTGAGTGCGCCACCCTCGAGGTGCCGGTCGACTACGCCCACCCGGACGGCCAGACGATCAAGCTGGCGCTCCTGCGGGTGAAGGCGCGCTCGGCCAATCAGCGGATCGGGTCGCTCGTCGTCAACCCGGGTGGGCCCGGCGGCTCGGGCGTCGACTACGCGAAGTACGCCAACCAGATCGTCGGGGCGCCGGTGCGCAGCGCCTTCGACGTCGTCGGCTTCGACCCGCGCGGGGTCGGGCGGTCCGCCCCCATCACCTGCCTCGACGACGCCGCGATGGACGCCTATCTGGGATCCGATCCCACGCCGGACACCCCGGCCGAGGAACAGGGCTTCGTCGCGGCCGCCAAGGCCTTCGGGCAGGCCTGCCAGGCCAAGAACCCCACCCTGCTCGCCCACGTGTCGACGGTCGAGGCGGCCCGCGACATGGACATCCTGCGGGCGACCCTCGGCGAGGCGAAGCTGCACTACCTCGGCAAGTCCTACGGCACCTTCCTCGGGGCCACCTATGCCGACCTGTTCCCCGACAAGGTCGGGCGCTTCGTCCTCGACGGGGTGCTGCCCCCCGACCTCGCGTCGGCCGACGTCAACAAGGGGCAGGCCAAGGGCTTCGAGGCGGCCACCCGTGCCTATGTCGCGAACTGTGTCGCCAAGGGCAGCTGCCCGATCGGGTCGAGCGTCGACGAGGGTCTCGAGTGGATCTCCGACTTCCTCGCCCGGCTGGACAGCCAGCCGCTCGCGGTCCGCAACGACCAGCGGGTCACCAAGCTCACCGAGGGCTGGGCGTCGATCGGCCTCGCGGCCGCGATGTACGCCCAGTCGATGTGGCCGGCCCTCACCCAGGCCTTCGAGGCGGCCAAGGGTGGCGACGGGGACCCGCTCATGGAGTTGGCCAACCAATACGCCGACCGCACCTCCGGCGGCACCTACACGGGCAATCTCCTGCAGGTGATCAACGCCGTCAACTGCCTGGACCGCACCGACACCGCCGACATCCCGACGATCCTGCGCAACGCCAAGGCATTCTCCGTCGACGCACCCACCTGGGGAACGATGCTCGCCTGGGGCTCGGTGTCCTGCGGCGTCTGGCCGGTGCCGGCGACCGGGCGCCCGCACCAGGTGTCCGCGGCGGGCAGCGGCCCCATCGTCGTCGTCGGCACCACCCGCGACCCGGCGACGATCTATCAGTGGTCGGTCCAGCTGCGCAAGGAACTGGCCAACGCGGTGCTCATCAGCTACGACGGCGACGGCCACACGGCATACACCCGCTCGAACGCGTGCGTCGACAACCCGATCAACGACTACTACACCAAGGGGATCACCCCCAAGGACGGCCTCACCTGCTGACCGGGCTCGGCGCCGCGCCCCCGGTATGCCGGGTGGCCGGGTCGGGCGCGGAGCGTCGGCGGGTTGCGCGCCCGGATCGGGTTCGCGGGCGGCCACGGGGGTCCGTATACTCGGGACCCGTGCCCGGCGGTCCGTCCGGTCGGCATGCGCCGCCTTAGCTCAGTCGGCAGAGCGATTCACTCGTAATGAATAGGTCTGGGGTTCGATTCCCCAAGGCGGCTCCACCAGGCAGGACCCGACGCCCTCCGCACTCGCGCGGAGGGCTCTTCTGCTGTGCAGCCGGTAGGCCTCGTCTCTGACCGTACGCCCGCCCTCGGGCTGCTGCTGGGCCGGGGCATCGGTGGACGGGTCTCTGTCGAGCTTTGTGCTACACGTGCTACGGTGGCGATATGGAGCGCACCGTCAGCCATCGCGAGCTCCGCAACAACAGTGGCGCGCTGCTTCACGCCGTCGATTCGGGCGAGTCCTACACGGTCACCAACCGGGGGAGGCCGGTCGCGCGACTGGTGCCCATCTCGGAGCCGAGCGCCGATCTTCCCCTCCACCGACCGGCCACGACTCGGGGTGGGTTCAGGTCGCTGGCCAGGCACTCCGTCGCGACGCCCAGCGCCGCGACGCTCGACGATCTCCGAGGCGACCGGTGACGCGCTACTACCTCGACACCTCGGCTGCGGCGAAGTTCCTGGTGGACGAGTCCGAGAGCGTGCCCCTGGCGGAGTGGGCCGATGCTTCGGACACGCACCTGACGGCCACCCACTTGTTGGAGACGGAGCTGCGGCGGTTTGCCATCCGGCTCAGCCTGCCGCAGGCCGATGTGTCGAAGATCCTCGCCCGCGTCGACCTGTATGACCTGCCGTCCAGCCTCTACCGCGAAGCGGGCCTGCTGCCCGGTGTCAACCTTCGCTCGCTGGACGCGCTTCATCTCGCGGCGTCGATCCGGCTCGATGTCGAGGCGCTGGTCACCTACGACGGTCGACTCGCCGAGGCCGCCGAGAGCATGGGAATTCGCGTGCTTGCCCCGACTGGGTGACCTCGCGCCCTTCCGGTGCAACCCCGATCGACTGTGGGGCGGAGCGACGGAGGCAAATCGGTGGCGGCTCCGGACGGTCCTCTGTTTGGCTGGGCGGCCATGACCAGCTTCGTCGCGCACACGACCGTCGACTGCGCCAACGCCTATGACCTCTCGCAGGTGTGGAAGCAGATCGTCGGTTACACCGACATCCCCGACGACCCCAACCTGCCCGGCCACGAGGAATGCATGATCCTCGACCCGGAGTCGGGCCACCGGATCCTGTTCATCGAGGTGCCCGAGGGCAAGTCGGCCAAGAACCGCCTGCACTTCGACCTGCGGCCCCGCTCCGGGCCTCGGGACGAGGAGATCGCGCGGCTGCTCGACCTCGGGCTCGGGATCACCCTGGTCGCCGACCATCGGGGGATCCATGGCCCGGGCAGCGGCTGGGTCGTGCTGGCCGACCCCGAGGGCAACGAGTTCTGCGTGCTGCGCTCGCAGGCCGAGGTGGACGAGACGTCCTGACCGGCGATCGGCTGGGGGACAGCTGCTCGGTCGGTGGCCGGTCAGCCGCGGGCCGCGTCGACGAGACTGCGTGCGGCGGCCTTCGCTGCGGCGGGCGCCTCGGGGGAGGCGTCAAGCGCCCCGCTCGCCAGGCCGCCGTCGAGCAGGAGCACGAGCGAGCGCGCGAGCGCCCCGGGCTCCCGCGCTCCGGCCCGCTCGGCGAGCTCCCGCACCCAGGCGAGCACGGCCGTCTTGTGGGCGACCGTCCGGTCGTGTGCGGGCGAGTCGGGCGCGGACTCCGCGGCTGCGTTGATGAAGGCGCAGCCCCGATAGCCCTGGCGCCGACAGGCCTGCGAGAGCGCGTCGAACATCCCGACCAACTGGTCGGCCGGGTCGTTGCCGGCGGCCTCGGCGGCTCGGCGGAGTTGGTCGGTCCAGATCCCGTCGACCTTGTCGAGGTAGGCCACGACCAACTCGTCCTTGGCGGGGAAGTGCTTGTAGAACGTCGCCTTCGCCACCCCGGACTCGGCGATGATGAGGTCGACCCCCACCGCGCGTATGCCGCGTGCATAGAACAGCGCGAAGGCCGCGTCGAGGATGCGCCCCCGTGCCGGGCTCGTCCGGACCGCCGGAACGGGGGTGCCGACGACGTCGGGACCGGCCGTGAGCTCGGCCGGATCCGCGGCTCGACTGGCGGGGTGCTTGGGCATCGGTGCTCCTGGACGATGAGGCGAGGTGCACAGCATACCTTGCTAACAGACAGACCTGTCTGTTAGCGTGACCACATCAGACAGACAGACCTGTCTATCTATACGTCGTCACGACTCAGGAGTCCCCATGAAGATCGCAGTCCTCGGCACCGGCATGGTCGGTCGGACGATCGCCGGCCGGTTGGCCGGCCTCGGCCACGAGGTGATCGTCGGCACCCGCGACCCGCAGGCGACCCTCGCCCGCACCGAGCCGGACGGCATGGGCACACCTGCCTTCGGAACGTGGGCCGGCGCCAACCCCGGGGTCGGTCTGGCCACCATGGCGGACGCCGCCGCTGGGGCCGAGCTCGTCGTGAACGCCACCGGAGGGGCGGGCGCCGTGCCTGCGTTGGCGGAGGCCGACGCCGACAACCTCGCCGGCAAGGTGATCCTCGACATCTCCAACCCGCTCGACTTCTCGGCCGGCTTCCCGCCCACGCTCTTCGTCAAGGACACCGACTCTCTCGGCGAGCAGATCCAGCGGGCCTTCCCGGCAGCCCGGGTGGTGAAGTCGCTCAACACGCTCACGGCAGGACTCATGGTCGACCCCGCCTCGCTCGGGGCCGAGTCGACCGTCTTCGTCTCGGGCGACGACGCCGACGCCAAGGCGACGGTCAGCCAGCTGTTGCGCAGCTTCGGCCACACCGACGTCATCGACCTCGGCGACATCAGCACCGCCCGGGGCACCGAGATGTGGCTGCCGCTGTGGCTGCGGCTCATGGGAGCGCTGGGCACGGCGAACTTCAACCTCAAGGTCGTCCGCTGACGGTGAGTGCCATGTCCGACCGGGGCATGTCCGATCAAGGCAGGTCCGACCAAGGCAGGTCCGGCAGAACCGTGCTCATCACCGGTGGGACCGGCGGGACCGGGCTGGCGAGGGCCCTCGGTTGTGCCGGGCTCGGCGTCTGGGAGGTCTCCGCCGAGTTGGTGGCGCGGTCGGCTCCCGGCCGGGGCTGAGGCGGAGAGCCCAGCGCAGGCAAGTGCTCGAGTGGGGAGTTGTTCCGGGCGATCCTGGCCCAGCGGGCCGGGCAACTGCACAACTGGGGAGTTGGCCCGGGTGTGGACAGACGCCGATACGTTGCGGCGAGCGTCCCGCGCGTGCCCGGCGCCAACCCCTAGCCTGCCTCCGTGCCCTTCATCGAGGAAGGCGGCACCGCGCCGCGCCTCATCGCCCACGCCCCCACGCGGATCGCGTTCGTCGGCAGCTGCCCCGACGGCATACTCGAACCCCTCACCTTCGCCTCGGCCGAGGATGCGGTCGCCTTCGCCGCGCGCACCGGCCCCGAGGACACCCTCGGGTATGCCGCGTGCGACTTCTTCGCCGCCGGTGGCCGGTCCGCCGTGGTCACCGCCGTCCCGACGGGTAAGCCGTTGCGGCCGGCGTTCGAGGCGCTCGACGCGGTGCCCGACGTGGGCGTGGTCGCGCTCTGCCCGCCGACGAGCACCGGCCTCACCGCGGCCGACGCCCAGGCCGGAGCCGACTATGTCTCGGCCCGCCGAGCCGTGCTGCTCCTGGCCCCCGCCGGCGCCGGCGCCGACCAACACCCCGACCATCTGCCCGAGCTCGTCGCGGCCCTCCAACTGAACGATCGGCAGCGGTCGAGCGTCGCGGCATACGGGCCGTGGCTGCTGCGCGGCGAACGGCGGGCCGGCACGCCGGTCACGCCGATCGGTGCCGTCGCCGGGGTGCTGGCCCACCTCGACCGGATCCGGGGCCTGTGGCGAGCGCCGGCGGGAGCGGAGGCGACCCTTCCCGCCGGGCTGCGTCCGGTGCCACGCGCGGCGCCGGAGGTCCTCGCGGCCGCCGGGGTCAACCTGGTCGGCGACTTCCCCGGTCACGGGGTAGCCATCTGGGGCGCGCGGACGCTCGCCGATCTCGCGAGTGGCTGGCGTTACCTGCCGGTGCGGCGCCTCGCCCTGCACATCGAGCGCAGCCTCGAACGCGGCCTGCAGTGGGTTGTCTGCGAGCCCAACGGACCCGCCCTGTGGGATCAGGTGGCGCTCACCGTCACCGACTTCCTGCACGGGCTGTGGCAGGCGGGCGCGTTGCAGGGGCAGGTGCCGCAGGAGGGCTTCTTCGTCCGGTGCGACCGCTCGACGATGACCCAGAACGACCTCGACAACGGCCGCCTCGTCGTCCTCGTCGGCATCGCCCCGCTGCGGCCGGCGGAGTTCACCGTCATCCGCATCGGCATCCCGACCGCGTCGACGCCCTGAGCCGCGTTCACCCCGAGAGGTCGAGCAGTCCTCCCGTCGGCTCCGCGCGCAGGGCATCGAGGTATGCCGCGACAGCCACCCGCCGAGCCTCGCGCACCGCACCGGACACCGTCGGGTCCTCGAGGGTCGCGACGAGCTCCCGCACGACGGCGGGCGGCAGCCCCGCGGCGACCAAGGCATGCAGGTGGGCCGCCTGCGGGAGCTGCTCCACGGCATACCGGCGGTATCCGTTGTGGTCACGAGCGAGGGGGGCGAGCAGGCCGTGCGCCTCGTAGCGCCGCAAGGTGGCTGCCGGGATCCCGGTATGCCGTGCGAACTCGCCGATGCGCATCTGGCCTCCGCGTCGAGGTGGCGGGGGTCGAGAGACCTTCGGGCCGCCGCGTCCATGCTAGAGGGGAGTGACCGGACGAACCCTGGAACGGCGGCTCGCGCGGCAATAACCTGGGCCGATGATGGAGGCCGACCACCCCTGGCCCGAGCCGCTGCGCCGGATGCCCGACGGGACGGTCAAACAGATCAACCCCTATTCCGGCACCTCGGTGTGGACGGTGCCGGGGCGTGGCAACCGGCCCCTCGCGACGGCGGCGCCGCCGCCCACGCCGATCGACCACGCACTCGACGGGCGGCACTGCGCCTTCTGCGCAGCGCGCTATTTCGAGACCCCGCCGGAGAAGGCCCGACTCGTCGCCGACCCCGACGGCTGGCACCTGTTGCGGCAACTGCCGGCCGAGCGGATCGCCGACAGCGTCGCCGAGTTCCGCCGGATCCCCAACCTGTTCGAGATCGTCGCCTACGACTACTGGCGACTCAACTACGGTTTCCAGCCTTCGGGGGAGGCGCGCGCTCATCACGACGGCTACCAGTCGTCCGAGCGTGGTCGTGCGCACGTCGCGGAGATGGTCCGCACCCGGAGGCGAGCTGCCGGGATGCCCGACTCGACCTGGGAGGGGTTGTCGGCGCGCGACCGGGCCGAGGCGGCGATGTCCTTCTTCGCCGGGACCCACGACGTCATCGTCGCTCGTCGGCACTTCGTCGACGGGGCGACCACGAGTGACCAGTTGGCCTCGTCCGGCACGCTCACCCCGGGGGAACACGCCCACTACACGGCGTTCACCGTGGAGGCGCTGCGCTCGATCTACGAAGCCAACCGCTATGCCCGCTACGTCGCGGTCTTCCAGAACTGGCTGCGGCCCGCCGGGGCGTCCTTCGACCACCTGCACAAGCAGCTGGTCGCCGTCGACGAGCGAAGCGTGCGGACCGAGCACGAGTTGCGGCGGCTGCGCGACAACCTCAACCTCTACAACGAGTATGCCGTCGACTACGCCTCGCGGCAGAACCTCGTCGTCGCGGAGAACGAGGCGGCGGTCGCGTTCGCGGGCTTCGGCCACCGCTATCCCTCGGTCGAGGTTTACAGCAAGAGCGAGTTCGCCCGGCCGTGGGAGCAGCCGGGCGACCACGTGCGCGGCTTCTCCGACCTGCTGCACGCCGTCCACGCCGCCACGGGTGCCGAGGTGGCGTGCAACGAGGAGTGGCACTACCAGGCCCCCGATGTCGACCTGCCGATGCCCTGGCGCGTCGTCCTCAAGTGGCGGGTGTCCACCCTCGCGGGTTTCGAGGGCGGCACGAAGATCTACCTCAACACCATCGACCCGTGGAACGTCCGCGACCGGGTCGTCTCCGCGCTCTTCCCGCTGCGGGACGCGGGCCGCATCGCGCCGGAGATCCGCATCGCCACCGAGTGCGGCTGCCGACCGAATTCGTTGCGCTACAACCCATTACTGCGTTCCTGACGCTGCGCCCCGCTGCCCGGTCAGGGGGTGGGGTGCCCGGTCGACCAGTCCCCGTCGGGCCGAGTCGGTCAATCGTTATCCAACCGTGATGTATGCCGTACGGGTGATCGAATCGTCGCGATGACGTGCAGAAAAACAGTCGTGTCATTCTCGGTACTTCACGCGTGTAATTTCCGAATCCGCCCGTGCCGCAACGTGATTGGAGTTGCGTCTGTTTCCTGTGTGACGAATGAGTCCTACGCTCGACCTGCCAGGGGGATGGATCGGAATCAACTCCGGCACCGCGTCTGCGGTCAGCCGGGAGGTCGAGAGGAGCGTGCGCGCAGTGCCCAGGATTGTGCGCTCGGCGCGTCGCTCCGTCCGAGTTTCGGCCACCTGTGCTATGTCCGCGCTCCTCGTCGGCGCCGTGACGATGCCCGCCGTGGCCGATCCCAGCCCGGTCATCCCCTCGGCAGGCGAGGTGGCGGCGGCCAGGGCCGCCGCCGGAGACGCCGCCTCGCGGGTGGCCGCACTCGACGCCGAACTCACGGCAGCGCGCGCCGCCCTGGGTGCGGCCCAGGATCGGGCTGCGCAGGCGGCCGAGGAGTTCAATGCCGCCCGGGCTGCGCTGGAGGACCGGACGGCGGAGGCCGCCGAGGCGACGGCGAGTGCCATCCAGTCTCGCGCGGAGGCGGACGCTGCGGTCCTCACCCTCTCGCAGTACGCCGCCGAGGTCTTCCAGGGAGGCGGCGGCCTCGGACAGCTCGACGCCTTCTTCGGTGGGGATGGCCCTGCGGACGTCCTCGACCGGGCGGCCGGCATCGAGGCCGTCGGAGCCGAACGCGCGCGCATGATGCGTGACGCGGACGCCGCCAAGGCGCTCGCGCAGACGGCCGAACAGATCGCGGTCGAAGCCCGTGCCCGACAGGCCGAAGCCGCCGCGGCGCTCCAGGTTGCCGCGCAGCGTGCGCAGGCGGGTGAGGACCAGGCGCAGGCGCAGGCGGCGACCCAGCAGGTGCAGAGCGATCAGGCGATCGCCCAACTCGCCACCCTGCGGAATACGACGGTCGCCCTCGAGCGGCAACGCCAAGCCGGTCTCGCCGAGCAGGAACGGCTCCGTGTCGAAGCGGAGAACCGCCGTCGTGCGGAGGAGGCGGCCCGGGCCGCGGCCGCTGCGGCCGCCAAGGTGGCTGCCGAGAAGGCCGCCGCCGAGAAGGCCGCCGCCGCCAGGGCTGCTGCCGCGAAGGCCGCCGCCGAGCAGGCCGCGCGGACGGCTGCCGCGACGGCCTCCAAGGTGACCACGACCAACCCGGGCACCTCTGGCACCAGCGGATCGTCGACGTCCACGAAGACCACGACGACACCCACCCCGCCGCCGAGCGGTGGTGCCGCTGCCGCCATCGCCTTCGCCCGCGCCCAACTCGGCGAACCCTACGTGTGGGGTGGCGCCGGACCGAACGGGTGGGACTGCTCCGGGTTGACGATGGTCGCCTGGGCCCAGGGCGGCGTGCGACTCACGCACGGTGCGATCGCCCAATACGCGCAGACGGCCCGAGTCGCCATCGCCGACCTCAAGCCCGGTGACCTGGTGTTCTACGGTCGCAGCCCCTCGACGATCCACCATGTCGGGCTCTACATCGGCAACGGCCAGATGATCCACGCCCCGCGCACGGGCGACGTCGTGCGGATCGCGTCGATCTACTACATGTCCGACCTGATGCCCTCCGGCGGGCGTCCCTGACCGTCCGGTGACGAGTGGGCCGGCAATTCGATCGTGAGGACGGTTCCACGGCCCACGCCGGGGCTTGTCGCCGTGATGAGGCCTCCGTGGGCCTCGACGATGGCACGGCTGATGGTCAATCCGATTCCGGTGCCTGACCGGTCCCGGGTGCGTGCGGCGTCGCCGCGGTAGAACCGCTCAAACGCGTGCTCGAGTTGTTCGACGCTCATGCCGTCCCCGTCATCGGCGACCGTGATGATCACCCGCTCGTCGACCCGCTGGGCGCTGAGGGTCACTGTGCCCCCTGGGCGGGTGTGGCGCAGAGCGTTGGTCAGCAGGTTGGTCAGCACCTGCCCGATCCGGGACGGATCAACGAACACCGTCTGCCCGGCCGCGCCGCCGGGTTCGACGAAGAGGCTGACCCCGGCGTCGCCGTACTGGTCGCGCATGTTCTCGAGAGCCGACCACAGCAGGTCGGGGACGGCGCTCATCGCCCGTTGGAGGTTCAGCCGCCCTTCCTGCGCGGTGGAGACGTCGTCGATGTCGTCGGCCAGCCGAGCCAGGCGTTGGGTCTGCTCGCTCAGCACGGCACGAGACCCGGGTCCGATCTCGGCGATCCCATCGTGCAAGCCCTCGTGGTAGGCACTGAGCGTGGCGATCGGGGTACGCAGCTCGTGGGCCAAGTCGGACAGCATCCGTCGCCGGGTGTCCTCGACGCTGTCCAGGCGCGCAGCCATCGTGTTGAACGCGTCGGCGAGAGTGTCCAACTCGGTGCCGGAGGCCACGGCCGGGACGCGGGTCGAGTAGTGGCCCCGGCTCACGTCCGTGGCGGCAGCGGTGAGTTGCTCGAGGGGGCGACGTAAACGCCGGGTGAGCACCCAGGTGACGATCCCGGCCGCGATGAGGGAGATCACCAGGCCCACGCCGACTGCCAGGACCGAGGCATCGCGGTAGGCCATCTCGATATGCACGAGTTCGGGGGAGTTCTGCCGGTGGCCGGCCTCGAGCAGGTGCTGGTGGAAGATCGGCGGCCCGACGATCGCGGCGACGAGTCCGACGGTGAGCGCTCCGGCGACCAGGACGACGGCTTGCCCGGCCAGCAGCCGGGTGGCCAGTCCTCGTGAGGCCCTGCGGCGCGGGGTACTCATCCCGTCCCCATCCGGTAGCCGACACCGCGCACCGTGGTGACGTAGCGCCCGGTCTCGGGGTCATCGCCGAGCTTTCGCCGCAGGTGGGCGACGTGGACGTCGACGAGGTGTTCGTCGCCGAACCAGTCCGGACCCCAGACGTCCTGGATCAGCTGGGCGCGAGTGAACGCCATCGTCGGGCGCCGGGCGAGCACCATGAGCAGGTCCCGTTCGGTGGGGGTCAAGGCCACCTCCGAGCCGTTCAGGTGGACCCGCTGACCGGCCGGGTCGACCCGCAGCTGGCCGAACACTCGGGCCGGCCCGTCAGTGGCCTGGTCGCCGGCAGCTGGTCCGCCGCGGGGACGGCGCAGGACGGTGTGGACCCGGGCGATCAACTCGCGCATGCTGAAGGGTTTGGTGATGTAGTCATCCGCGCCCACGGACAGCCCGATGAGGGTGTCGACCTCGTCCTTCCGGGCGGTGACCACCAGGACGTAGCAGTCGCTGAAGGTGCGGATCTGGCGGCATACCTCGATCCCGTCCAGTCCCGGTAGGCCGAGGTCCAGTACCACCACGTCGGGGTCCTGCTCGCGTGCCGCCAGCACCCCGTCGGTGCCGTTGTGGACCACGGCGGCCTGATATCCCGCGTTGGTGAGGTAGGCCGCGATCATCCCGGCCAACGTCTTTTCGTCCTCGATCACCAGCACTCTGGTCGGCGGCGGTGGGGTGCTGCTCACGGGCACCAGTGTCCCTGGTCGTTGCCCGCCCGCTGGGTGCGGACGCCCTCATCCAGGTCGATCTTCGTCAAACCTCAACCCCTTGACCGTCCTGCCTTGAGGTGCGGTGCGCACCATCGGTCTGAGCAGCCGCGCTTCCGTCGGCTCGGCCCTGACAAGGAGATGGCCATGGTGTGGGGCAACGCGCCCGGGGATGGGTTGGTGGGTTCATGACCTCCCCGCTGATCTCCCGCCGAACTGTTCTGCTCGGTTCCCTCGGCGTGGTCTCAGCCGCGGCATTGACCGCATGCACGACTTCCAGGACCGGCTCGGGTATGCCGTCCACGCCGTTCGGGTCTCCTACGCCGCTGTCCCCCTCACCTGGACAGAAGGTTGTCTCCAAGACGTTGAGCGCCACACCGCTCACCGTCGACCTGGCCGGGAGAAGCGTCTCGACATGGGGGTACGACGGGAGCGTGCCCGGACCGCTCGTACGGGCAACCGCCGGCGACTTGCTGCGTCTGACCCTGGTCAACCAGCTCCCGGCGGACACGACGATCCACTGGCACGGCATCCGGCTACGCAATGCCGCCGACGGGGTGCCGGGCCTGACTCAGGACCCCGTCCGGCCCGGCGGGACGTTCGGGTACGAGTTCACCGCCCCTGACCCCGGCACCTACTTCTTCCACCCCCACGTCGGGGTCCAGCTCGACCGGGGCCTCTACGCGCCGATGATCATCGACGAGGTGGCCGACCCCGGTGGATACGACACCGAGTGGATCCTGCTCCTGGACGACTGGATCGACGGCACCGGCACCACCCCCGACGACGTCCTCACGAAGCTCATCGCCGACGGCGGCACGGCCACCGGAGGGATGGGCGGGATGGACCACGGGTCGATGGGTGGGATGTCAATGGGCGCCGCGCCGTGGGGGGATGCCGGCGACGTGACTTACCCGTTGTTCCTCGTCAACGGCAAACCACCCGGCGACCCCGATGTCTTGAGCGCCAAACGCGGTGACCGGGTCCGGCTACGGGTCATCAACGCCGCCTCCGACACGATCTTCACCGTCGCCCTGGGTGGGCACTCCATGACGATCACGCACACCGACGGCCACGCCGTCCAGCCCACCCAGGTATCGGCGTTCTACATCGGGATGGGCGAACGCTACGACGCGATCGTCACCCTCGCCGACGGTGTCTTCCCGCTGGTGGCTAAGCCCTTCGGCAAGGCCAGCGGCGGCCAAGGGTTGGCGCTGGTCCGCACCGGCAGCGGCACCGCCCCGGGCCCGAACGCCAACCCGAGCGAGTTGTCCGGACAGATCCTGATCGGCTCCCAGCTCCAGCCCGCCAGTTCTTCGCTGCTGCCCGTCAAGACCCCGGACGCCACCGTCGACCTCGCACTGCAAGGGTCGATGAAGCCCTACCAGTGGGGCATCAACGGGGCACCGTTCGGAAAGAACGAGCCCCTGACCGTCGCCGCCGGGCAGCGGCTGCGGATCAACGCCACCAATATGACGATGATGACCCACCCGTTGCACCTGCACGGGCACACCTTCGCGTTGCCCTCCGGGCTGCGCAAGGACACCGTCCTGATGGCACCCATGCAGTCACTGGCGATCGACCTCGACGCCGACAACGTCGGTGACTGGATGATCCACTGCCACAACATCTACCACGCCGAGGCCGGAATGATGATCGCCCTCAACTACCGCCGATGAGCAGGTCCCTGCTGCCTCGGCCCTGAAGGCAACCTGAGCAGCAAGCCCATCCGGTGTCTTCATCGAATCTCAACCCGGTCACGGCCGGACCGCGATAGAAGGCCGGGAGAGTCGAGCCGCACCAGCGCGGCGTCCCGGCCCATGCTGGACCCAACGACCAGGAGACAGACCCGTGACCGCCACCCAGTCCACCCCCCACAGCTCCAAGACCACGAAGGCGGCTGCGTCGCTCACCCCGGTTGTCGGCGCGGTCGCTCTCGCGGCGGCCGTCGCTGGATACCTGATCCCGGACCGGACCGTCGGGGAGGGAATGAGCGGCATGTCCATGACCCACTACATGGGCCTGCTCGCCGTCAACCAACCCTGGAACCTGCTGCTTTTCATGGCCGCTCCCGTCATCCTCGCCGAGACCCTGGCCATCACCGAGCTGGTGTTGCTCTTCCGAGCCAACCCGCCAGCGTGGGTCCGCTCCCTGAGCCGGGTCGCCGGGCTGGTCGCCGGGCCGCTCATGGTCGGCATCGTGGTGCACCTGCTGCGCAACGCGGTCATCCCGCTGACCACCAGCGGCGGATGGCGCGGTCCCGCCGACGTCATCGCCGTCCTGTCCTACCTGCTGGCCGCAGCCCCGCTGATCGGCATCACTCTCATCGAGGTCGGCCTCTGGGGACGCGACACCTACCAAGCCCGCAAGTGGCACACGATCTGCGTGGGCGTGTTCCTCGTCGTGGCCCACGTCGCCATGATCTTCGGGATGCTCGACCCGACCGTCCTGGGCTGGAACCCCACCCACGAGATGCCCGGCGGGGGAACCATGCCCGGCATGAACCACTGACCCTCACCCGAGGCGGGCGCGCAGGCCGATCTCCTGCACGTCGGTGAGGCCGGTGGCGCGGGGGTGTTCACGTCGGTTCTCGAAGTCCAACGCGGCAGCCAACGTCGCGGCAAGAGGTCTCGTGCGCAGGCCCGCAGCGCGAGCCGCCGTCGTGTCCAACGTGGCGAACCAGCGCCACTGCGGGTCGTCGATCCACAGCGGCAGCGACGCCGGACCCATCCAGGTCCCGATCCCAGCCTCCGCAAGGGTGGTCGCGTCGACGGGGCGGGGGATCGCGGCGCTGCCGGCGACCGTCCGGGACACGTCCAGCAGCTCGCCGAGCGTCGTGGTGGGTCCGGTGGCGTTGAAGACGCCGTGGGTATGCCGTTCGGCGCAGTCGAGGGTCCACGCGGCCAGGTCCTCGACGTCGATCAGCGCGACGGGGAAGGTGAGGTCTGCGGGAACGAGGACGTCCGCGCCGGTGGGATGGGCGAATCGCCACGGGTAGTAGCCGGTTCGGCCGGACCAGTCGCCATCGCCGCCGATGAGGCCGGAGCGGATGATGGTCCAACTCGCCGGCTTCCCGACCGGGTCGCGGGCGGAGCGGACGGCATTCTCGCAGGCGACCTTCGCCTCGCCGTAGCGCGTCATGTCGGACATCACGTCGTCGGCGAGAGGCTCGAGCAGTGCGGAGTCCTCACGTTGTTCGGGCTCGTCGAACCGGGCGTAGACATTGCCGGAGGAGATCAACACCCAATGCCCGGCATGCAGGTCACGGACGGCACGTCGGGCATGACCGGGCTGGCGGGTGAGGTCGATGATCGCGTCCCAATCGTGGCCGGCCAGCGTGGCCAGCGCGTCGTCCACGTCGCGATCCACCGTGACCAGACGGGCGCCCTCCGGGACGGGGGCGGACCCCCGGGCCGCGCAGGTGACATCAGTGCCGCGCTGCACCGCCTGGCTGGCCAGCGCCTGCCCGAGAAATGCAGTCCCGCCGAGGATGAGCAGCCGCATGGTCGACACCCTGCCTCGCGGACCCCGTGCGACAAAGGGATTTCGCTCTCGGCAGAAAGCGTGACCCAGCGTCGGGGCTGGACGGTCGCGGAGACTGACCCGTCGGTCGGCCGGCGGGCACCGGGCATGATGGACCTGTGACCGAACCCCCGAGCGTGACCTGGCACGGACATGCCACCGTGGGTGTAGAACTCGACGGACAGTATTTCCTCACCGATCCGGCGCTCACCCCCCGGCTGGCCCATCTGCGCCGCCACCACCCGGTCGACCTCGCCCAGCTCGGTCACCCCGACGTTGTGCTCATCTCCCATCTGCATCTGGACCATCTGCATCCCGCGTCGCTGCGGCTGCTCGCCGACCGGCTCACCGACGGCGCGACCATCGTCGTCCCATCCGGGGCCGCGGGGGAGGTCGAGGGACTCACGGGCGCGGACGTGCTCGAGACGCGGGTGGGCGACGAACTGCGCTTCGGCGCGACCACCGTGCGGACGGTGCCGGCTGCACACTCCGACTCACGCGGTCCGCACCGGCGAGTGCGTGCCGACGCGGTCGGCTATGTGATGAGCGGCCCCTCCGGTTCGGTCTACTTCCCCGGCGACACCGATCTGTTCGACGGGATGCGAGAGCTCGGCGACGTCGACCTGGCCCTGCTCCCGATCGCCGGCTGGGGCCGCAAGCTCGGGCCCGGGCACCTCGACGCGCAGCGGGCGGTCGAGGCGACCCGACGGGTCGATCCCACCCGGGTCGTGCCGATCCACTGGGGCACCTACAGCCCTCAGTCCTGGCGCCGCGGCCAGCCCGAATGGTCGATCCGCCCGCCGGTCGAGTTCGCCGCAGCCCTCGAGCGCGACGGCCTCGGCGATCGTCTCGACATCCTCGCCCCGACCGCCGGTCGGCTGGTTCTGCCCACGAGTCCGGAGGTGGCCCCGTGAACGCGTCAACACCTGCCCACGACAGCCCGCCGTGGCCGGTTCTCGTGTGGCGCGCGACGATCACGGCGGTCTGGCTCGGCGTCGTCCTGCTCGTCCTGGCCGGCCTCCTGCCCGGCTTCACGATCGACCGCTGGCCGGACGCACTGCTCGCCGGCATCGTCGTCGGCCTGCTCAATGCCGTCATCTGGCCAGCCCTCAGCGTCGTCGTCGTGCCGATCTCGGTGCTCACCCTCGGTGTCGGTGCCATCCTCATCGACGCCCTCGTCGTCGGGTGGGTCCTCAACGCCCTGCCCGGCATACAGCTCGCAGACTTCGGGACCCAGCTGGCCGTGGCCATCGGCCTGGTCGTCGTGTCGACGGCGGTGAGCTCGGTGCTCGCCATCGACGACGACGCGGTCTTCGACCGCGAGGTGCGCGGCCTCGTCCGGCGCCGCCGCCGGATGGCCACGACGAGTGAGGTGCCGGGGATCGTCTTCATCCAGGTCGACGGCCTGGCTCGTTCGGTGTTCGAGCGGGCGCTGCGCAGCGGCGACGTGCCGACCCTGCGGCGCTGGCTCGCCTCCGGCAGCCATCACCTGGCCGGCTGGACGACCGGCTGGTCCTCGCAGACCGGGGTGAGCCAGTGCGGCATACTCCACGGCTCCACGACCGACATGCCGGCCTTCCGCTGGGTCGACAAGGCGGCCGACACGGTCGTCGTCTCCAACCACCCCGCCTCGGCCCACGCGATCGAGCAGGCGCACAGTGACGGCAACGGGCTGCTCGCGCATCACGGTTCGAGCTACGGCAACCTCTTCTCCGGTGACGCGGAGCGGGCGGTCATGACGATGAGCGTCGTCACCCGACGCAAGGAGGGGCGGATCGGTGCCGGCTACGGGGCCTACTTCGCCCGCCCCCAGCAGGCGATCCGCACGTTCGTCGGCGTGGTCACCGAGGTCGTGCGCGAACGCCGGGCGGCGCTGAGCCAGCGGCGCCGCGGCGTCGAGCCGCGCATCGAACGGGGCTGGACGTATGCCGCCGTGCGCGCCTTCACGACGATCATCTCCCGCGACGTCTCGGTCGCCGGCGTCGTGAACGACATGGCCGAGGGTCGCGCGGCGATCTACGTCGACTTCCTCGGCTACGACGAGGTGGCCCACCACTCGGGGCCGGAGCGGGTGGACACGCTCGCGGTCCTGCGCGATCTCGACCTGCAGATCGGCCGGATCGCGCGGGCGGCCGAGCGGATGCCGCGGCCCTACCGGATCGTCGTGCTGTCCGACCACGGTCAGACCCAGGGGCCGACCTTCGAACAGCGGGCGGGGGAGACCCTCACCGCGCTGGTCACCCGGCTGTGCGGCGAGGGTGGTTCCGGCGACGCCGACGCCGAGGACGGGCGCACCGAGTCGTCGGCCTGGCTGCGCCCCGGTCGGGGCTCCCGCCGCAGCGACCAGGCCGACCGGAGCGTGCCGCTCGTGCTCGCGTCGGGCAACCTCGCCCTCGTCTCGCTTCCCGGTGAGCCCCGCCGACTCACCCGGGAGGAGATCGACGAGCGCTATCCGCAGCTCATCCCGGGGCTGCTTGCTGCCCCGGCGGTCGGCTTCCTGCTCGTGCGCTCGCAGGACGGCAGTTCCTCGGTCCTCGGGCCCCGAGGGGTCCACAACCTCGTCACCGGGGTGATCGAGGGCGAGGACCCGCTCGCTCCCTTCGGCCCGCTCGCACCGGTCCAGGTCGCCGAGGTCGACGGCTATCGGACCGTGGCCGACCTCATGGTCAACAGCATCCTCGACGCCCGGACCGGCGAGGTCGCTGCCTTCGAGGACCAGGTCTCTTCGCACGGAGGCCTCGGTGGCCCGCAGACCCACCCCTTCTTGCTCTACCCGGCGAGCCTGTCGGCGCCGCCGTCCGATCTGCTCGGGTCGCCTGCGGTCCACCGGGTGCTCAAGGGCTGGTTGCGCGAGGTGGGTCAGCCCGTGGATCAGCCCGTGGGTCAGCCGGTCGACCCGTCCGTCGACTCAGCCGCCGACCGGGTCGGCTGACCTGCCACAGGGTGCCCGGTCCGAGGATGGGACTTCGCTCGGGCGAACCGGGCGAAGTCCCGCCGCGCGCTGTCAGTGGGCCGTTTCGGGGCCGCGCCAGCGCGCGGTCGTGTGGCCGGCGGCCGTGGCCCGCTCGAGCGCCTCGATGACGACCCGCTCGGCGACCTTGCGTCCGAACCAGCGGGAGCTGTCGACCGACTTGCCCGGCTCGAGGTCCTTGTAGGTCTCGAAGAAGTGTCCGATCGCGGCGATCTCGAACTTGTTGATGTGGTCGAGTTCGGTGACGTCGGCGTGACGCGGGTCGGTCGCCGGCACGCAGAGGATCTTGTCGTCGCCGCCGGCCTCGTCGGTCATCTGGAAGACGGCGATCGGCCGGGCCCGGACGACACAACCCGGGAAGGTCGGCTCGTCGAGCAGGACCATCGCGTCGAGCGGGTCACCGTCCTCGCCGAGGGTGTCCTCGATGTAGCCGTAGTCCGAGGGATAGGACATCGACGTGAACAGCCAGCGGTCCAACCGGATCCGGCCGGTGGCGTGGTCGACCTCGTACTTGTTGCGGAATCCGCGCGGGATCTCGATGGTGACGTCGAACTCCACGTCCGTGCCCCTCTTCGCTGATGGTTGGGTGACCTACGCTCGGGTGTCTGCGGTCAGGTCCAATCTAGGGGGTCTTCGATGCGGCGCGGCACGGTGGTCGCCGTCGTGGCGCTGCTCGGCCTGGCCGGCTATGCGGGGGCGGACGTGCTCGACCTCGCCCCGGGGGTGCTCACCATGGCGCCGTTGGCGTCGGTGCCTGTGACGACCGCCACGCCGACGGCGACACCCTCGGCCACGCTGACGCTGCCCTCCCGCGCCCCTTCCGGTATGCCGGTGGGTCCGGCGGGTGCCGACGGTGGGCTTCCCTCGGCGGCCGGCTTGGGTGCGGCCTTGGGGCCGGTCCTGGCCGACCGGGCGATCGCGGGTGCGAGCCTGGCGATTCGCGACGGGGTGACCGGTGCCCACCTGCTCGACGTCGCCGCCGACTCACCCCGGACACCTGCCTCGACCGCCAAGCTGTTGACGGCCCTGGCCGTCGACGCGACCTTCCCGGCCGGCAGCGACCTGGTCACCTCGGTCGTCCAGGGTTCGGCGCCGGATCGGATCGTGCTCGTCGCCGGCGGTGACAGCCTGCTCGCCCCCGGGGCCGGCGATCCCCACGCGGTCGTCGGCCACGCCGGCCTAGCCGATCTCGCGGATGCGGTCGCCGACGCCCTGCGCGGTCAGGGGCGCACGAGCGCCGTCCTGCAGGTCGACGCGGCATACGCCTCGGGGCCGGTGGCTGCGGCGAGTTGGCCGTCGAGCTTCCTCGGCACGGGGATCACCGGGCCGGTCGCGACGCTCGGCCTCGGCAGCCACCGGGCGCTGCCCGACCACCCGGGGTCGGCCGACCCGATCGGCGAGGTGGCCGCCACGCTCGCCGCTCGGCTGGGCGAGCGAGGCATTTCGACCTCGGTGGATCCCGCCCCCGTGCGCGCGGATCCGGCTGCGGTCCGGCTCGGCGAGGTCCGGTCGGCACCCGTGGAGGAGGTGCTCGGCCTTGCCCTGCGGGAGAGCGACAACGGCCTCACCGAGACGCTGGCTCGGCTGGCGGCCGCCCGCGCGGGGAAGCCCACCGACTTCCCCGCAGTCGGGGCCTTCGTCCGCGAGAGAGTGGCCGCCGCAGGGATCGACGTGACCGGAGTGTCGCTCGTCGATGCCTCCGGACTCTCGGACACCTCGACCATGCCGGCCCGGGTGCTCGCCGATGTGGTCGCACTTGCCGCGTCCGGCCGGCGTCCCGGGCTCTCGGCGGCCTTCGAGTCGCTGCCGATCGCCGGGCTCACCGGCACGCTGGCCGATCGATTCGCCGATCCCGCCGCAGCGGCCGGGGTCGGGCTCGTGCGGGCGAAGACGGGCACCCTCACCGGGGTGAACAGTCTCGCCGGCACCGTCGTCACCGCCGAAGGCCGGTTGCTCGTCTTCGCGGTCCTCGCCCCCGGACCCACGGGAACGGCCCCGGCGCGCCTAGCGTTGGACCGGATCGGAGCGACCCTCGCCACCTGCGGATGTCGCTGACAGGGAAGGGAACCTCGTGACCCAGCAGCAGGACCTCGTGTCCGGATCGTTCGTCGACTGGGAGATGGCGCGGGCCACGGCTGCCCGGCTGGGCGGTGCCGGACCCAAGGTGACCGCGGGCCAGGCGAACGCCGCAGTCGCGGGCCTGCGGGAAGCGGCCCGCGCGGCAGCCGGGCCGGTGGCCGAGACCTCGCGGCTGCATTCGCCCGCCGGTTCGGCACCCGTGCTCGTCGTCGACCGGGCGGGCTGGAGTGAGGCGAATCTCGGTTCCATGCGGGCGCTCATGGATCCGGTGACGGCCAAGATCACCGGCGGTGTCCAGGCCCCCAATGCCACCGTGGCCTCGGTCGGGGGCAAGCTCGCCGGAGCCGAGGTCGGCGCCCTGCTCGCTTTCATGGCCGGCAAGGTCCTCGGGCAGTACGACCTCGCGCCCGAGGGCACGCCCCGCCTGCTGCTCGTGGCCCCCAACATCGTCCAGGCCGAGCGGGAGATGGACGTCATCCCGGCCGACTTCCGGCTGTGGGTGGCCATGCACGAGGAGACCCACCGGGTGCAGTTCACAGCGGTGCCCTGGCTCCGCGCGCACCTCATCGAGTCCGCCCGGGCGTTGGCGCTCGACCTGGCCCCCACGCCGGCGGAGCTCACCGACCGGCTCCAGCAGCTCGGCGCACGACTGCCCGAGGCGTTCGCCCCCGGGTCGACCGGGCTCGCCGAGATCTTCCTCACGCCCGAGCAGAAGGCCAAGGTCGCGGAGCTCACGGCCGTGATGTCCCTGCTCGAGGGGCACGCTGACGTCGTCATGGACGACGTGGGCCCCGCGGTCATCCCCTCCGTCGAGTCGATCCGGGCGAAGTTCACCCAGCGGCGTGCGGGTCTCGGTCCGATCGACCGCTTCCTGCGCCGGCTGCTGGGGCTCGAGGCCAAGATGCGCCAGTACCACGACGGCGCCGTCTTCGTCCGAGCCGTCACCGAACGGGTGGGCATCGACGGTTTCAACGCCGTATGGACCTCGCCGCAGACCCTCCCGAGCGCCGCCGAGATGGCCGACCCGGCCGCATGGGTCGCTCGGGTGCACGACTGAAGCCGTGCCTGGCCCCGCTCCCGCGGTCGCGGTCGCGCGTCGCGCCGTGCGCCGGACCCTCACCGGACTCGCGCTTCCCGACGGCGCGCTCGTCGTCGTCGCCTGCTCCGGCGGCGCCGACTCCCTCGCCCTGGCCGCCGCGACGGCGTTCGTCGCGCCGCGTCTGGGGCTGCGCGCCGGGGCCTTCGTCGTCGACCACGGCCTGCAGCCCGGGTCGGACACGGTCGCGGCGCAGGCAGCCGCGAAGGTCCGCGAGCTCGGCCTCGACCCGGTCGAGGTGACCCGTGCCCAGGTCCGGCCCGCCGGCGGCGGGCCCGAGGAGGCCGCACGCGCGGCCCGCTACGCCGCGCTGGAAGCTGCGGCCGCACTGCATACGGCGTCCGTCGTCCTGCTCGGCCACACCCGCGACGACCAGGCGGAACAAGTGCTCCTCGGCCTCGCCCGCGGCTCGGGCGCTCGTTCCCTCGCCGGTATGCCGCCCGCCCGAGGTCTCTTTGCGCGTCCCCTGCTCGAGGTGAGCCGGGCCCAGACCGAGGCGGTCTGCGCGACTCTCGGTGTCGTCCCGTGGCGCGACCCGCACAACTCCGATCCGACCTATGCCCGGGTGCGGGCCCGACGCGCCGTGGCCGCCCTGGACGCCGACCTCGGTCCGGGGGTCGCGGCCGCGCTCGCCCGTTCCGCCGAGCTGCTGCGTGACGACGCGGATCTGCTCGACGAGTTGGCCGCCCAGGCGCGTGCTGCGCTCGGGCCTGACCCGGTCGGTGCGGCCGCCTTGGCTGCCCTCGCCCCGGCCCTGCGCCGACGGGTCTGGCGACTGCTCGCGGCGCAGGCCGGTGCCGGCTCGGTGTCCAGCGTGCAGGTCGGTCAACTCGACGCGCTCGTCGTGCGCTGGCGTGGCCAGGGTCCGGTCGACCTGCCCGGTGGGGTAGTCGTCACCCGGCAGGGCGACCGGATCCAGCTCACGTCTGCCGGGTGCGCCGCTCGCGCCCCCGTCCGGTAGGGTCGGCGCAGACCGACCACGAGCACCGAGGAGACGTCGTGGACGCGGCCGACATGGAGGCCAAGCTCGAGCGCGTGCTGCTCACCGAGGACCAGATCCAGACCCGGCTGCGCGAACTGGCCACTCTCATCTGGGCCGACTACGAGGGCCGGGAGTTGCTGCTCGTCGGGGTGCTCAAGGGGGCCGTGCTCGTCATGGCCGACCTCATGCGCGATCTGCCCGGTTCGGTCCGGATGGACTGGATGGCCGTGTCGAGCTACGGCTCGGGCACGAAGTCCTCGGGGGTTGTGCGGATCATCAAGGACCTGGACACCGACATCACCGGCAAACACGTCCTCGTCGTCGAGGACATCGTCGACTCGGGGCTGACCCTGTCCTGGATCATGGCCAACCTCGGCTCGCGCAAGCCAGCCTCGCTGGAGATCTGCGCGCTGCTGCGCAAGCCTGAGGTCGCCAAGGTCGCCCTCGACGTCAAGTACGTGGGCTTCGACATCCCCAACGAGTTCGTCGTCGGCTACGGCCTCGACTATGCCGAGGATTACCGCAACCTGCGGTGCATCGGCACGCTGGCGCCTTCGGTCTACCGCTGAGGACGCCCGGCTGGGTGGGGCTGACCGGCGGGGGCTGACCGGCGGCTCGACGCCAGGCTGGTGGCTGCCTGGCCGGTGCGACTGACTGTCGGTTGGGTGGTGGCCGACGAACGGCCGGGTCCTCTGGCGCGGGAAGGTATGCCTGCACTTCCTATGCATTGCGTCATGGCGCGCATCGCGTCTTGGGTGCGTTGCGTTTTGAGCACCCGGCTGGCTGACCGGCGGCCGGGCACCCGCCCGGGTCCTGACCGTCGGCTGGGTGGTGGCTGACCAACGGTCGGGTCCTCTGGCGCGGGAAGGTATGCCGGCACTTCCTATGCATTGCGTCTGTGGGCGCATTGCGTCTGTGGGCGCCGCGTCTGGGGTGCACCGCGTCTGGGGTGCCCGCGTCTGGGGTGCACCGCGTCTGGGGGTGCACCGCGTCTGGGGTGCACCGCGACGGGTGCAGGCTGCCGCACAAGTTGGGTGTTTCGTGCGCGCGGCCTGCTGACGCCCCAGCTCCAGGTATGTCAGCGGTGACGCAATGCATAGGAAAGCCGGCGGGTGGGTGTGGGGGGCGTCGCCCGGCGGATGGGTGTGGGGGGGCGCCGCCCGGCGGGTCCGTCCGGGGGCGCGGTGACCGTGACCGGGGCGGTGACCGTGACCGGGGCGGTGACCGTGACCGTGACCGTGCAGACGTTCGTGCATGTGGTGACGCAATGCATAAGAAGGGGCAACAGAGGCAACAGGATGGGACGGCTGTCGGGTAGCCCCGGCGGGACTCGGGGGTGACCGGGCGTGACTCGCGGTGGGTCTGGGCCGGGAGCCGGAGGTGACCGGGCGTGACCCCGCGGGAGTCGGGGGGACTCGGGCGTGACTCGCGGTGGGTCTGGGCCGGGAGCCGGGGGCACCCGAAGCGGCGGCGGAACACGACCCCATGCCTGCGCGTTGACCTGCGAGAATGCCGACGACGGGTGGAATTGCCGCCCGACAGGCGACGCACGACCGTTCAGGAGGGCCGGGCGCAGTCCCGAACACCGCATGACGACAAAGCGCATCATCCGTCCGCAGCTGCTCTGGCTGCTCGTCATCGGGGCAGCCGTGCTGTCCCTGATGTTCTTCTTCTCCGACAGCGGCGGCTACACGCGGATCGACACCTCCGCCGCGCTCCAGCTCATCACCGACGACAAGGTCGCCCAGGCCAGGATCGTCAACAACGAGCAGGTGCAGCTGCAGCTCAAGGACGGGGTGAGCTACACCAACGACAAACAGCACATCTCCGGTGCGACCAAGGTCTACTCCTACTACGTCGACGCCCGCGGCGCCGACCTCGTCAAGGCGCTCAACGAGCACAAACCGACCGACGGCTTCACCGACCAGATCGACACCGCCAACTGGTTCACCTCGATGCTCGGCCTCGTCCTGCCGATGATCATCGTCCTGGTCCTGTTCTGGCTGCTCATGGGTCAGATGCAGGGTGGCGGGAACCGGGTCATGCAGTTCGGCAAGTCCCGGGCCAAACTGGCCACCAAGGACATGCCGAAGGTGACCTTCGCGGACGTCGCCGGCGCCGACGAGGCGGTCGAGGAGCTCCACGAGATCAAGGAGTTCCTCCAGGACCCGGCCAAGTTCCTCGCCGTCGGCGCGAAGATCCCCAAGGGTGTGCTCCTCTACGGCCCGCCCGGCACCGGCAAGACCCTGCTCGCCCGCGCGGTCGCGGGGGAGGCGGGCGTGCCGTTCTACTCCATCTCCGGCTCGGACTTCGTCGAGATGTTCGTCGGCGTCGGCGCCTCCCGGGTGCGTGACCTGTTCGAGCAGGCCAAGGCCAACGCCCCCGCGATCGTCTTCGTCGACGAGATCGACGCGGTCGGTCGCCACCGCGGCGCAGGTCTCGGGGGCGGGCACGACGAGCGTGAGCAGACCCTCAACCAGCTGCTCGTCGAGATGGACGGCTTCGATGTGAAGACCAACGTCATCCTCATCGCGGCGACCAACCGCCCGGACATCCTCGACCCCGCTCTGCTACGGCCCGGCCGGTTCGACCGACAGATCGCCGTCGAGGCCCCCGATATGATCGGACGGCACCGCATCCTCCAGGTCCACTCGCAGGGCAAGCCGATGGCTCCCGACGTCGACCTGCTCGCGGTCGCGCGGCGCACCCCCGGTTTCACCGGTGCCGACCTGGCCAACGTCCTCAACGAGGCCGCCCTGCTCACCGCCCGCACGAACCGTCGGGCGATCGACAACCAGGCCCTCGACGAGGCCATCGACCGCGTGGTCGCCGGGCCGCAGAAGCGCACCCGGATCATGTCGGCCAAGGAACGCAAGATCACGGCATACCACGAGGGTGGGCACGCGATCGTCGCGGCCGCGATGAACCACACCGACCCGGTGACCAAGGTGACGATCCTCCCGCGGGGTCGTGCCCTGGGCTACACGATGGTGATGCCGCAGGACGACAAGTACTCGACCACGCGCAACGAGATCCTCGACCAGCTCGCCTATGCGCTCGGCGGCCGGGTGGCCGAGGAGATGGTCTTCCACGACCCGACCACCGGTGCCTCCAACGACATCGAGAAGGCCACGTCGATGGCCCGCCGGATGGTCACCGAGTTCGGCATGTCCGAACGGGTCGGGGCGATCAAGCTCGGCCAGAGCACCGGCGAGGTCTTCCTCGGTCGCGACATGGGCCACCAACGCGACTACTCGGAGCGGGTCGCGAGCATCGTCGACGAAGAGGTCCGCAGGCTCATCGAGAACGCTCACGACGAGGCCTGGCACGTCATCAACGACAACCGCGACATCCTCGACCGGCTCGTCCTCGAGCTGCTCGAGAAGGAGACCCTCGGCACGAAGGAGCTCGCCGAGATCTTCGCGCCCATCGTCAAACGCCCCCTGCGGCCGACCTGGCTGTCGAGCGACGCCCGGGCGATCAGCGACCGGCCGCCCGTGCTCACCCCGGCCGAGGAGGCCGCGAGCCGCAATGGGCATCCCGCGGCGATGCCCCCTCCGGGGAGCGCAAGCCAGGACCCTGCCCTCGGCGCCCAGATCGACCAGGCCGCCGTCGCCGGGGCGCACCCGGCCACCGATGTCCCCGGGCCGCGGATCGTCGAACTCCCCCCTGGGCACCCGGTCGACTCCGAGGGGCACTGACCGGTATGCCGGTCGACCACCCGCGTGCCGAGGCCGCGGTCCGCGAGTTGCTGGCCGCGGTCGGGGAGGACCCCGACCGGGAGGGTCTGCGGGAAACCCCGGCCCGGGTGGCCAGGGCGCTCACCGAGATCTTCGCGGGTCTCGACCAGGACCCGGTCGAGATCCTCTCGACCACCTTCGCGATCGACCACGACGAGATGATCATCGTCCGCGACATCGAGGTCTACTCGACCTGCGAGCACCACCTCGTGCCCTTCCACGGCGTTGCCCACGTCGGCTACATCCCGGCCAAGGACGGCCGGGTGACCGGCCTGTCCAAGATCGCCCGACTCGTCGACGTCTTCGCCAAGCGGCCTCAGGTGCAGGAGCGCCTCACCAGCCAAGTGGCCGATGCCCTCGTCGAACATCTGGGCGTCCAGGGGGCGATCGTCGTCGTCGAATGCGAGCACCTGTGCATGTCGATGCGCGGGGTGAAGAAGCCCGGCTCGCGCACGATCACCTCTGCCGTCCGTGGCCAATTGCGTTCGCCGGCAACCCGAGCCGAGGCGATGGCGCTGCTCCTGGGCGGCAAGCGGTGAACGGCGGGGCGGCGGCCGCGCCGACGCCCGCGAGTCCCGACCGCGCGAACGACGACCCCGCAGGGGTGACCACCCGGCATACCCGCTCGGGGCCGTTCGCCGACGGCGAGCGCACCCTCGTCATGGGGGTCGTCAACGTCACCCCCGACTCGTTCAGCGACGGCGGGGCGTGGTTCGAGGCGGACGCGGCGGTCGCCCACGGGCTGGCTCTGCTCGCCGACGGGGCCGACCTGCTCGACGTCGGCGGCGAGTCGACCCGGCCGGGGGCCGCGCGGCCGCCGGTGCACGAGGAGGCGCGGCGGGTGCTGCCGGTCGTCGCGGGCCTCGCCGCGGCCGGGGCCCGCGTCTCGATCGACACCATGCGCGCCTCGGTCGCCGCGCAGGCGCTCGACGCCGGCGCCGCCATGGTCAACGATGTCTCGGGAGGCCTCTCCGACCCCGACATGCTCCGGCTCGTCGCCGACCGAGCCGTCCCCTATGTCGCGATGCACTGGCGCGGGCACAGCGCCGACATGCAGGCGCGGGCGGCATACGGCGACGTCGTGGCGGAGGTATGCCGCGAGCTCGCCGCCCGCCGGGACGCCGCGCTGGCGGCGGGGGTCCGGCCGGATCTTCTCGTCCTCGACCCGGGGCTCGGCTTCGCCAAGCTGCCGGCACACAACTGGGCGCTCACCGCGCACCTGGACGCGGTCGCGGCGCTGGGCCACCCGGTCCTCTACGCGTCCTCCCGCAAGGCCTTCCTCGGCCGGGTGGGACGCTCGGAGGGTGCCGGACCTGCCGAGACCAGGCCGGTGCTCGAACGTGACGTCGCCACAGCGGCCACCTCGGTGCTCGCCGCGCAGGCGGGCGTGTGGGCCGTGCGGGTCCACGACGTGCGGGGCACGCGCGATGCCCTCGACGTGCTGACCGCGACGGAAGGAGCCCGACGATGACCGATCGCATCCGGTTGTCCGGCATCGGGGGGATCGGCTACCACGGTGTCTTCCCGGAGGAACGCCGCGACGGTCAGCGCTTCATCGTCGACGTCGTCGTCGAGTTCGACCTTCGTCGGCCGGGCCGATCCGACGAACTCGGCGACACGGTGGACTACGGCGACGTCGCCAAGGGGGTGCTCGCCCGGATCGAGGGCGAACCGCACGACCTCATCGAACGGCTCGCCGAGGTCGTCGCGGCCGACGTACTCGCCCGCCCCGGCGTGCAGGCCGTCGACGTCGTCGTGCACAAGCCCCACGCGCCGGTCGGGGTAGGCCTGGACGACATCGCGGTGGAGATCCGCAGGGAGCGCGGCACGCCGGTGGTCATCGGTCTGGGGTCCAATCTCGGCGACCGGATGCGTCTGCTCACCGACGCGGTCGAGGCGCTCGCGGACCTGCCGCGGTTCACCCTCACCGGGGTGTCGCCCCTCGTGGAGTCGGATCCGATCGGTGGTCCCGACCAGCCGCACTACTACAACGGGGTGGTGCTCGGCGGCTATGCCGGCTCGCCCGCGGCCCTCCTGCGGGCCCTCCACGCGATCGAGCACACCCTGGGGCGTACGCGTGAAGTCCGTTGGGGTGCACGGACTCTCGACCTCGACCTCGTCCAGTTCGGCCAGCCGGGGAGCGACCGGGAGCGACTCTCCGACGACCCTGCCCTCCTCCTGCCGCACCCCGGTGCGATCGAGCGCGCCTTCGTCCTGCTCCCGTGGTCGCGGCTCGACCCGGATGCGACCCTGCGCACGGGCCCGTCGGTCTCGGACCCGGTGGTGCGAGTGGCCGACCGACTCGCCGGGCTCGACACCCGCGGGATGCGACCGGGTCCCCAGTGGAGCCCCGCGTGGTGAGCCCGAACGGGGTACGGATCCGGCTGCTCGCCGCGGTCGCCCTGGTCGTCGGTGTCCTCGGCTACGCGGTGCTCCGCGGCACCGGCAGCGGTGTCGTCACACCGACGTGGGCCGGGGTGGTCCTGCTCGTCTTCATGGCCGCGGGGGTCTATTTCGCCGCCCTGCCGGTCAAGCGCCTGCGCGAGGGCCGGGCAACCAAGCCGATCAGCCCGTTGCGGGCCGCGCGTTCGCTCGTTCTCGCCCAGGCGGGGGCGCTCACCGGCGCGGGGCTCGTCGGCTGGTATGCCGCTCAGATCCTTCAGCTCGTGCCCGACCTCGACGTCGACTCGCAACGGACCAAGGCGCTCGTCTTGGCCGGTCACGCGGTGGCTGCGTTCGTCCTCGCCGGAGCGGGCGTCCTCGCCCAGCGGATGTGCCGGGTCGAACCACCGGACGACGGCGTGGGTGCCGCCCAGGACCCCGGCGAGCCCGGCGATTATCGGGTCACCCGATAAAGGTTCCCTCGACCCGAGGAAGGTTGTCGGGTCCAGCGCACCCTTATCGGGTGACCCGATAAAGGTGCGGCTCAGCGGGCGCGCGCGGCGCGACGCTCCTCCCGGCGAAGTCGCCGACGGGCCCGGACGCCGGCCATGCCGTCGACCGAGAAGGCGCCGACTCCGACCGGGGCTGCCGTGCGATAGACCGTCACCTCGCCCATGACCACCGCTCCGTTCACTCGGACCAGGGGTGCGCCTGCTGCCGCAGGGGCGGTCGGGCCGGAGTCCTTGTGTTCGAACTCGCCGAGGACCGCCGAGCCGGTGCACTCGACCCGGTAGGCCTCGGGGACGATCACCTTGACCTCGCCCATGAGTCCGCGGACCTCGATCGAGGTGACCTGCGCGGAGAGCTCGGCCTCCCGCAGGTCGATCCGGACGTCGCCAACCGAGACGTGAAGCCGCAGCCGGGCCGGCACCCGCCAGGGCCCGACCCGCTTCGTGCTGCTGAGGATCGTCCACACCTGCTCGGGCTCGACGGCGTCCTGCGGCGCATACGGGTGCGCGCCGGTCGAGGGGTGCCCGCCGGAGGTGGGGTACCCGCCGGAGGAGGGGTGCCCGCCGGAGGAGGGGTGCGCGCCGGTCGAGGGGTGCGGAGCGGCATACGGGGGCGGGGTCGTCGAGAGGCGAGGCGCGGTGGCCGGCCCCGCTGTGGTCGGCGAGCTGGGCGCGGCCGGGGGCCATACGGGCGAATCCTGCGGGGGCGGGGTGAAGGTCACGCCACCATCGTGCGCCGTGCCCGCATCGACCCGCCATCCGGGAAGACCCTGGTTCGCCCCGATCGGGTCAGCCGTGACGCGGGTCAGCCGTGACGCGGCAGCCGTGACTCGGGTCAGCCGCGACTCGGGTCAACCGTGACTCGGGTCAGCGGTAGACGTCGCCGCCCACCTGCCCCATTGTCGGGTCGATCGTCCCGCCGGCCACCCACGTGGGGCCCGCGTGGACGTACTTCGCCTTCGCGAGGGCGGCCTGGAGCGCGAGGAAGCGCGCGTCCGGGCTGTCGACGAACCAGAGGAAGAGCGCCTCGCCCGCGAGCTTGCTCTGGCAGACGGTGACCGCCGGTTCCGGCCCGGTCGCGGCGATGACGATGGGCAGGGGAGCGGCCGGGCACTGGAAGGCCGCCGGGAGGTCCGCCGCGCTGCGGACGGCGGCGGCGTTGACCGGTGACGGGCCGCTGGACACGACCGGGGGGAAGGCGCCCAGCGCACTCGTCGTCGGCGGGGCGGAGGAGGTCTTCGCGACGGTCGCCTTGACCTTGCTCGGCGACGGTGCCGCCGCCTTCGTCGCCGCGGGTGCGGTCGTGCCACCCGTGCCGGCCACGGGGTCCGCGCCGCCGCAGCCGGCGAGCACTGCGGCGGCGAAGGCGGTCGTCGCGGCACAGGTGAGGCGGGCGGCATACGGGTGGGTCGTGGTCATTTGTCGACGTCTCCCAGAACGAAGCACACCGAGGCGAGCACGGCGGCGAGGTCGGACAGGGGCACTCCCGCGAGCAACTCCGCGAGCACGGCGACGTGGGCGAACGAGGGGGTGCGCAGGGCGAGCCGCCACGGTCGGGGCTCGCCGCGGGAGACGAGCAGGACGCCGGCGGCCCCGAGGGGGCTCTCCGTCGCGGTATACCAACTGCCCTCGGGGACTCGGACGACCTTGGGCAGGCGCACGTTGACCGGCCCGGGAGCGAGCCGGTCCAGGCAGGCCTCGACGAGCGCACAGGACACCTCGACCTCTTCGGCGAGGCAGCCGAGCCGGGCGGCGACATCGCCCTCGGGCCGGGTGACCACCCGCCCGGGACCGACGTCCGTGAACAGCTCGGCATAGCGCAGATAGGTCGCGTCCCGCCGCAGGTCCACCTCGATACCGCTCGCGCGGGCCGTCGGTCCGCTCACCCCGTAGCCGAGGGCGACCGCGGCCGGCAGCGGCCCGACACCCCGCAGCCGCTCGTCCCGCAGTGGCCCGACGATCCGCTCGAGGCCCGCGCGCACGGCCGCGACGGTATGCCGTGCGCGCGCCACCCAGCCCATCGGCAGGTCCGCGCGCAGGCCACCGAGACGGATGTACATGGGGTGCATCCGGCCACCCGTCGCCTCCTGCACGAGCCTGCTGAGCAACTCCCGCTCGGGGGCCGGGTGCGCGGCGATCGGCTCGCCCACCTCGGTGGGGAAGGCCGCGAGGAAGGCCAGGTGGTGGGCGATCCGGGAGACCTCGGCGAGGGCCATCCGGATCCACACCGCCCGCTCGGGCACCTCGAGCCCGAGCGCCTCCTCGACGACGAGCGCGACCCCGAGCTCCCCCGCGAAGCCGGCGAGCCAGTCGTGTCGGTTGGCCAGCGTGAGGATCTGCCGGTAGTCACGAGCCTCGAAGAGCTTCTCCGCGCCCCGGTGGACCATCCCGACGACCGGGTCGGCGTTGACGATCGTGTCGCCGGAGACGTCGAGCCGAAGGCGCAGGGAGCCGTGCCCGGCCGGGTGGCCCGGCGGGAGCGCGACCGCGAGGTCGGCCCGCACGAGGGCGTCCGGACCGGTCCCGGCCTCGACCCGGAAGGCCTCCGGCGCGTCCGCCGCCGTGTGCGGCGGGAGGGAACCGGTGGGCGGGGACGGCATACCGTGCAGTCTGCCAAAGGACCCGCCAGTCAGGCGGGCGACGGACCGGGCGGCCTGCCGCCCGGACCCGCCGGACGCTAGCGTGGCGCGGGTGACCCCTCCTGTCGACGCACCCGACGTGAGCCATCTGCTCGACCTCGCCGACCCGGCCGTCCTCGCCGACCCCTATCCCGCGCTGGCGGCCTGCCGGGCGATCGCGCCGGTGGCCTGGCACGCGGGGCTCGGGTGCTTCGTCGCCACGAGTCACGCGGCCTGCAACGCCGTGCTGCGCGATCGCAGCCTGGGCCGGATCTTCCGGCCCCGTGAGCCGGAGAGCGACTGGGACACCTTCAACTGGCTGCACGCCGACTCGATCCTCGACAGCGAGCCGCCGAAACACACCCGGCTGCGCCGGCTCATCGCGGGCGCCTTCGGCCGGGGTCACGTCCAGCGACTGGCCCCGCGGATCGAGCAACTCGCCGACGAGCTCGTCCAGGACTGTGCCGGTCGGGTCGCGCAGGAGGGTTCCTTCGACGTCATCGAGGGCCTCGCCGAGCCGCTGCCGGTCCTCGTCATCGCCGAGCTGCTCGGTGTGCCCGACGCCGACCGGCACCTGCTGCGGCCCTGGTCGCAGGCGATCGTCCGGATGTACGAGGTGACGCGGACCCCGCAGGAGGAGGCCGCGGCGCAGCGCGCCTGCGCCGAATTCGCCGCATACGTGCGGGAATTGGCGACCGACCGGGCGGCGCACCCGGGGGAGGACCTGTTGTCCGACCTCGTCGCCGCCCGCGACGGGAGCGACCGGTTGTCCGATCGCGAGCTCGTCGCGACCGCGGTCCTCCTGCTCAACGCCGGGCACGAGGCGAGCGTGAACGGCTTCGGCAACGGCCTGGCCTCGCTGCTCGCGGCGACGGGCGGCGATTTCGACGACCCGGTCGTGCTCGTCGAGGAGATGCTCCGGCACGACTCGCCGCTGCACCTGTTTGAGCGGACCGCGACCCGCGACACCGTGGTCGAGGGGGTGCCCATCCTCGAGGGCGCGAAGGTCGCGGCCCTGCTCGGCGCGGCCAATCGCGACCCCGTGGTCTTCGACGAGCCCGACGTCTTCCGGCCGGGCCGTGACCCCAATCCGCACCTCGCCTTCGGCGCGGGGATCCACTTCTGCGTCGGTGCGCCGTTGGCCCGGCTCGAGTTGGCCACGTCGGTCGGCACCCTCATGGGTCGCTGGCCGCGGCTGCACGTGGTCGAGGCGGTCCGCCGGCCGACCTTCGTCCTGCGCGGCTACGAGCGGCTCTCGGTCGCTCCCGGCTGAGCGGAGCCGGGGGACCGCCCTGCAGCGCGCGCCTGCCGCGGGCGCGGCCGCCGGTCGGCGGGGCTCAGTCGACCTGTCGTACGAGTACCCACCGGAACGCACCGAAGCCCTCGCGGTCGGTGAGTCGGGCGATCGCCGAAGATCGCTCGAGCCGGCGCAGGTAACCCGCGCGATCGCACTGCGCGAGGGCCGGGTCAGGAGTCGGCTCGTGCATCCCCAGTCGGTCGAAGGCGACCGCCTGGGTCCAGATCTCGTCGTGCCGCAACGAGTCGACGGCGACGTGTGCCGTGAGGTCGCAGCCGCCGTCGGGCACCGGCTCGACCCGGCGACCGGCACGGTATGCCGTGAGGCTCCCGTTCGTGGGGCGCTGCTCGGCGGTGTGACCGTAGTCGATGGCGAGCGCGCCGCCCCGGCGGATGCGGCGCAGCAGGTCCTCCCAGGCGAGGTCCCGGTCGCGGCCGACCTCGATCCGGCTCCCCGGCTCCCCGGCCGACCCGATGGTCGGCCACCAGGTGCGGCACCAGTCGAGGTCCGGTCCCTCGAGTGGCTCACCGAGGGACTCGACGCCCGAGGCGGGGTCGACCAGGACGAGCCGCGGGACCCCGGCGTCGTCGACCTGGGCGATCGGACAGGGGACGACGTCGAGCCATTCGTGGGCGACGACGAGGACGTCGTCGAGGTCGAGCAGGTCGGGGGCGAGCGAGGCACCGCCTGGGCTGCGTCGCCAGGAGATCCCCTCGGGCAGCTCGTAGGGGCGCTCGACGACATCGCAGCCGAGCAGCGGCCGGTCCGGGCGATGCTCGTGCAGGACCGTGAGCAGTTCGCCGCGCCCGGCGCCGACGTCGACGATCCCGGAGACCTCGAGCAGGTCGGCCAGCCGCCACAGCGCCTCGGCGAGGACCCGGCCGAGCGGGGGGTGGGTGGCGGTGACGAAGTGGCTGGCGGGGGACTGGCGACGGTAGAAGCCGGTGGTCCCATAGAGGGCGCTCTGCCACGCGAGCCGCCACGGCATACCCTGCACAGCCGGAACCTATCGCCTCCGGGTGCCCGGGCCGCGCACGCATGGCGGTAGGTTCGCTCCTCGTGAGCACGCCGACATCGCCGGGGACCCCCGAGGACTCTCCCCGGCCCGCCGGGCGGCCGTCCCCGGGACGGATGCGGGTGGGCATCCTCGGGGTGGGCCGCGCCGGTGCGGTGCTCGGAGCGGCCCTCGCCCGGGCCGGTCATCCGGTCGTCGCCGTGTCGGCCGTGAGCGACGCCTCGCACGAACGCGCGGCGCGGCTGCTGCCCGGTGCGCGGATCCTCGAGGACCTCGACGTGGTCGCCGAGGCCGATCTCGTCCTGTTCGGGGTGCCGGAGGAGACCCTCGCGCCCCTGCTCGCCGGGCTCGCCGCGGCGGGCGCCTTCCACCCCGGCCAGGTGCTCGTCCACGTGAGCGCCCGGCAGGGGATCGGCGTCTTCGAGCCGGTCGCGGCCGCCCACGACGTGTTGCCGCTCGCCCTGCATCCCGCGTTGGCCCTCGCCGGCCGCGCCGAGGACGTCGAGCGACTCTCCGGGACCGCTTTCGCGGTGACCACCCTCAAGTCCCTCCGTCCGCTCGGCGAGGCGCTCGTCCTCGAGATGGGCGGGGAACCCGTCTGGGTCGAGGAGGAGGACCGACCCGCGTATGCCGCCGCGCTCGCCGCCGTCCGCGACGGGCTCGAGGGTGTGCTCGGTGCCGCTTCCCGGGTGCTCGCCGACTGCGGCTTCGCCGATCCCGGGCACACCTTGGGCCCGCTGGTGGCGAGCACCGTCGACGGGGTGTTCCGGAGTAGCGTGACCCGCGACCCGGCCGGAGCGACAGAGCCCGAGGAGCACCCGTGAGCGTGTCCATCCGCATCCCGCGCTGGCTGGCCGCGCCCGCGCCCGGATGGACCACCTCGGCCGACGTCGTCGTCGTCGGGTCGGGCATCGCGGGCCTCACCGCTGCCCTGCGGCTGCGCGATCGGGGCGCGAGCGTGCTCCTCGTGACGAAGACCGTGCTCGAGGAGGGTTCGACGGCTTGGGCCCAGGGCGGGATCGCCGCGGCGATGGCCGACGAGGATTCCCCCGACCAGCATCTACGCGACACCCTCGTCGCCGGTGTGGGCCTGTGCGACGTCCCCGCGGTCACCGCCCTCGTCCACGAGGGGCCGGCGCGGGTGCGCGAACTCGTCCAGCTCGGCGCGGAGTTCGACCGGGGCAGCGACGGGGAGATCTCGCTCACGCGGGAGGGCGGGCACCACCGCGACCGGATCCTCCATGCGGGCGGCGACGCGACCGGCAAGGAGATCTCGCGGGCGCTCATCGAGGCGCTGCACCGGGTGAAGGACGACCCCGGGATCGAGGTCATCGAGCACGCGCTCGTCGTCGACCTGCTCCAGGACGAGTCGGGGCGGGTATGCGGCGCGACCATCCACGTGATCGGCGAGGGCCAGATCGACGGAGTGGGGGCGGCCCACTGTCGAGCCGTCGTCCTGGCCACCGGCGGGCTGGGCCAGATCTACTCCTCGACGACCAACCCGCCGGTCGCGACCGGTGACGGCATGGCGATCGCCCTGCGGGCGGGAGCCGTGATGGCCGACGTCGAGTTCGTCCAGTTCCACCCCACGGTGCTCTTCCTCGGCGACGACTCCACCGGCCAGCAGCCGCTCATCTCCGAGGCGGTCCGCGGCGAGGGGGCCTTCCTCGTCGACGTCCACGGGGTGCGCTTCATGCAGGGGCAGCACGAGCTCGCCGACCTCGCCCCCCGCGACGTCGTGTCCCGCGCGATCGTCCGACAGATGGCCGCGACCGGCACCGACCACGTCTTCCTCGACTGCCGCCACCTGGGCCGGGACTTCCTCGAACGCCGCTTCCCCTCGATCGTCGCCTCGTGCCGGGCCAACGGCTTCGACCCGGCCACCGAGCTCCTCCCGGTGGCCCCCGCCCAGCACTATGCGAGCGGGGGCGTGCGGACCGACCTCATGGGCCGGTCCTCGCTCGTCGGGCTCTATGCCTGCGGCGAGTGCTCGTGCACGGGCGTGCACGGAGCCAACCGGCTGGCCTCCAACTCGTTGCTCGAAGGACTCGTCTTCGCCCATCGGATCGCCGAGGACGTCGCCGACCGGTTCGCCCGGGGCGAGCTCGCCGCGGTCGCCGCCGTGCCCGTCCTCGCCCGGTCCGGGGCCACCGACTCGGTGCTCCTGCGCTCGGCGCACCGCACCGCGATCCAGCACACGATGACCGACGGTGCCGGGGTCGTGCGCTCGGCCGACTCGCTCGCCGCCACTGCGGCCGACCTCGCCCGGCTCGCGGCCGGCGCCGACGGGGTCGAGGGCGGTCCCAAGTCGTGGCAGACGACCAACCTCCTGCACCTCGGCCAGGTCCTCACCCACGTCGCGGCCCTGCGCGAGGAGACCCGTGGCGGCCATGTCCGCAGCGACTTCCCCGACCGCGACGACGCCCACTGGCTCGGCCATCTGCACGCGGTCCGCGGGGCCGACGGCATGGTCACCACCTCGTTCCAGCCCGCGCCCCCACAGGACCTCCGATGAGCCGTGATGAACCGATGAGCACCGACCTCGCCTTCCCCGCCGCCGACGCCCGCGAACTCGTCCGGGTCGCCCTCGACGAGGACCTGGGCCCCCAGCACCGCGACGTGACCACCCTGGCGACCATCCCGGCCGACCAGGTGGCCACCGCCCACGTCGTCGCCCGGGCGGCCGGCGTCGTCGCCGGGGTGCCGGTGGTCGCCGAGGTCCTCGAGCAGGTCGCGCGGCTCATCGGCAGTCCGGCCCCCGAGGTCGAGCTGCTCGTCGCCGACGGCACGGCCGTCGTGCGGGGAGACGTGGTGGCCCGGGTGACCGGGCCGGTCCGGGTCATCCTCATCGGCGAGCGGACGATGCTCAACATCGTCTGCCGGCTCTCCGGGGTGGCCACGCATACGCGTCGGTGGGCGCAGCGGCTCGAGGGCACCGGCGCGATGGTCCTGGACACCCGCAAGACGACTCCGGGCATGCGCCATCTGGAGAAGTACGCCGTGCGGGCCGGGGGCGGCACGAACAAGCGGATGGGCCTCTACGACGTCGCGATGATCAAGGACAATCACAAGATCGCGGCCGGCGGGGTGGGCGCGGCATACCGGATGGTGCGCGAGACCTTCCCCGACGCCGAGGTCGAGGTGGAGGTGACGACGGTGGCCGAGGCGCTCGAGGTCTACGCCGTGGGCGCCCGATTCCTCATGTGCGACAACATGCCGATCGAGCTGCTCGCCGAGACCGTCGCCGTGCTCCGTGCGCAGGGGGAGCCGGTCGAGATCGAGGCCACCGGCGGACTCACCCTCGAGGTCGCCCGCGACTACGCCCTCACCGGGGTCGACTACCTCTCGGTCGGCGGGCTCACCCATTCGTCGCCGATCCTCGACCTGGCCCTCGACCTCGTCGACTGATCGGCCCGATCGGGCGCGCCCGGCTCGGGGAGCAGGTGCCGCAGATAGCGCCGCGGGTCGGCGAGGAAGCGCCGCCAGTGGTCGACGGCGTCGAGCCGGTCCCAGGACGTCGGGCGCATCCCCCACGGACCCAGCTCGAGGATCCGCGCGCCCGGCAGCGCGGCCACGACCGGCGAGTGGGTGGCGAGCAGGACCTGGCAGCCGCGTCGTGCCGCGAGGTCGACGAGCTGCCCGACGAGGGTGAGTTGCGCCTCGAAGGCCAGCCCCGCCTCGGGCTCGTCGAGGACGAACAGGCCCGGACCGGCGAACCGGCGGGTGTCCAGCAGCGCCCGGAAGCTCTCCCCGTGACTGAGCGTGTGGAACGAGGGGTCGTTCGTGTGCAGGCTGTCCGCCCGGCTGGCGTCGAGATAGCCGACGAGTCCGTGCAGGGTCTCGGCGCGCACGAAGTAGCCCCACCGGCTCCCACCCGGCCCGCGGACGAGCGTGAGGGCCTCGGACAGCGCCGACTCGCTCGGATAGGTCCGGTGCCGGGCGCCGGTCGAGCCGCCCTCGGGGGCGAGTCCGAAGGCCATGGCGATCGCCTCGACGAGGGTCGACTTGCCGCTGCCGTTGGCTCCGACGAGCACGGTCGACCGGCCCAGGTCCAGCCCCTCGCGCAGCAGCTGGGCGACGGCCGGCACGGCGACCGGCCACCGCCCGGCGGGCAGCGGCTCCGCTTGCGGGCAGACTTCGACCCGCCGCACCGGCAGCGGTTCGAACCGCGGGTCCGTGCGGCGAGGGTGAGCGGGCGGCATACCGGCTCGTCGGCGGGCCATGCCGCGACGGTATGCCGTCCCGCCGACACCCGCAGTGCCGCCGACACTGGCGGACGGGACGGTCCGCGCACGTCGGTACCCTTGTCCCTCGTGACTGCGCAGCCCCCCGCCGACCAGACTGCCCCGCCGCCGGGCGACGCCCTCGTCGACCCGGCCGAGGTCGACGACCTCCCCGAGCAGCTCCGGATCCGCCGGGACAAGCGCGAGCGGCTCATCGAGAGCGGCCACGGCGCCTACCCGGTATGGGTGGAGCGGGCCCTGAGCCTCGCCGAGATCCGGGCCACCTGGGGCCACCTGCAGGCCGGCGAGGAGACCCAGGCGGTCGTGCGGACCGCGGGCCGCGTGATGTACCAACGCAACACCGGCAAGCTGTGCTTCGCCACGCTCCAGGAGGGGGAGGGCACCCGGCTGCAGATCATGCTCAGCCTCGCCGAGGTGGGCGAGGCGGCGCTCGGTGACTGGAAGAGCCTCGTCGACCTGGGCGACCATGTCGCCGTCGAGGGCCGGGTGGTGAGCAGCAAGCGCGGCGAGCTGTCCATCATGGTGAGCTCGTGGCAGATGGCGAGCAAGGCCCTGCGTCCGATGCCCACCCTGCACAAGGACCTCTCGCCCGAGGCTCGGGTGCGCCGGCGCTATGCCGACCTCGTCGTGCGGCAGGAGGCCCGCGACATGGTCCGCACGCGCGCGCGGGCCCAGCGGGCGCTGCGCGAGGAACTGCACCGCCAGGGCTACCTCGAGGTGGAGACCCCGGTGCTCCAGCTCGTCCACGGCGGGGCTGCGGCCCGGCCCTTCCACACCCACCTCAACGCCTTCGACCAGGCGATGACGCTGCGCATCGCGCTCGAGCTGCCGCTGAAGAAGGCGGTCGTCGGCGGGGTCGACCGGGTCTACGAGATGGGCCGGATCTTCCGCAACGAGGGGATCGACGCGACCCATTCGGCGGAGTTCACCATGCTCGAGGCCTATCAGGCCTACGGCGACCAGACGACCATCGCGGCGCTCATCCGCGACCTCTACCTCGCCGTCGCCGACGAGCTGGGCTCGCGGGTGGTCCAGACCCCGCGCGGGACCGTCGACCTGGGCGGCCCGTGGCGCTGGCTGCCGGTCTACCAGGCGGTGAGCGAGGCGGTCGGCGAGGCGGTCACCCCCGCGACGCCGCTCGCCACGCTCACCCGGTATGCCGCCCAGCAGGACATCGCGCTCGACCCGGCGTGGGGGGCGGACAAGGTCGTCCTCGAGCTGTTGTCCGAGCTCGTCGAGCCGCACCTGCTCCAGCCCACGTTCCTCTGCGACTACCCGGCGATCGCCCAGCCACTGGCCCGGCCGCACCGCTCGGAGCCCGGACTCATCGAGGCCTGGGACCTCATCATCGCCGGCGTCGAGCGCGGCACCGGCTTCTCGGAACTCATCGACCCGGTCATCCAGCGCGAGGTGCTCGTGGCCCAGTCGCTCAAGGCGGCCGGCGGCGACGAGGAGGCGATGGTGGTGGACGAGGACTTCCTCGCGGCGCTCGAGTTCGGTGCACCGCCGATGGGCGGGCTGGGCCTCGGGATCGACCGGCTCGTCATGCTCTTCACCGGATCGAACATCCGGGAGACGATCCTGTTCCCCCTGCTCAAGCCCGAGGACTAGCCATGTGGCAGACGATTTCGCCCTACCTCGCCGCTCTGCTGCCCACAGTCGGCATCCTCGTCATCGCCTATGTCGTCTTCAAGACGATCTTCGAAGCCGACCGGCGGGAGCGACGCGCGGTCGCCCAGTGGGAGGCGGCGCACCCTCGCGCAGAGGCGGTGCCCGGTGCCGAGAGGCTCGGCGAACCGGGGTCCGGCGAGACCTCGACGCCGCGGGCACGGGAGAACACCCGGGACGGGCTCGAGGAAGACAACGGCGAAGACCGGACCTAAGCGGCCCCGGAAGGCCCGAGCTATGGCGCCCCCCGAAGGCCGGTGTATGGTGCCGTCGACGGCCAGGACCAAGGTCCCGTCCGGCAGATTCCCGGATGTTTCCCGTCGGGTAATCCGTGGGAGCAGCGATCCGCCTTGCCCGCGACCCTCCCGGCGCCCCCTGTCGACCATTCTGTCAGGGCCCTGACCGGCCAACTTGCCGACATAGTCGGCGACAAGACGGCTACGCCGGACGGCCAATAGAGAATTCCTTCGGCCAAGAAGCGCGGTTGTGGAAATGGCGCGGCTATCCCCCGTTCGGCCATTTCCCGTGTTATCGTTGACCCGGCGGGAGGGGAGACCCGCCGAGCTGTTCGGTCCGAGGACACTCGGGTTGGTCGGACCGTCGAAGAAACGACTCAACCGACCCATCTGTCGACGGCCGGACGATCACGTCCGCACTCATCCATATCGAAACGGAGTTCACACCGTGGCCAAGCGTGTCCAGGTCGTCCTGGAAGACGACATCGACGGCAGCAGTGCCGACGAGACCCTCACCTTTGCTCTCGACGGCGCCTCGTACGAGATCGACCTTTCCGCATCCAACGCCGCCAAGCTGCGCGACCAGCTCGCCCCTTGGGTGGGCGCGGCTCAGCGCACGGGCGGTCGCAAGGTCACCGGGCGTCGCGCTTCGGGCGGTCGCCGCAACGTCGGCGTCGTCCGGGAGTGGGCCCGGTCCAACGGCCACAAGATCAGCGAGCGGGGCCGCGTCCCGGCGAGCGTCCAGGCCGCCTACGACAAGGCGCACGCCTGATCGAAGTCCCACCGATCAGTCGCCGATCAGTCGGCGTTCAGTCGGTATTCGCGGGTCGGCCACCCTCGGGTGGCCGGCCCGCGGCATGCCCGGCCCGCACCGGATAGCCGGCCGGTCAGTGGGGGAGCAGCGCCGCCGCGAGGTCCCCGAACCGCTCCACCCGCCGCAGGGCCTGCTCCCAGGTCTCCTGGACCAGGCCGTCCTCGCGGGCCGCTCCCTCCTGCACCTCGGTCCACCGTCGTGGGGTCGCGACGAACGGTGCCGCCTTCGCCCGCAGCGAATAGGGGCTGATCGTCGTCTTCGCGGCGGCGTTCTGACTCCAGTCGAGGAAAACCTTGCCCGGGCGCAGCGACTTGGTCATCCGCCAGACGACGAGTTCGGGCTGCGTCGCCGTGAGTTCCTGGGCCATCGCCTGGGTGAGCGCGCTCATGTCCTCGCTCGAATGGGAGCCCGGGAGGGCAGCATACACCTGCATGCCTTTGGAGCCGCTCGTGACGGGCACGGGGGTCAATCCGATCCGCTCGAGTCGTTCGCGCACGAGCAGTGCCACCTGGGAACATTCCCGCAGCCCCGCGCCGGGTCCGGGATCGAGGTCGACGACGAGGCGGTCGGGGGGCAGCGGCATACCGTCGGCGTCGACCTGCCATTGCGGCACGTGCAGTTCGAGCGAGGCGAGATTGACCAGATAGGTGAGGGCGTCCAGGCCGGTGACGAGCGGATAGGTGAGCGCATCGGAGGTCGTCCGCACGGTCACCCGAGGAAGCCAGGCCGGCGCGCCAGAGGGGAGGTTCTTCTCGAAGAAGCTCAGCCCCTCGACCCCCTCGGGGAACCGGATCCGGGTGACCGGGCGACGGGCGAGATGGGGGAGCAGGACGGGCGCGATCCGGGCGTAATAGGCGAGCACCTCGCCCTTGGTCGTCTCGGTCGCGGGGAAGAGCACCTTGTCGAGGTTGCTCACGGCCAGCCGCCGACCGGCCACCTCGACGGTCACCTTAACCGGGTCCTCAGCCATCGTCGTCCTCAGCCATCGTCGTCGGCCATGCTCGCCGGCAGGTCGCGGGGGTCGACGTCACCCGGGGTGAGGTCCGGTCGCAGGCAGCGGTATGCCGGTTGGCGCAGTCGGTGGGATGCGGTGAGTCCGAGCGACTCGACGTCGCAGACGAGCACGGGATGGACCCAGGTCGTGCCCTCGACGTCCTCGCGTGGCAGCTCGCCGGCGAAAGGGCAGTCCCCGGTCGCGAGCGGGCGCAGGTCGGCGAGCAGGGCTCGGGCGGCCGCGCCGGCCAGCCCGGACCCGACGCGCCCGAGGTAGCGCAGCCCCCCGACCCCCGGCACGCCGACGAGCACCGCCCCCAGGCGCGCCGTGGCGTTTCCGGCTGCGTGGTCGGTCTCGGGGCGCCAGCCGCCGATGACGACCGACACCGAGTCTCGGTGCGGGAGTTTGACCCAGTCGGGGGACCGGACGCCCGCGGCATACCGCGAGGCCAGCCGCTTGCTCACGATCCCCTCGAGGCCCTGTTCGCGGGTGGCGGCCAGCAGGGCGGCCCCGTCGGTGAAGACCGGCGGCACCTGCCAGTGCGGTCCGGCGAGGTCGAGCCGTTCGAGGGTGGCGCGCCGGTCGGTGAACGACCGGGCGGTGAGGTCGACCCCATAGAGGCGCAACAGGTCGAAGACCATGAACGTCGCGGGTGACCGGGCCGCGAGCTGCGCCGCCCGCGCGGCCCCGGTGACGTGGAAGCGCTCGGCAAGGGCCGCGAACGACGGTATGCCGCCGCGCAGGACGACCAGCTCGCCGTCGAGGAGCATGTCCTCGAAGAGCTCACCGAGGCCGGCCAACTCCGGGAAGGCGACGGTGAGGTCGCGCTCGGTCCGCGAGGTGAGGGTGACCCGACCCTCCGAGACGTCGGCGAGCACCCGCATCCCGTCCCACTTCACCTCGTGCACCCAGTCCGGCCCGGTGGGCACCCGGGTGGTCGGCGTGGCGAGCATGGGACGCATGGTGCCCATCCTGGGGCCTCGCGGCCGCCTCAGGCTTGAGGATGTCCGGCGTGCCCGTGCAGATGGAGCCCGCTCAGAGGATTGCGGTGAGCACCGGCCGGCCCTGTTTCGCGGCCCGTCGGTAGAACTTGCGCAGCGCCTTGTAGCGCGGCTGCAGCCAGTCGTGGAAGACGTCCCGCTCGTGCCAGAAGCCCGGGTAGATGTCGGCGGCCTGCATGGCGTCGACGTCGATCCGCTCGCCGAGCTCGGCCGCCGTGAGGTTGTCCAGGGCGGCCGAGATCTTCCGCACGGTGGGGGCGTCGATGAGGTGGGCCTTGCCGTTGCCGAGGTCCGGCCCGATCGGCTCGCCCCCGAAGATCGCCTGGCCGGTCGCGGTCTCGGCGTCGTATGCCGTGCCGGTGAGCAGCCAGTGGATCCCGTGCCACGCGGTGTCGAGATCGACACCGCGCTTGGGATCAGGGGGTTCGTCCTCCACGAGCTCGGCGGCGCGACCGGGTTTGGCGAGCACGGCCTCGTGCTCCTCCTCGGTCAGCGCACGCGCCGTCCAGGTCATGACCATGACGCGGCATTATGCCGTGCCCAGGTGAACCCTCGACGTCCCTCGGGTGACAGGCACCCGACCGCGCCGCCGAGCACACTCTCCCGGAGCCGCCCTGTCCCGCACCGTGTGACCTGGCACAGGTCCCCACCGGAGCCAGGTCACACGATCGTGGCGAGGGCCTCCCCGACCGGACACCCCGGCCCGCACGGCCTGGCCCGGCCGGGCTATCCGCGGGCCTGCAGGAGCAGCTCCAGCTCGGCCGCCGTCGCACACGCGTGCGGCACCGTCTCCTCCCAGCCGTAGCGGACTACCGCCCAGTCGGCCGCGACCGCCCGGCGGCTCTTGGCCCGGTCGGTCACCAAAGCCCGGCCGCGGTGGAAGCGCAGCCCGTCGAGCTCGACGAGCAGCCGCTGCGCCTCGAAGGCACGGTCCATCCGTTGTCTGCCGGGGTGCCCACCGGTCTGCCCACTGTCCTGCCCACTGATCTGCCCGCCGAGCTCGCCGATCTGCCCGCCGATCTGCCCGCCGAGCTCGCCGAGCGGCACCTGGGCCCGGCCGATCGGCAACCCGTGCGCCCGGAGCACGCCCCGGACGAAACGGACCTCCAGCGCCCCTTGCGCACCATCGCCGACGTCGCTGAGCATCCCCCGCACGATCGCCCGTCGACCGTGGCGGGCCCACGAGCCCAGCTCGGCGAGCACCCGCTCCCGGGTGGTGAGCCGGTCGCCGATCGCCCGGGCGAGGATCGCGGCGAGTTCGTCGGTCGAGAGGGTCTGGGCTAGGTCGACGAGGGTGCGCTCGACGGTGACCCGGGGCGGCATACCGCGCACGACATAGGGCACCCGGGTGCGGCGCACGTCGATGCCGGGCGGGGCGACGACCTGGCGGGTGGCGGGCACGAGCAACTCGATCGTCCGCCCCGGCCGCTCGACCAACCCCCACGCGTATGCCGCGCTCCCCCCGCGCAGCGCCGCCTCCGGACCCGCTGCGAGGACGGCGGCACAGGCCCGGGTGTGCCAGTCAATCGGTCCGGTCCGGGTGAGGTAGACCCCTCGATGCAGCCGGGTCCACCGCCGAGAATCCACCCGCCAGGCCAAGGCAGCATCGCTGAGGCGGGTGCCGGAGCCGATGCCGCAGCTGGGACCGGGGCCGGGGCCGGCACCGGAGCCGGCACCGGAGCCGGCGACCGCCTGGGCGCGGGTGAGCAGGCCCGCGGCGGCATACCCGTCCTCGTCCCATCGTGGGGACGGAGACGGGCTCGCAGCGGACGAGGCCCGGCTCATGGGACCAGCCTGCGCCCTGCGGGCTCCGGGCGTCGGCGGTCATCCACAGGCCCGCCCGGTCGTCCCCGATCGTGTGACCTGGCACAGGTGGGGACCGGTGCCAGGTCACACGATGCGAGGAAGTGCCGTTGTGGCAGAGGTATGCCGTGGGTCATGCTGGTGACTCACGTGATGGGTGGGGAAGGTGGGACGTCGATGCGGGCGATGTGGAAGGGCGCGGTGTCCTTCGGACTGGTCAATGTGCCGGTCAAGCTCTACTCCGCGACCGAGAACCACGACCTGAGCTTCCGTCAGGTTCATCGGACCGACGGTGGGCAGATCCGCTACCAGCGGGTGTGCAGCGTGTGCGGCGAGATCGTCGCCTACGACGACGTCGCCAAGGGCTACGAGACCGAGGACGGCCAGCTGGTCGTGCTCACCGACGAGGACCTCAAGTCGCTGCCCAACCAGAGCAGCAAGGAGGTCGCCGTCGCGAAGTTCGTTCCCGCCGACCAGATCGACCCCATGCTCATGGACAAGGCCTACTACCTCGAGCCGGAGAGGGCCGCGACCAAGGCCTACGCCCTCCTGCGCGACGCGCTCGAGGCGGCCGACCGGGTGGCGCTGGTCACCGTGTCGATCCGCACCCGGATGACGATGGCGGTCCTGCGGGTGCACGAGGGGGTCATCGTCCTGCAGACCCTGCTGTGGCCCGACGAGATCCGCTCGGCCGACCAGGTCAACCTCGGCGACACCGGGCACGCGAGCGACAAGGAGCTCGCGATGGCCCGGATGCTCGTCGACTCGCTCTCCGGGGACTACGACCCGCAGGAGTTCGAGGACGACTACGCCACCGCCGTGCACGAGCTCGTCGCGGCCAAGGTCGAGGGTGCCGCTCCCGTCGCGGCCCCGGCGGCTGCCGACACCGGCGAGGTCGTCGACCTGCTCGAGGCCCTCCAGCGCAGCGTCGACCGGGCCAAGGCGGCCCGCGGCGAGCCGGTCGCCCCCTCGCCCGCGCAGGCGCCGGCGAAGCCGACCGCGAGGACGACGGCCGCCACACCGGTGAAGAAGACCGCCGACGACCCGGCCGCACCGGTGAAGAAGACCGCCGCCAAGCGCAAGGCCGGCTGACCGGATGCCCGAAGGTCACACCCTGCACCGCCTCGCAGGGTCGCTCGACACCGCCTTCGCCGGGACCACCCCGGCCGTCTCCAGCCCCCAGGGACGATTCGCCGACGGGGCCGCCCTGCTCGACGGGCGCGCCTTCGTCGGGGCGCAGGCCTGGGGCAAGCACCTGTTCGCCGAGTTCGCCGGCGAGGCCTACCTGCACGTGCACCTCGGCCTCATCGGCACCTTCGACGTCACCCCGCTGCCACGCGACGACGACGGCGGGTATGCCGTGCCCCCGCCGGTCGGTGCCGTCCGGGTCAGACTGCTCTCGGCCGGAGGACCCCCGTCGCCGGAGCACCCGGGTGGGCGGGCGGCATACGTCGCAGACCTGCGTGGGGCGACCTTGTGCGAAGTGGCGACCCCGGACCAGGTGGACGACGTCGTCGCGCGGCTCGGGCCGGATCCGCTCCGCGCGCACGCCGATCCGGAGCGGGCCTGGGCGCGGATCAGCAAGAGCCAGCGCTCGATCGCCGACCTACTCATGGACCAAGCCGTGCTCGCCGGGGTGGGCAACGTCTACCGCTGCGAGGTGCTCTTCCGGCACCGGGTCGACCCGCACCGGCCCGGTCGGGAGATCCGCCGGGCGACCTGGGAGAAGATCTGGGCGGACCTGCGGCTGTTGCTTCCGATCGGCGTTCGGCTCGGGCAGATCGTCACGATGGACGACCAGGTGCAGGAGGCGTTGCTCGGCGGCTACGACCCGGCCGCCGTGCCGATCAGCCCGACCGGCGTCTCGGCATGGCGGCCGAACCCCCAGGGTGCGCTGGAGCGGCGCTACTACGTCTACAAGCGTCAGGGCGAGCTGTGTCGGGTCTGCGGCTCGCGGATCCGCACCGCCCAGGTCGCCGGCCGCAACCTCTACTGGTGCGGCCGCTGCCAGCGTCGCCGCTGACCGCGTGCGGGGCCGCGACCGGGCGGTGCGCACAGGTGGCGGAAATGGGCCGGGAACAGCCCGCCGAATCGGCCCATCTCCGCACCTCGCGCGCTGCGGGGCGCTGCAGGGGCCGCTGCGGGACCCCGCGCGACCATAGCCTGAGGTCCATGAGCAGGGAATCGGACCTCAAGGAGCTCACCGCCCAGGCGGGGGGCGCCTTCCGGAGCGGCCAGCACTTCTTCGTCGCCAAGCTCAAGCTCAGCGCCTGGGGTCCACCGGGTCACGGCGAGCTCCCGGCCTGGGGGGAGAGCCTCGAGGCGGTCGAGGCCGCCGGGTGGGTGCTGGATCGCTGGACGGTCGCCGCCGACGCGGGCGGGGGGATGGCGGCATACCCGGTCTTCCGCCGAAGCGACGGCCTGGGCACTCAGCCACGCGACCGCGCCTGAGCGTCGTCGAGCCGCCCCTCGGCCGTGCGCCACCGGCGGGGACGTGCGCGGGGACGGGTGTCCGCCGTCGGCGAACGGCACCGCGCACGGTCGCGCGGGGGGAACAGCACGGCATACGGGGGCGTTTGCAGAGGAACCGAGATGTCACGCGCCCGTAACCGGCCAGGTGGGCCGGCGCGGCACGATTACCATCGAGGCAGTCGAGAACCAAGGAGTGGTGAGGCAATGTTCGAACGG
>JAKPEG010000030.1 GCA_029552065.1 Actinomycetes bacterium
TCGTCGAGGACGGCAAGCCGATCGGGGTCCTCACGCGCGCCGACCTGCTCGGTTTCCTCGCCGACTGACCGTCAGCCCGGCGGGGCGATGTCCTGCTGGGCGGGGAGGTCAGCCACGCCCACCGGGCAGCTGACGCCGTACGGGCCGTGCATGCAGTAGCCAGCGGGGTTCTTGTCGAGGTACTGCTGGTGGTAGTCCTCGGCATACCAGAACGGTCCGGCGTCCGACGCGGGCCGGAATTCCGTCGTGATGGAACCGAACCCGGCAGCCGTGAGCTCGGGCTGGAAGGAGGCCGCCGTGGCGCGCACGGCGGCCTCCTGCTCGGGCGTCGTCCAGTAGACCGCCGAACGGTAGGCGGTGCCGATGTCGTTGCCCTGGCGCATCCCCTGCGTCGGGTCGTGGTTCTCCCAGAAGGCCTTGAGGATGGCCTCCGGCGAGAGCGCCGCCGGGTCGTAGGCGACGAGGACGGCCTCGGTGTGGCCGGTGCGGCCGGTGCACGACTCCTCGTAGGTCGGGTTGGGCGTGAACCCACCCATGTAGCCGACGGCCGTCGTCACGACACCGGGCAGGCGCCACATGATCCGCTCCGCTCCCCAGAAGCAGCCCATCGCGACATACACGACGTCCGTGCCGGCCGGCCACGGCCCCTCCAGCGGCGTCCCCAGGACGGTATGGGTCGTGGGCACCGGGAAGAGGCGGTGCTCGCGACCCGGCAGGGCGTCGAGGCGGGTGGGCATGACCGTCTTGTCGAACCGTCCGAACACGTCTTTCTCCTCAGCCGATGGGGAAGGTCTGGATGATCTCGTAACGCGACCGGCGCCCGGTGCCTTCCCCAAGGTGGGACTGCACGAGGTGGAACTCCTCGACGCGCCAGGTCGGGGAGGAGAACGCCTCGAGCACGCGCAGCCAGCGCATCGCGCTGAAGGGGCGCCCGGACCGGGCCAGGGTCAGGTGCGGCCGGTACGGCCCGCCGGCGACCTCCAGACCGCTGGCGACGGCCGCGTGCCGCGCGCCTTGCGCCAGCGACGGCAGGGCACTCGCCGCGGTCGCGTCGAGGTCCACCGCGGCATACAGCAGCTTGGCGTGGTCAGGGTCGGGGAAGGTGCCGCCCCCGCGCAGGCCGACAGTGAACGGGGTATGCCGCGCGCCGACCTCGGTGAGCCGCTCGCCGAGGTCGTCGAGGGCGTGCTCGGGCACCTGGGGGCAGAAGGCGAGGGTGACGTGGAAGGCCTCGGGGCGGCTCCACCGGAGGGGCTGCGCGTCGCGGCGCGGCTCGAGGAAGTCCTCGACCGCCTCGACGACCTCCAGGGGTGGGTAGATCCCGACGAACATCCGCATCGGGTCAGTGTGGCAGGCCAGTCACGGCCCGCTCCTTCCCCCGGGACCGCCGGCGCGGCAGAGTGGAGGCATGAGCGCGGACCCGTCGGCGACGTCCCTCTCCTTCCTCGGCGCGACCGAGACGGTCACCGGGTCGAAGTACCTCCTCACCGTCGGCGAGCGACGGGTGCTCGTCGACTGCGGCCAGTTCCAGGGGGAGAAGGCGCTCCGGCTGCGCAACTGGGCCGCGTTCCCGGTCGTGCCGGCCACCATCACCGACGTGCTCCTCACGCACGCTCACCTCGACCACTGCGGCTACCTGCCCGCGCTCGTCAAGGCAGGCTTCGCCGGGCGGATCCACTGCACTCCGCACACCCTTGAGCTCGCGACGATCGTGCTGCGCGACGCCGGGCACCTCCAGGAGCGCGACGCCGAGGATGCCGCGGTCGGTGGTTGGTCCAAGCACTCGCCCCCGCGCCCGCTCTATGACACCCAGGACGTCGAGGCGACCCTGCCGCTGCTCAGCGCCGTCGACTTCGACACCGACCTCGCGCTCGGTGACGGGATCGTGGCGCGATGGACCCGGGCCGGGCACATCCTCGGTTCGGCCTCGATCCGCGTGCAGACCCCGGGCGGGTCGGTGCTCTTCTCCGGGGACGTCGGCCGCATCGACCACCCCGTGCTCCGCGCCCGGGAGGTCCCCCCGGGCGCCGACTACGTCGTCGTCGAGTCGACCTATGGCGACCGCGAGCACCCGCAGCCACGCAACCTGCCGCACGAGCGGCTCGCCGACGCGATCCGGCGCACCGAGCAGCGCGGCGGGTCGGTGCTCATCCCCGCCTTCGCCGTCGACCGCACCGAGGTGGTGCTCCAGGCGCTCGGTGAGATGATGCGCCACGAGCGCATCCCGCGGCTGCCCGTCTACGTCAACAGCCCGATGGCGACAGCGGCTCTCGACGTCTACCGCGCGGCGGCGACCGAGCTGCGTGCCGACGTCGACCCGCGCTCGGCCTTCGACGTCGGCGACCTGCGCGAGGTCCGCACCGCCGACGAGTCGCGAGCCCTCACCCAGGGCCGGCACGGGCCGGCGATCATCATCAGCTCCTCCGGGATGGCGACCGGCGGCCGGGTGCTGCACCACCTCGAGCGGATGCTCCCCGACCCGCGCAACGCGGTCGTCCTCACCGGCTACCAGGCCGTGGGGACCCGCGGCCGCCAGCTCGCCGAGGGCGCGACCCGGCTGAAGATCCACGGGCAGTACGTCGGGGTGCGTGCCGAGGTCGTCATGGACGACGAGTTCTCCGTCCACGCCGACGCCAGTGACCTCGTCTCGTGGGTCGGGGACCTGCGCCCCCGGCCCCGACTCGTCTTCTGCACCCACGGCGAACGCTCCTCCGCCGAGGCCCTTGGCGCCCGCCTCGAGAAGGAGCTGCGCGTCGACGCCGTCGCCCCGCGCCTCGACGAGGTCGTGACGATCGATGCCGGACGCCTCGACACCGCCCTGCCGACGGTGCTGCCCGCGCCTGCCACCGCGCCCAACCTCACCGTCGCCATCGACGGCCGGACGTATGCCGCGGCCCACCTCGAGGCAGACCTGCGCCGGGTCGCCGGAGCCGGTGACGACCTCGTCCTCACCGGCACGATCACCCTGCGGCTCACTCCACGAGGCTGAGCCGACGGGGCCGAGCGTTCCGCGGCGGCGAACCCCAGCGGTCGAGCGGGGGGCGGGCTGACCCGGGCGCGGGAGATGACCGCCGTCGTCATACGGCAGAGGTGAGCGCACGGCATACGCTCTGGGGCATGTCTACCGATGCACCCCTGGGCTTCTCCTCGCTCGCGATCCACGTCGGGAGTGAGCCCGACCCCACGACCGGCGCGGTGGTCCCGCCCATCTACGCGCCCTCGACCTACAAGCAGGACGGGGTCGGGGGGCTGCGCGGCGGGTACGAGTACTCCCGCTCGGCCAACCCGACCCGCACGGCCCTCGAGGAGTGCTTCGCGGCGCTCGAAGGGGGTCAGCGGGCCTTCGCGTTCGCCAGCGGCCTGGCCGCCGAGGACTGCGTGCTGCGCTCCCTGCTCGCGCCCGGTGACCATGTGGTCGTACCGACCGATGCCTACGGCGGCACCTACCGGCTCTTCAACAAAGTCGCGAGGAACTGGGGGATCGAGCACTCCATCGCGCGGATCGCCGATGTCGAGGCCGTCCGGGCGGCAATCAGGCCCGAGACGCGCATGATCTGGCTGGAGACGCCGACGAATCCGCTGCTCGGCATCGCCGACATCGCGGCCATCGCCGAAGTCGCCCACGAGGCCGGTGCCCTGGTCGTCGTCGACAACACCTTCGCCACGGCGTATCTGCAGAATCCGTTGTCGCTCGGGGCGGACGTCGTCGTCCACTCGACGACGAAGTACTCGGGCGGGCACAGCGACGTCGTCGGCGGAATCATCGTGACCAAGGCGGGCGTGACGACGGCCTCCGGCGAGGACGTGACCGAGCGAATCGGCTTCCACCAGAACGCGATGGGCGCCGTGGCCGGACCCTTCGACGCTTGGCTGGTGCTGCGCGGGCTCAAGACCCTCGCCGTGCGCATGGAGCGGCACTGCGACAATGCCGAGGCGATCGTGGAGTTCCTCTCCGGCCACGACGGCGTGACCGAGATCTTCTACCC
>JAKPEG010000081.1 GCA_029552065.1 Actinomycetes bacterium
GGCGAGACGAACTGGCCAGCGAGCACCCACTCGATGAAGGGTTCGGTGACCACGAGGGCGGGGTCGTCCACGCCCGTCTGGGCGAGCAGCGCGTCGTGGTCGGCGTCGGTCGCGCGCGGGGTGATCCGGTCGACCATCGTCGTGACGAAGCCGATGTTGGCGTCCATCCACGTCAGCAGGGTGGGGTCGACCGCGCGGGCGCCGTCGGTGATGACGTGCTGGGCCATGTCGCCGTTGTCGGGGACGTTGTCGCACGGCACGAAGGTCAGCGGCCCGGCGTCGGCGGCACGGCGGGCGAGCAGCCCCGCGACGAACTTGCCCGGCGCCGTGGTCACGGCCGCGCGGGGGTCGACGCGCAGCATGGCGATATCGGCGGCGACCGCCGGGTCGGTGAGGTCGAGGCCGCCGGACTCGTTGCGGCGGTAGCCGGCTTCGGTCACCGTGCTCGTGACGATCGACAGCGCCGGGTCGGCGAAGTAGCCCAGCCACGCGGCGTGGTCGTCGGCGCCGTGGACCGCGACGATGCTCGAGATGACCTCAGGGCGCGGGCCTTCGGGGTGATTGACGACGAGGGTGTAGAGGTTGTCTTGCGCGGCCATCACCTCAGCCGGGCCGATCCCCATCCCGGTGAAGGCCGCAATGCCCCACTCGGCGGCGTCCGGCGCGTTTTCGGTGAACCAGCACTGGTGGGCGCGGAAGAAGTTGCCCAGACCGAGGTGGACGATGCGCACTGGTGCGGCCGGACGGCCGTCCTGCGCGCGGGAGAGCCGGCGGCCCTTCGCGGGGTGTGGTGCTGCGGTGGCGCCTGAGACGGGGGCGGCGGGGTTGCTCATAGCTTGAAGACCTTCCGGGGGTTGGTGGCGACGAGGTCGTATGCCGTGTCGGCGGCTTCGTCCTCGTCGAGGCGGTGCTCGGCGACCAGCCGGGCGAGGAAGCCGCAGTCGAGGCGCCGCGACATGTCGTGTCGGGCAGGGATGGAGCAGAAGGCGCGGGTGTCGTCGATGAACCCCGACGTGCGGCTGAAGCCGGCCGTCTCGGTGACGGACCCGCGGAACCGGCGGATCGCCTCGGGTGCGTCGATGAACCACCAGGGCACACCGGCATACACGCTGGGGTAGACCCCGGCCAGGGGCGCGATCTCCCGGGAGAACGTCGTCTCGTCAAGGGTGAAGAGCACGAGATGGAAGCCGGGCGCCGTGCCGAAGCGCTCCAGCAGTGGCTGCAGGCCGCGGGTGAACTCGACCGAGATGGGGATGTCGAAGCCGACGTCGGCGCCAAAGCGCTCAAAAGCGGCGGTGTGGTGGTTGCGGGCGACCGCCGGGTGCAAGGTCATGACCAGGCCGTCCTCGACGGCCATCCGCGCCATTTCCACGAGCATGTGGCGGCGGAAGGCGGTGCACTGCTCGTCGGTCGCGGTGCCCGCGAGCGCGGCGACATAGATCGCGCTGGCCTCGGCGTCGGAGAGCGAGAGGGTGACCACGTCGGCGTGGCTGTGGTCGGTCGAGACCGCGCCGTGGTCCTTGAAGTAGGCGCGCCGGTTTTCCAGGGCGGCGAGGTAACCGGCATACGTACCGGTGTCGATGCCGGAGGCCTGCCCGAGCGAGGCGACGAGCGCGGGCCAGTCGGGGCGCGCGGGTTCGAGATAACGGTCGGGGCGGAAGGTCGGCAGCACCCGGCGCGGGTAACCCTCGTCGGCGAGCGCGCGGTGGTGGCGCAGGTCGTCGCAGGGGTCGTCGGTCGTCGCGATGAGGGCGATGTCGAAACGGTCCATGAGAGCGCGAGGCCGGTATGCCGGGTCGGCCAGACACGCGGCGATCTGGTCGTAGATCGCGTCGGCGGTCTGCGCTGACGGGCGCTGGGTGACGCCGAAGATGTCGACGAGCTCGGTCTCCATCCAGTAGCGGCTCGGGGTGCCGCGATAGAGGGGCCAGCGCTCGCAGAAGATCCGCCAGGCGCGGCGGGCGCCGTCGGCGTCGAGGTGCTGGCCGGAGGTGACGGCTCCCATACCAAGGTCGGCAAGGTCCACCCCGTCGGCGTGCAGCAGCCGGCATACATAGTGGTCCGGGCTGAGCAGCAGCGAGGTCGGGTCGTGGAAGGGGATGTCCTGGGCGATCCACTCCGGCGGCACGTGGCCGTGCGGCGAGATGATCGGGAGGTCTTTGACGTGGCCGTAGAGCCGCCGCGCGATGGCCCGCTCGGTGGGGTCGGCGGGGAGCATGCGGTCGGGATGCAGCGTCCAGGTGGGCTCGTTGTCAGCCATGCCAGCCATGTTTCGCCGATGGCTGCGAGGGCGGCAACCCGTTGCCAGGTGTTGCCGCGCGGCCTTGCCGAGGGGCGGTCAGCGTCGCACAGTGGAGCCATGACGACGGTGACCCCTGCCCCTGCGACGGCCCCCGCTACGGCCCCCGCAACAGCTGCTGCGACGGCCCGCGCTGGCGCCCCTGCCCAGAACTACCGAGCCGCTGTGCGCCTCGGCGGGGCGGACGGCATACTGACCGAAAGTCAGGTGCGCGACTTCATTTCAGCGCAACTGGCCGCCACGGATCTGGACGGGAAGTCGGTGTGTCTCGTCATCCCTGACGACACCCGATCCTGCCCGCTGGCCATGCTCGTGAAGGCTGTCCACGGCGCCCTGCACGGCCGGGTCAGTCGGCTGACGGCTCTCGTTGCGCTCGGCACGCACAAGGCGATGACCGAGGAAGCACTCGGCGCGATGCTCGGCTTCGAGCCGGGGCGAATGGAGGAGACCTATCCCGGGCTGCGGCTGCTCAACCACGAGTGGTGGGATCCCTCGACCTTCGTCGACCTCGGCACGATCCCGGCCGCGCGCATCGAGGAGCTGTCGGAGGGGCGGCTGTCGCTCGACGTGCCGGTGTTGCTCAACAAGGAGGTCGTCGAGCACGACGTCGCGATCGTCGTCGGGCCGGTCCTCCCCCACGAGGTCGTCGGCATTTCCGGAGGCAACAAGTACTTCTTCCCCGGCGTCGCCGGCCAGCAGATCATCGACGTCTCGCACTGGCTCGGCGCGCTCATCACGTCAGCCGAGATCATCGGCACGACCGGCCTCACGCCGGTGCGCGCGCTCATCAACGAGGGCGCCGCGCTCGTGCCGGCCGAGAAGCTCGCGCTCAAGGTCGTCGTCGAGGCCGGCAGCGACGCGCTGCACTCGATCTCCTACGG
>JAKPEG010000040.1 GCA_029552065.1 Actinomycetes bacterium
CTACCATCGAGGGGACATGAGCAGCCCGGTCGATGCCAGCCCGTCCCGGGCCGACGCCGTGCTCGCGGCACTCGACCCCGAGCAGCGCGAGGTGGCGGCGAGCCCGCTCGGCCCCATGTGCGTGCTCGCCGGTGCCGGCACCGGCAAGACCCGGGCGATCACCCACCGGATCGCCTTCGGCGTCCACTCGGGGGCCTACGTGCCGCAGCGGGTGCTCGCGGTGACCTTCACGGCCCGCGCGGCCGGGGAGATGCGCACGCGGCTGCGCGAGCTCGGGGTGGGCGGGGTCGCCGCCCGCACCTTCCACGCCGCGGCGCTGCGGCAGCTGCACTACTTCTGGCCGCAGGCGATCGGCGGAGCGGCTCCCGAGGTGCTCCCCAGCAAGGCGCCCGTGGTCGCCGAGGCCGTGAGCCGACTGCGGATGCAGTTCGACCGCACGGCCGTGCGCGATCTCGCGGCCGAGATCGAGTGGGCCAAGGTCGGCCTGCTCACTCCCCAGACCTATGCCGCCGCGGCCCGCCGTGCCGGGCGTGACCCGGCCGGGATCGACCACACGGCGATGGCCCGGGTGTGGGAGGGCTACGAGGAGGCCAAGGCGCAGCGGGGGGTCATCGACTTCGAGGACGTCCTGCTGCTCACCGCGGGCATCCTCCAGGAGCGCGAGGACATCGCGCGGGTGGTGCGCGACCAATACCGGCACTTCGTGGTCGACGAATACCAGGACGTCAACGCCCTCCAGCAACGGCTGCTCGACTTGTGGCTGGGCGGGCGCGAGGAGGTCTGCGTCGTCGGTGACCCGGCCCAGACGATCTACTCGTTCACCGGTGCCACCCCCGAGCACCTGCTCGGTTTCACCCGCCGACACCCCGACGCGCGCACGGTCCGGCTGGTCCGCAACTACCGATCGACGCCACAGATCCTGCGGGTGGCCAACCTCGTGCTGCGCGCCGCCCGGCCGCTGCCGCCCCGCACGCCGGGTCCCGGCGGCCGGGCCCTCGCCGACATCGCCCGGCATGCCGACCTGCAGGCCCAGGGTGAGCCGGGACCGGAACCGGTGCTCACGGCATACGACGACGACACGGCCGAGGCCACGGGGGTGGCGGCGGCCGTCGCGGCGGCGATCAAGCGGGGCGTGCCGGCGGGCGAGATCGCGATCCTGTTCCGCACCAACGGCCAGTCCGAGGCGGTGGAGGCGGCCCTCGCCGCCGCCGACGTCCCCTACCTCGTCCGTGGTGGTGAGCGCTTCTTCTCCCGGCAGGAGGTGCGCGGTGCCCTCGTGCTCCTGCGCGGTGCCGTGCGCGGCGACGACGGCGGCCGGCCGCTGCCCGAGCTCGTGCGCGACGTCCTCGCCGGGGCCGGCTGGGCTCCCGAACCGCCGTCGGCCGGCGGGGCGCTGCGCGAGCGCTGGGAGTCCCTGCAGGCCCTCGTCGCCCTCGCCGAAGACCTCGTCTCGCTCACCCCCACGACCCGGCTCGGCGACCTGGTCCGCGAGCTCGACGAACGCGCCGCGGCCCAGCACGCGCCGGCCGTCCAGGGAGTGACGCTTGCCTCGCTCCACGCGGCCAAGGGCCTCGAGTGGGAGCTCGTCCAGCTGCTCGGCTGCTCCGACGGCCTCATTCCCATCACCCTCGCCGAAGGCGCCGAGGCGATCGAGGAGGAGCGACGCCTGCTCTATGTCGGGCTCACCCGCGCCCGGCGCGAGCTGCACCTGTCCTGGGCCGGAGCCCGCAGCCCGGGGGGACGTGCGAGCCGGCGCCCTTCGCGCTTCCTCGACGCCGCCGTCGCCGTGCTCGGGGCAGGTGCACGCTCGCAGCCGCGCCGTGCGGGAACCCGCGAGACCGCGCGCCAGCCCCGCCTGCCGGCCGTATGCCGCGCGTGCGGCGTCGAGCTCACGACCTCCGCCACGCGCAAGGTGGGTCGGTGCGAGGACTGCCCGCCGACCTACGATCCGGCCCTCTTCGACTCGCTGCGCACCTGGCGGGCCGAGGTCGCGCGGGTGGCGGGGTGGCCGGCATACAGCGTCTTCACCGACGCCACGCTCACCGCCCTGGCCGAGACCCGACCCACCGAGCGCACGGCCGTTGCCGCCGTTTCGGGGGTGGGGCCCTACAAGCTCGAGCGCTATGCCGACGCGGTGCTCGCGCTCGTCGCCGGCGGAGATCCGCAGGCTGTCGCCGAACAGACTACTGCCGCAATGAAATCTGCGGATTGATCGGTTGGCTCCGCACAATCTGCGAGGAAGTCGACATGGATCGCGGTAATTCGGTTGGCAGGTGCCCCGGGGTGGGTTACCCTCGAACACGCACAGCCGACGGGCGGCCGACGCCCGGCGAAGCCGACCGAGCAGCGAAAGGAGGGTCGGCACTGATGGAGCTCACCACGACGATGACGCGCACGCGGATCTGGAGCGGCGGCACCCTGCCGAGCCACCGGATGCTGCCCGTCCTGCGCTTCGGCAAGGGGCGCACTCTGCCCTCCGCCGCCCGCGCCGACATCGCCACGTTCGTCGCCGTCAACGGCCCGGCCACCGGGCTCGGCGCCGACTACGCCCCCAACACCGACAAGAACAGTTCCGCGATCGGGAGACCACCGGTCTAGCGCCAGCTAGGCAGGCCTCCACCTCCAGGCCGCGGAACCCGACCAAGGGATCCGCGGCCTTCGTGTTTCTCGCGAAGGCCCCGACCGAAGGCCACCGATGAGCACACCGACGAGTCAACCGAAGGGTCCGGCGACCGGCACGAGCAGACGCACCGCCGCCAGACCGAACGGCCAACCCGCTCGGCACCCCCACCAGGGGCCGCCGCGCCGACACGAGGGACCGGCACCCGCCACCGCGGGCCGCCGACAGGAGAGGGAGGTGACACCGATGCAGCTGAGCATGTTGATCGATCGCCAGATGGCGGCGCTGTCGGGCGGCGTGGGCATCCCGTGCCGCGACTTCGACGCGGAATTGTGGTTCGCCGAGCGGCCCGAGGACGTCGAATACGCCAAGTCGTTGTGCGGCGCGTGCCCGATGCGGGTGGGTTGCCTCGCCGGGGCGCTGGAGCGTCAGGAGCCGTGGGGCGTCTGGGGTGGGCAGTTGCTCGTCCAGGGCGCCATCGTCGCACGCAAGCGTCCCCGCGGCCGTCCGCGCAAGAGCGACATCGTCGCGGCCTGAGGCCGCCGCGCGCCACCGCTGCCGCGTGCGCTTCTGGTCCCGCGTCCGAACCGCGTCCGGTCCCGCGTCCGGACCCGCTTCCGGACCACTGCCTCGAAGGAGTTTCTCGTGTACCAGGCCATGCATGTGGGGCTGGCCCGAGTCAGACAGGTCGAGCGCCTTCCCCGTCAGCCGCGCGTCGGCTACCCACGGGCCGCTCGTCTGATCCAGCTCGAGACCCGGCGCCAGCGCCGCCACCAGCGGTGACCCCAGGGGGAGTCACTCCATCGACGTGGGCGGGACGACATGTCGTCCCGCCCACGTCCGCCTTCTTGCCGGGTGAATCGGGACATCAGACCGGCGGCCGGCCGGCTGCCCGCCACGAGGCCGTCCGCCGTGGAGCGCCGACCATTCCGACGCCGGGGACCGGCGCGAGCGGATGCGGCACCGGCTCCTCGACGCCGGGAAGCGCGATCCCGGCGGGAGGGCCCTTCGGTGGCCAACACCCTCGCCGCCGTGCTCATCAAGCTCAGCCACACGCTGCCGATCTCGCCGCACGCCTACTTCGAGTGGTCCGAGCGGGCGCCGGCCCAGAAACATGCTCCGATTCCTCCTCGCCGGCGAAGGGGACATCCCCCGCACGCCCGCGAGATCCTCCGCCGCGCCGTCCCCGACGAGCGTGACCGTCCGCCGATCCACGTCGGAGGCTGAACCGCGCGCCGAGCAGCGGCGTCCCGCGCGGGCGGTCCCGCGGCATACAGTGACCGACGTGGACGCGAACCTGCACCTGGCCCAGGACCCGACCGCCGACGCCCTGCTGTCGAGCGACCCGTTCGCACTGCTCACCGGGATGCTGCTCGACCAGCAGTTCCCCATGGAGCACGCCTTTGCCGGGCCGGCCAAGATTCTCGCCCGGTTCGGGACGCTCGAGCCGGGGGCGATCGCCGCGGCCGAGCCGGTCGCCTTCGCCGACCTCTGCGCGACCCCGCCGGCGATCCACCGTTACGGCCGGTCGATGGCCGGGCGGTTGCAGGCGCTGGCGGCGCACGTGTGCGAGCACTACGACGGCGACGCCGAGCGGATCTGGACGACGGCGAAGGGCACGCCCGAGCTGCTCGCCCGGTTGGAGGCGCTGCCGGGTTTCGGCGCCCAGAAGGCCCGGATCTTCGCCTCCCTGCTCGGCAAGCAGCTTGGCGTCCGGCCCCGGGGGTGGCGCGAGGCCATCGGTCCGTATGCCGCGCCCGGCACCTTCCGCTCGGTGGCCGACGTGGTCGACCCGGAGTCGCTGGCCAAGGTTCGGGCGTTCAAGAAGCAGGCGAAGGCGGCCGCGAAGTCCGCTGCCGCGGAGGGCTGAGCAGCCCGAGCGCCGAACCCGACCCCGCCAAGGCCCGCCGGCAGCGGTCGGCCGGCTTTCCATCGGCTCCCGTCCTCCTGGGCTCCCGATGTGATAGCGGTCGGATTTCCGACCGCTATCACATCGCAGGGTGGGTGGGCGAAGGTGGAGAGGCCCGCGCAGGGTGGGTGGGCGAGGGTGGAGAGGCCCGCGCAGGTGAGAGCTAGGGGTCCGAAGAGGGGCTGGCGGGACGGCATACCTCGGGGTTGACTGGGGCGATGGACGAGCAGCCCGCCGGGTGCGCCACCTGCGGCACGACGGCCGACCCCGAAGACCCGGGTGCCCTGGTCGCCTGGGTCCGCGGGGTGGAGGACGGGCGGGTGGTGTGGACCTGCCCGGCGTGCAGCCGGAGGTTCCTGCGCAGCATCGAGGGCAAGCTCGACTCGCAGTGGTGGTGACCCGGACCGGCATCCCTGGCACACCTGGCGGTGGGTGAGCCGCGCCGAGCGAGAACCCGCGTCAGCGGTGCGGGGCGTCGCCGACGGACGGCAACTCGGCACCCGGGATGTGGGCCGCCACCGTCGCCCGGCCGGGCACGCGCGCGCCGAGCTGGCAGAGCACCCCGATCCCGCCCAGCCACACCCGGTGGATGAGCAGGTACTCCGGGGGCAGGTTGAGCTTCATCCCCACGGTGTAGGTCGGCTTGCGCGGGTCGTTTATGTGCGCGAAGACGCCGCGGATCCAGTCGCGTGAGAAGGCGAACTCGTCGGTGCGCAGGGGAGCGATGAACGGCTCGAGGTATTCGAGCAGGCGCTCGGCGTCGACGTCGATCCCGCCGCGCACGAAACCGATCTCACGCAGCCCGGCGAGAGTGGACGCTGCGTCGGATTCCAAGGCGAGGGTGAGCAGCCGTCCCATGTCGCGCGGGAGGCCGTCGGGCAGGTGCTTGACGGCTCCGAAGTCGAGCACTCCGAGCCGACCGTCGGGCAGCAGCCGGAAGTTGCCCGGATGGGGGTCGGCGTGCAGCAGCCGGCACCGCCCGGGTCCATCGAGGAGGAACTCCATGTAGATCGTGCCCGCGGTGTCGCGTTGCTCCGGGGTGCCCTCGGCGATGATCGTCGACAGCGGTATGCCGTCGAGCCACTCCGAGACGAGGACCCGTTCGCTGCCGGCGAGGACGGCGGGGACGCGCACGTGCGGATCGTCGCGGAATGCCTTGGCGAAGGCCTGTTGAGCGCTCGCCTCGAGCCGGTAGTCCAGCTCCTCGGACATCCGCCCCCGCAGCTCCTCGAGGATGGGACCCATCTCGATGCCGGGGATCCACGCGGTGGCGACCCGGGCCACCCGCGCGACGTTGGCGAGGTCGGCGAGCAACGCCTTCGCGGCACCGGGGTACTGGATCTTCACGGCGACCTCGCGCCCGTCGCGCCAGACGGCCCGGTGCACCTGGCCGATCGAGGCCGCCGCGATCGCGGTGTCGTCGAACTCGAGGAACTTCGCCGTCCGCCAGCGCGGGCCCAGCTCGCCGGCCATGATCTCGCGGACCCGCCGCGGAGGCAGCGCCGGGGCGCTGTCCTGGAGCTTGGTGAGCATCGCCCGATAGGGCGCGGCCGTCTCCTCGGGCAGCGCCGACTCGAAGATCGACAAGGCCTGGCCGAACTTCATCGCCCCGCCCTTGAGCTCGCCCAGGACGGTGAACAACTGCTCCGCGGCCCGGGCCTGCATCTCGGCGGCGACGATCTCGGCCGGCCGACCACCCACTCGCTTGCCCAACCCGATCGCGGCCCGACCGGCATACCCGATGGGCAGCGCGGCGAGCTTGGCGGCGCGGGTCACCGCCGAAAGCGGAAGGTCGGTCACCCGGCCATTGTCTCCCGTGCACCGGGATGCCCGTGTCCGGGGCAGTGGGGATGGGGCTCCCAGCGCCGGTGGTCGATCCGCGGCCAGGGCTGGGAGAGCTCGACGGTCACGCCCGGCGGCAGCGAATGACCGGCGAGATGGCTCGCGACGACGAGGGCGGCCAGAGCGGCTGCGGCCTCCCGGAGGGCCGCCGAGGGCTCGATGGTGCCGGCCGCCGGCCGCAGCGTTTGGGCCAGGACGCTGGCCCGATCTGGGTCCCGGTCGGCCCGGTGCAGCTCAACGCACTGGAGGCACACGCCGCGGGTGCCGAGCGGTGGGCGGACGAGGGGCCCGAGGGTGATGCGGCCCGGTTCGGCGACGACGGGCAGATGGGTGATTCCGCTGCGCAGCCAGGGCAGTGGCAGGGTCGGGTCGAGACCGGCGTATGCCGTGAGCACGACGATCGTGGGTGGCGCGCGGTGCGGTCGGGCGGCCCCCTCTCCCTGGCCGGGCGTGCGCAACTCGAGCTCGGCGTGCGAGAGCGCCCACTCGCCGACCGTCAGGTGGACCGCCGGATGGTCGCGCACCGCCGCGCGCACGGCACGGACGACCGACTCGGCGAGCGGGCCGCGACCGCCGACGACGGCTTCGATGCGGGCGCCCCAGACGGGCGGCTCCCCCGCGTGGCTGGGGAGCGGCGTTCGGCCCGGTGCGCGCAGGCCGGCCAATCGCTCGGCCGTCGGGTCGGCGAGCAGGCCGTGTCCACGCAACAGCCCGACGAGTTCGTCGACCGATTCGGGGGTGCATCCGTGGGCTGCGGCGACGGCGTAGAGGTCGGGGAAGGTGTGTGTGCCGTCGAGCCGTTCGAGGACCGCGAACTCGCCGGGCCCGACCCCGGCCAGGGCGGGGACGTCGTCGCCGACCCCTAACTGCACCCGCCCGTCACCCCGGCGCAACGGCCGGTGACGGGCGGGCAGCCGGGGACGATCGGGCATGGCAGGACTGTGCCACAGCCGGCCCCGGGGCCGGTCCGCGTCGTCCACAGGCCCGGGACCCACGACCTGTGCGCCCTCCCGTCGGGCCGCAGCGGGGAGAGCTCACGCACCAGGCCAGGACACCGGACACAGCTCGGGGCGGGTCCCTCAGATGGACCCGCCCCGGGATGCTGCCGGACGAAAGCGCCGCCGGCGCGGCGTCGGTGAACTCAGGCCTTGCCGAGGATCCGGTTGAGGTTGGTCCCGCACGTGGGGCATGTGGCCTTGGCCATGCGGCGGCCGTTCTCGCTCACGACGACGCGGCCGGTCGCCTCGCGCTTCGCCTTGCACTTCACACAGTAGAACTCACCCGTGTAGGTCTCGTCCTGGGCCATGTGGCTCTCCTCCTGCCGTTGCGCTGCGACGGGGCAGCTGTCGTTGCCCGCACCCGGTGGGGCGCGAGGCGTCCGGAACACCCTAGACCAGTCCGAGGCCCGCTCGGCGTCGCCACCCCGCTCGGTAGGGTGCTGTTCATGGGTTCGCCGCAGTGGTGGGAGCAGTCCTGGACCGACCTGCGCGTGCAGGAGCGCGCCACATCCGGGCGGCGGATCGCCGTGGTCACCCTCGACCTGCCGGACAAGCGCAACGCGATGTCCGACGCGATGACCGACTCCTGGGCGCGGCTCATCCCGCTGTTGCGGGAAGACGCCGAGCTGGCGGCGGTCGTCGTCACGGGTGCCGGCCCGGGATTCTGCGCCGGTGGTGACCTCGGCTGGATCGTCAAGGACCCGGACGCCCAGGTCATCGACCTGCGAGCCCGCATGCTCACCTTCTACCGCTCGTGGCTGTCCATCACGACGCTCGAGGTGCCCACGATCGCCGCGATGAACGGGCACGCAATCGGCGCCGGTTTCGCGCTCGCCCTCGCCTGCGACATCAGGTATGCCGCCGCCGAGGCGAAGCTGGGGGTACCGTTCGCCTCCCTCGGCCTGCATCCGGGAATGGCCACGACCTGGTCGCTGCCCAACGTCGCGGGCTTCGCCGTGGCGCGTGACCTCCTGCTCACCGGACGGCTGGTCTCCGGCGAGGAGGCGCTGCGGCTCGGGCTGGTGTCCCGGGCGTTGCCGGCCGCCGAGGTGCTCACCGAGGCACTGGCCGCTGCGGATCGGATCGCCGCGGCGGCGCCGATCGCCACGAGGCTCACCGTGGCCGCGTTGCGCGGCGGGGGTCACCGCAGCTTCGAGGACGCCCTGGAGTGGGAGGCGCTTGCCCAGGCGGTCACGCTCGCGACGAGCGACATGCACGAAGGCATCGCAGCGGCCGCGGAGCGACGGACACCGGTCTTCCGGGGCCGCTGAACCACGAGATCCCGCGTGCCGCCGGCCTGCCCTCGTGCGTGCCTCCTGGCACCCGACCCGCGTCGGTACGCACGGTCCCTGTCGGGCCGGGCACGTATGGTGGAAGCCATGGACACCGACCTGACGTTGCCGATCGAGGTCGGTCCTGAGCGCCGGACCAACCCGGCACCCGACCACCCGTCACCGGTCGAGGTCCGCCGATCCACCCGCCGTCGCCGCACCGTGAGCGCCTACCGCGAGGGTGGCCGCACGGTCGTCCTCGTGCCCGCTCGCCTCAGCAAGTCCGAGGAGCGCGAGTGGGTCGACCGGATGCTCGCCCGACTGGCGGCCAGCGAGGCGCGTCGTCGGCCCAGTGCCGACGACCTCGCGGCCAAGGCGGCCGAGCTGTCCGCGCGTCACCTGGGGGGACGTGCCCGGCCCACCTCGATCCGCTGGGTGACCAATCAGCGCGGCCGTTGGGGCTCGTGCACACCCTCGGACGGGTCGATCCGGATCTCCACGCGCGTCCAGGGCATGCCGGCATACGTCTTGGACTATGTCGTCCTGCACGAACTCGCCCATCTGCTCGTGGCCGGCCACGGCCCCGACTTCTGGGCGCTTCTCGCGGACTATCCCCGGCTCGAGCGCGCCCGGGGTTACCTCGACGGCGTCGCAGCTGCTGCGGGGCTCGAGCTGAGCGACGCATGACCGCCACCGCCCGCCCTGCGCATCGGCGTCGTCGGGCGCCCGGATGGGTGCCCAACCAACACGGGGCCTGGGCGATGCTCGCCAGCCCATTGATCCTCGGGGCTCTCGCCGCCGGTCTCGCCTGGATCCACCTGGTCCTCGCGGCGTTCTGGGTGGGCGGCTACTTCGCCTTCTTCGCCGCGAGCGTATGGCTGAAATCCGGCCGCAAGGCGCGCTATGCGCGGCCGGCCGAGGTCTATGCCGTCCTCGCGGGCGCGCTGGGACTGCTCACCGCGGCTCTTGCGCCCGCGCTGCTGCGCTGGGCACCGTTGTTCCTCGTTCCCTTCGGAGTGGGGCTGTGGGCGGCCGCTCAACGGCGTGAGCGCGATCTGCTCGCCGGGGTGACGACCGTCGTGGGGTCGGCGCTCATGACCGTCGTCGCCTATGACGCCGGTGGCGGCACCGACCTGCACAGGGCCTGGTGGTTGGCTGCCGGCCAGTTCCTCTATTTCGCCGGCACGGTCTTCTATGTGAAGTCGATGATCCGACAGCGCGACGACCCGGTCTTCCTCCGGTGGAGCATCGCCTGGCATGTCCTCGCGACGCTGGTGACGGCGGTGGCCAGCCCCTGGCTCGGCCTCGTCTTCGCCGTCCTCGCCGTGCGTGCGTGGTGGATTCCCCGGCTGCACTGGACCCCGAAGCGGATCGGCCTGGTCGAGATCCCGGCCACCCTGGCCGTCGCCCTGGTGTCGCTGTTGACGATCTGACGCGTTGCCCATCGAGGCGGCCGGTGATCCGGCCGCCTCGATGGATGTCGTCAGGCGACCCGGACCCGCTTGGCGACCGGCTCGGGGGAGTCCCCGGCGTTGTCCAGGTTCCACCCACCGAACGGCCGCCAGCCGTCCTTGGGCTGGGCGAGCCGGTCGGCGATCACGTGGATCGCCATCGGGTGGTTGGCCATCCCGAAATGGCTCGAGGGGATCTCGATGTTCTCGGCGCGGTCCCATCCCTCGGGTTGCCGAACCTGGTGGTGGTCGAACATCCCGTCGGTGCGGGAGTAGATGGCCGTTGCGGGGACCGGCAGCGGTGACGTGCCGGAGTTCGCGTATTCCTTGGGATAGCTGCGGCCCTCGAGCGCCGCCCCCATGGTGATCACCTGACGCACCCGATCGGGCACGGCCATCGCGGCCATCCGGGCGAAGGCACCGCCGTAGCACCAGGCGACGAGGTTGATCGGCTGCTGGTAGTGCTCGGACAGCCGGACGGTTTCGGCGATGACGTCTTCGCGGATCGTGCGCGGCTTCTTCGACACCATCTCGAGCTCAGGCATGCAGTGCACCTTGTGGCCCAGGACGGTGAGCGCGAGCCGCATCTCGAGCATGCTCATCGCCGGGGACATCGCCGGCACGACGAGCAACGGCTGGCCCTGGCTCGTCCGATGCCGGATGAGCCAGGGCAGAGACAGCGGCGTGGCGACCATCTCGATCGCCATGCGCGGGACCTCCATGCCCATGAAGTAGATGGGCCGGGTGACCCAGTTGGGCACGTGATCCGGGATGATCTTCGACATGACGGGCTCCTTCCGGCTCCCGGCAGGGCCGACGGGGGTCGGTGGCCGGGTAGACCTCGTTCAACGCCATTGTGGGGAGCGCTGACCAGCCCTCGGGGGGAACCTTCCGTCCGACGGAAGAGAATTTTCGACTCTGCGGAAAACTGCAGGTCAGTTGGGGTGTCGAGAAGCCGCCACCAGCCCCAGAAGCTCCTGCGCGCTCCCGTCGGGAAGGGCATCGAGGTCCCACCATCGCACGTCGAGGGATTCGACACTCACCGTCGGCTCCGTGTCGGCCGGTGCCACGCCGACGAAGCGCACGTCCAGATGCTCCCGGCAGCGCCCGAAGTCGCCGCGCAGGACATGCCGGTCCAGGTGGGCGATCCGCGGGTCCACGGCGATGCCGGCCAGCCCCGACTCCTCGGTCGCCTCGCGGACGGCGGCCGCCCACACGCTCGCGTCGGTGGGCTCGAGGTGGCCACCGAACTGCAGCCAGGCCCGTGCCTTGCGATGGTGGGTGAGCAGCACCCGGCGGCGGGACCGGTCCAGCACGAGGACACTCGCCGTGAGATGGGCGGGCGGCCCGGCCTTGGCGACCCCGTCGGGATGGGCCTGCAGATGTGCGAGGTAGTCGCGACGCAGCGTCTCCTGCCCGGCATCCGGTGCATCCCACTCCCGCAGCAGGCGCATGGCGTCGGCGTGGAGCACCCGGTATGCCGTGGCGAGACGCCCAGCCCCGGCCTCAGCCACGCGGTCGGTCGGGATCGTCGGACCGTGACCCGGGTGACCCGGGTGAACCTGGTGACCCTGGCCCGTCCTGCGGCCCGGATCCGAAGTCGGTGAGCAATCGGTCGAGGGCGGCGTCCATCGCGTCTGGCGCGGGCGGATGCACCCGACGCTCGACGTAGCCGAGCGGGTCGTCGAGGTCGGCCGGGGTGGGCGCGAGGTCCGGGTGCGCCCACGAGCCGTCGCGGAGGGTGAGCCCGCCGCGGTCCTCGAGGGCCGCCCAGAGGTTGCGGGCATCGCGCAGCCGCCGAGGGCGCAGTTCGAGTCCCACGAGGCCGGCGAAGGTGCGCTCGGCCGGTCCACCGGCCCGTCTGCGGCGGACCGCCTCGCCGAGGGCGGCGCTGCCGGGTAGGTGGGCGGCGACGGCCGCGTCGGTGACCAGGTCGACCCATCCCTCGACGAGGGCGAGGGTCGTCTCCAACCGGGTGAGGGCCGCCTGCTGCTGCGGGGTCGGTCGGTTGGCGAACAGCTCCGCCGTGGAGAAGGCCCGCTGGACCGCCTCGGGGTCGCTGGGATCGACCTCGCGGAGGGCCGCCTCGATCGCATCCGTGTCGATGACGATGTGTCGTCCGTAGTCACGGACGGACGCCTCCAATTGCGCTGCCAGCCAAGGAACTTCGGCGAAGAGGCGGACTCGGGCCGCCTCGCGGACCGCGAGATGGAGGCGAACCTGGGCGAGGTCGAGTTCGAGCTCCTCCGCGAACCGGGCGACTCGCTCCGGCAGGAGGGCGACGACACCCTCGTCGGTGAGCGGCAGGCCGATCTCGGTCGCCGAGAGGAGGTCGCCGGACAAGGTGCCCACCGCATGGCCGAGCTGGGCGGTGAACATCGCCTCCGACATCCGCTCGAGTGCCGGGCCCATCTGCTCGAACATTCCCGCCAGTCCGCCCTGGACGTCACCCGAGTCGTCCGGCCGGCCGAGGGCGCCGAGCGCGGGGGGCAGGCCGCCCTCCTCGCCGAGCCGCCCCAGCTGCCTGCGCAGGGCGTCGCTCCCAGCGGCCGCGAAGCCGTCGGCGACCGGCTCGACGACGGAGAACCATCGCGGCATGGTCGCCTCGATCCACTCGGCCGCGCTCCAGGCACGGACCGGGCCGCCGGGGGAGTCGAAGGCCGTCACGGGATCGAGCCACAACCGGGCCACGGCCACGGCGGTCTCGACCTCGCGGGCCTCGGCTGCTCCCACGGTGCGGTCGCCCTGGCCGGCCGCGACCTTGCGCGCGAGGTCGGTGGCCGTCGCGAGCCGCTCCTGGGGGTCCTGTCCGCCGAAGAACGAGCGCAGCTGACGCTGGACCATCGCGGCCATCGGATCGGTGGCCGGGTCGCCCTGGAGCGCGGTCATCATCTGGGTGAGCTCCGGGGGCAGGGCCGCGTCGGGACCGAGCAGCTCGCGGACGATCGCCTCGAGGTCACCCAGATGATGGCCGCCGGCGGCTCCCGACCCGGCCATCCCGGACATCCCCAGCATCCCGAGCAGGTCCTCCAGCCCGGGCATGCCAGCTGCACCGGCCGAGCCGGCAGCCTCGTCGCCCGAGTGGCCGGGACCGGGCTCGGGGTCCCCGTCCGGGACGGGGGGCTGCGCGCCGGAATCGGACATCGCTGGGGCTCCTGGCTCGAAGTTGAGAGGATGGGCACCCCAGACAACCACAGGAGGGCGTGGTGAGTTCCCGGCAGTCCGGTGCGAATCGTGCACCGCGCCTGCGGACCGGGGTGGTCGAGGCGAACGGCATTCCGGCCGCGCGGATCCTCGCGACCCTCGCCGGCGAGGCCGCCGCACGCAGGCTCGGAACGCCGGTGGCGATCGACGAGGCGGCCGGCTCCCTGCCCGAGGTGACCTGGCGGGTCGCCGATCCGAGCACGCCGGCCGTACTCGAGGCCCTGCACGGGCTCGACGTGCTCGTCTGGGTGGCGCTGCAGACCGACCTCGAAGCTGCGCTGGCGCAGCGCCCGCAGGAGCGCCGGGAACGGCTCGTCCGCACCGCGCAGACCCTCGTGACCGCAGCCGCCGCCGCCGGTGTGCCACGCCTGGTCGTCGTCACCTCGGCCAAGGTCTACGGTGCGCGGCCGGACAATCCCGTGCCGCTGCCCGAGGACGCCCCGCTCGCCGCACCCCGCGACTCGGGCATGGTCGGCGACCTGCTCGCCGTCGAGGACGTGCTCGCCGGCGCCCGGCGGGCCCACCCCGGCCTGTCGGTGACCGTCGTGCGCCCCGCCGCCGTGGTCGGCCCGGGCATCGACACCGTCGTCACCCGCCATTTCGAGGCCCCCCGACTGCTCACCGTCAAGGGGGCAGTCCCGGCCTGGCAGTTCTGTCACGTGGAGGATCTCGCGCAGGCGGTGCGCGTGCTCGTCGAGCTCGACCTCGGGCCGGTCGTCACGGTCGGCTCGGCGGGGGCGCTCACCCAGGAGCAGGTCGAGCGGCTGTCCGGGATGCGTCGGGTCCAGCTCTCGGAGAGCACCGCCCTGGGCACGGCCCAACGGCTGCACCGGTTCGGCGTCCTGCCCGCACCGGCGAGCGAGCTGGCCCTGGCCCTCTATCCGTGGGTCGTCGACTCCGCCCGGTTGCGTGCGGCCGGGTGGGCCGCGGCATACGACAATGAGACGTGTCTGGGCGTGCTCCTCGACTCGATCAAGGGTCGACGGGCGGTCGCCGGACGCAGGGTCGAGCGCAAGGACGCCGCCCTCGGCGCGGCGAGCGCGGCCGTCGCCCTCGTGGGCACGGCGGCGGTCCTGCGCCGGGCCCGGCGGGGCGGCACCCGATGACCGCTGGAGAAGGAGGCCCGTGGATCCGCAGGAGCTAGGCGTCGTTGCGCTCGCCGACGTGCGCGACCATGCCCTCTCGGTCGACGAGGTGCTCGACGCCGTGCGCGACCCCCGGGCCGGGGCCGTGGCGGTCTTCGTCGGGGCGGTGCGCGACCATGACCACGGGGCGGCGGTGCGGGCGCTCGCCTACAGCGCCCACCCGAGCGCCATCGAGGCCGCCGGGGCCGTCGCGCAGCGGTGGGCCGGCACCCCGGGTGTCGTGCGGGTTGCGGTCGTCCATCGGCTGGGGCCGCTCGAAATCGGCGACCTCGCGATCGTCGCCGCTGCGAGCGCGGCCCACCGCGCGCAGGCATTCGAGGTATGCCGTGGGCTCGTCGACGACGTGAAGGCGACGGTGCCGATCTGGAAGCACCAGGTCTTCGCCGACGGCACCGAGGAATGGGTAGGGGCGCCACAGTGACCGAAGGTGTCCACCCGTCGGCCCCCCCGACCGACCCGGTCCCGCGCGAGCCGGAGGGGACCGAGCAGACCCGTGCGGGACGGCATACCGGTCGGCGGTCGCGGCCGTGGACGCCACTGGCCGTGGGCATCGCGATCGCCTTCCTGCTCGGCGCCCTCGTGAGCGTGATCCCGCTGCCCTATGCCGTTCTGCAGCCGGGACCGGCGACCAATGTCCTGGGCTCGACGAGCGGCAAGGACGGAGCGCAGGTCCCGCGGATCGACATCGCGCAGGCCCCGACCTACCCCACGACCGGAGCCCTCGACTTCACGACCGTGCGGGTCCTGGGCGGCCCGGGCTACCGGGTCAACGCGATGGACCTGCTCGTCGCGTGGATCAGCCCCGATCAGGACGTTCACCCGGCCGAGGAGCTCTTTCCGCCGCAGGCGACCAAGGAGCAGGTGGCCGAGGAGAACAAGGCCGAGATGACCAGCTCGCAGCATGAGGCGGCGGCGGTTGCCTTGCGCGCGACCGGCCGCACCGTGCCGACGGTCGTCAAGGTCGTCCAGGTCGCCGATGGGGCTCCCGCGACGGGCGAGCTCAAGCCTGGCGACGTCCTCATCAGCGTCGGGGGAGTGCCGGCGAGCGACCCGGCCGGCGTCCGCGCCGCCATCCAAAGGGTCACCGCGGGACAGCCCGTCGAGGTCGTCGTCACCCGGGACGGGGCACGGACGACGACCCACCCGAAGACCGGAACGACGACCAACCCCGACGGAACGAGCCGGACCTACCTCGGCATCGTGCTCTCGACCGACTACGACCTGCCCTTCCCGGTGACCATCGACGCCGGCAACGTGGGTGGCCCGTCGGCGGGCCTCATGTTCGCGTTGGGGATCTACGACAAGCTCACCGAGGGTGCGCTCACCGGTGGCCGGACCATCGCGGGGACCGGGACGATCGACGACGCGGGCACCGTCGGGTCGATCGGGGGGATCCGGCAGAAGATCGCCGGGGCCCGTGACGCCGGGGCGGACTTCTTCCTCGCCCCTGCGGGCAACTGCGCCGACCTCAGCGGCGGCCAGCCCGCCGGGATCCGGGTGGTGAAGGTGAGCGCCTTCGCCGACGCCCTGGCCGACGTCGAGGCGATCGCGGCTGGCCGCACCGACGACCTCCCGCACTGCTGAGAACGGCTCGCGAGCGGCTGGGCGCCGCCGCGGACGTCACGATGAAGCCGACACCTAGGTAGATTGACCCGGTGAGCGAACGGGCCTGGTTCGGTAATGACGGCGACTCCGACGAGGGCGGCGCGCCGCCGCCGGTGACCCGGCGACGTAGCCCGCTCGGGGTCACCCTCGTCGTCCTCGCCGCACTCGTGATCGCCGTGTCCGCGCTCGCCCAGGTGTGGACCGAGGTCCTCTGGTTCGACTCGGTGCACTACCTGTCGGTTTTCGGCACGCAGGTGGGCGCCCAGGTCCTGCTCGGGGTCGTCGGCGGGGTCATCCCGGCCGCCCTCGTGTGGGCCGGGCTCTACTTCGGCCACCGTTCCCGACCGGTCTACCCCCCCTCGACCCCCCAGCAGGAGGCGCTCGACCGCTACCGAGAGGCGCTCGAACCGATCCGTCGCCTCGCGACGATCGCCGTGCCTCTGCTCGTCGGGTTGGCGAGCGGGGCCGCGGCGTCACAGCAGTGGGAGGTCTACCTGTTGTGGCGCAACCAGCAGCCCTTCGGCGTGACCGACCCGCAGTTCGACACGGACCTGGGCTTCTTCGTCTTCAGCCTGCCGTGGTTCACCTATGTCGTCGGCTTCCTCACGATGGCCTTCGTCCTGGGCACGGTCGCGGCGGCCTTCACCCACTACGTCTACGGCGGCCTCCAGTTGGCCGACCGTGGCCGGGGCACGACCCGGTTCGCCTTCGGCCACCTCGCCGGCCTCTTCGCGGTGATCCTGCTCCTGCGCGCCGCGGCCTACTGGCTGGACCGTTACTCCCTCTCGCTGAGCACCTCCGACCTCATGACCGGGGTGCAATACACCGACGCGACGGCCGTGCTGCCGACCAAGGCCATCCTCGCGGTCGCCTCGATCATGTGCGCCCTCATGTTCCTCTCGGCGCTGTGGACCCATTCGTGGCGGCTGCCCGTCGTCGGCACGGTGCTCCTGCTCGTCGTCTCGGTCGTCGTCGGCGGCATCTTCCCCGCGCTCGTCCAGAACCTGCGGGTACGCCCGAGCGAGAAGTCGCTCGAGGCTCCGTACCTCGCCCGCAATATCGCGGCCACGCGCACGGCATACGGGCTCGACCAGGTGCAGAAGACCTCCTATCTCGCGACGAGCGACGCGACCCCGGAGAAGCTGCGCACCGCCGCCGCGGCCATTCCCGGCATCCGCATCGTCGACCCCAACGTCGTCTCGCCGACCTTCAAGCAGGACCAGGCGGCCCGCCCCTACTACTCGATCGCGGACTCGCTCGACGTCGACCGCTACACGATCAACGGGACGGTGAGCGACATCGTGGTCGCCGCCCGCGAGCTCGACCTCGACAACGTGAGCCCCGCCCAACGGAATTGGCTCAACGACCACACGGTCTACACGCACGGCTACGGCCTGGTCGCGGCATACGGCAACCAGCAGGTCAACGGGCGGCCGGTCTACGTCGAGTCGACGATCCCCGCAGGCAAGATCCTCGGTGTCTACGAGCCGCGGATCTACTTCGGCGAGCGCTCACCCGCGTATGCCGTCGTGGGGGCTCCCGCGGGGGCCTCGCCGCGCGAATTCGACTATCTCGCCGAGTCGGAGAGCCAGCAGGTGAACAACACCTATGCCGGCACCGGCGGGGTCGCGCTCGACTCCTTCGTCAAGCGGCTCGCCTATGCGACGAAGTACCGCGAGCCCAACTTCATCCTCTCCGACGCGGTGAATCCCTCCTCCCGTCTGATGGACTACCGCACGCCCAAGGAGCGGGTGGCCAAGGTCGCGCCCTGGCTCACCCTCGACGGCAACCCCTATCCCTCGATCGTCGACGGCCGGGTGCTGTGGATCATCGACGGCTACACGACGAGCGCGGCCTATCCCAACGCGCGGCTCACCTCGATGGCGGGCTCGACGACCGACTCGGTGACCCGCTCGCGCCGGTCGGTGACTTCGCTCGAGCAGGGGCAGATCAACTACATCCGCAACTCGGTCAAGGTGACCGTCGACGCCTTCGACGGCTCGGTGAGCCTTTACCAGTGGGACGAGGCCGACCCGGTGCTCAAGGCGTGGATGTCGGCCTTCCCCGGCGTCGTCCAGCCGGCGGAGAACATCTCGCCGTCGCTCATGTCGCACCTGCGCTATCCCGAGGACCTGTTCAAGGTCCAGCGGACCCTCCTGTCGACCTACCACGTGACCGACCCGGACTCGTTCTATTCCAAGCAGGACTTCTGGCGGATCCCCACCGACCCGACCCAGGACCAGCGCACCTCCGACCAGCCGGCCTACTACCTGTCGATCGCAATGCCCGGCCAGAGCACTCCCGACTTCTCGCTCACGACGACCTTCATGCCCCAGGGCACCGGTGAGATCCTCACCGGCTTCCTCGCGGTCGACTCCAACCCCGGCAGCGAGCGAGGGGTCAAACGCGAGGGTTACGGCACGTTGCGGTTGCTCGAACTGCCGCCCACCGCCAACGTGAGCGGCCCGGGCAAGGTCCAGAACGAGGTCAACGGCTCCAACCAGACCTCGAAGGCCAACGGCACGACGACGCTGTCCCAGTTCATCAACCTCAACAAGCAGGGCGGCTCGACCCTCACCTTCGGCAACCAGCTCACCCTCCCGATGGCCGGGGGCATCCTCTACGTCGAGCCGATCTACACCCAGGCCTCGACCGGCACCGCGGCCTTCCCGGTGGGCCGGGCGATCGTCGTCTACTTCGGCGGCAAGCTCGCCTGGTCGGACACCCTCGACGGGGCCCTCAACGAGCTCTTCGGCGGCCAGGTCGTCGCCCCGACCACCCCGCCGGTCACCCCGACGACGCCGACCACCCCCGGCTCGACCACGGGGCCGACGACCGGACCCACGTCACCGCCGGCCGGCTCGGCGCTCCAGCAGGCGATCGCCGAGGCCCAGAAGGCCTACGACGACGGGCAGGTCGCCCTCAAGGCCGGTGACTTCGCGGCCTACGGCGAGGCGCAGAAGCGGCTCAAGGCGGCGCTGGACCAGATCGGGGCGCTCACCGTCGGCACGACCGGCAGCGCGACGACCGGCTGAGCGTCGGCGGGCGCCGCGGCCGGGGAGGCGCCCGGCGGGCGCCCGGCGGGCGCCCGGCCCGGGTCGGCGATTTGGCGCGGGTATGCTGCGCGGGTTAGGGTTACCGACATACCGACGCGGGGTGGAGCAGCTCGGTAGCTCGCCGGGCTCATAACCCGGAGGTCGCAGGTTCAAATCCTGCCCCCGCTACAGCGACGAGGGCCCGGTCCGAATGGACCGGGCCCTCGTGTCTCCCGGCTCATCCGGCCCCGGGGTGTCCGGCTGGTCAGCGCGGCGGCAGGTCAGCGCGGCGGCAGGTCAGCGGCCGGCCGTGGGCCGCCGGTCGCCTGCTCGAACCACGCGACCGCCCGGAGCACCCCGACGTCGTCGAACCGCCGGCCGGAGACCTGCAGCCCGACCCGACGGCCGTCGGCGAGGGCGCCCGCGTCGACCGAGCAGGAGGGCTGGCCGGACATCGAGAAGGGCACCGTGAAGCCGATGTGCGCCATCCCGCCGCCACCCTCGGCCGGCTCCTGCGCGAGACCCCACGGCATCGGCCATTCCGCGGGGAAGGCCGCCACCGGCGCCACCGGGGAGAGGACGAGGTCGTATGCCGCGGTGGCGGCCACCGTCACGGCCCGCATCGCCATCACCGACTGGTAGGCCCGCAGGACCTCGACCCCGGTCGCCTGGGCACCACCCTCGGCCCAGCGCAGGACGAAGGGCAGCGCCCGCTCCCGGGCCTCGGGTGGCAGGTCGAGGACGTCGTTCCACGAGCGGACCCGCCAGAACAGGTCGATGTCGGTGAGCATCTGCGGGGTGAGCCACGGCTCGATGGACTCGACCACCGCGCCGCCTCGCTCGAAAAGCCTTGCCGCAGAAGCGGTCACGTCGCGGACGGCCGGGTCGCACGGCATACCGGCTCCGGCGTCGAGGAGGAGGCCGACGCGCAACCCGGCCACGGAGGCGCCCTCGAGCGACCAGTCGAGGTCGGCCGGAGGAAGCGCCGTCCAGTCGCGCACGTCGGGTCTGGAGATGACCGCCATCGCGGCGGCGGCGTCCGCCGCCGAGCGGGTGAGCGGTCCGGCGACCCGTCCGAGGTAGGGCGCGCCGAGCGGCACCCGCCCGAACGAGGGCTTGTGCGCGACCAACCCGAGCCACGTGCCCGGCAGCCGGATCGAGCCGCCGATGTCCGTGCCGAGGTGGATCGGGCCGTATGCCGCCGCCGCGGCCGCCCCTGCCCCGGCCGACGAGCCGCCGGTCGTGAGCGCGGGATCCCAGGGGGAGCGGGTCACCCCGTGCAACGAGGACACCCCCGAGGAGAGCATCCCCCAGTCGGGCATCGTCGTGCTCCCGAGCACGACCGCACCCGCCTCTCGCAAGGCCTCGACCGCCGGGGCGTCGCGGGTGGGGATCGTCGGGGTGGCCGCCGCACACCCGGCCCGCTGCGGTATGCCGGCCCGCGCGAGGTTTTCCTTCACCGTCACCGGTATGCCGTCGAGCGGCCCGAGCGGGCGTCCCGCCCGCCAGCGGGTCTCGGCGGCCCGCGCCTCGGCGAGCGACCAGGTGGCCCAGGCCTCGGCGTCGGCGGCGACGAGGGCATGGACGATCGGCTCGAAACGGGCGATTCGCTCGTGCGCGGCGGCATGGACCTCCACCGGCGACAACGAGCCCGTCCGATAGGCGGCCTGCAGGGCCGCGGCGTCCCACGTGGCAGGGTCCGACATCCGCACCTCTCCTCCCGGCGCCAGGGTAGCCCCCGCCTCAGGTGACGGTTGGGTCTCGAACGGTTCCGCGGGGCCGCCTTCCCTCCCACCGGAGCCCCGGCGCCCGTAACCTGTACGCCGCCATGCCTCGACGCATCCAGGGAGTCTCAGTGACCCACCGTTCGATCCGTCGGCTGCCGCGCCTGCTGGCGCCGCTGGCCGCTCTCGCCCTCGCGGTGACCGCCTGCACGGCGGGCTCGACCACGTCGCCAGCCTCATCGGGCAGCTCCGGCGCCTCCGGCGCGTCCTCCGACACCATCACCCTCGGTCTCGTCGCCGAGCCGGCGAGCCTGGACTTCACCAAGACCGACGGGGCGGCCATCCCGCAGCTGCTGCGCGACAACATCTACGAGGGCCTGGTCAAGCTCGACCAGGACGGCAAGGTGGTCCCGGCGCTCGCGACGTCGTGGAAGGTCTCCGACGACCACAAGACCTACACCTTCGAGCTCACCGACAAGGCGAAGTTCACCAACGGGGCGGCCTTCACCGCCGACGACGCGGTCTTCTCGATCGGCCGGCTCAAGACCGACTGGACGACCTCGATCGCCAAGGCCCCCGCGGCGCTCGTCGCCGACGTCAAGGCAGTGAGCCCCACCCAGCTGCAGGTGACCCTCACGGCACCGAGCAACGACTGGCTCTACAAGATGACCACTCACGTCGGTGCGATGTTCTCCAAGACCGGCGTCGAGGACCTGGCCAACAAGCCCGTGGGGACCGGCCCCTACACCTTCGCCTCATGGAACCGGGGCGACTCGATCACGGTCACCCGCAACGACGCCTACTGGGGCACCAAGCCCTACTACAAGACGGTCGTCCTCAAATACTTCAAGGACGCGACCGCCCTCAACAACGCCCTGCTCTCCGGCTCGATCAACGTCGTGACGACCGTGCAGGCCCCCGACGCCCTCGGCCAGTTCACGAGCAATCCCAAGTACCAGGTGATCGAGGGGACGACCAACGGCGAGGTGCTGCTGTCCTTCAACAACGCGAACGCGATCTTCAAGGACAAGCGGGTGCGCCAGGCGATCCGCTACGGCATCGACCACAAGTCACTCGTGGCCGCGTGTTGGGCCGGCAAGGGGACGCTCGTCGGTTCGTTCGTCCCGCCGACCGACCCGTGGTACGAGGACCTCACCGGCGTCACCCCCTTCGACAAGGCCAAGGCGACCGCACTGCTCACCGAGGCCGGCAAGCTGGGCACGACGCTGCGGCTGCGCATCCCCTCGCTGCCCTATGCGGTCTCCTGCGGGCAGGTCGTGAAGTCCCAACTGGAGGCGGTCGGCTTCGCCGTCGCCCTCGACCAGCTCGAGTTCCCGGCTGCGTGGCTCACCTCGGTCTTCAGGGGTGGGGACTTCGACATGTCGATCGTCGCGCACGTCGAGCCTCGCGACATGGCCAACGTCTTCGGCAACCCCGACTACTACACCCACTACGGGACGGCGGAGATCCAGGCGCTGTTCAAGGCCGCGGACGAGGGTTCGGCCGACGACCAGGTGACCAACCTCAAGAAGGCCGCCCGGCTCATCGCCGAGGACGCCGCCGGCGACGTGCTGTTCGTCCTGCCCAACCTCATGGTGGCCGACAAAAACGTCACCGGCCTGCCCAAGAACGGGATCGGGGTCGCCTTCGACCTGTCCCGCCTCGGCAAGTCCTGACCCGCTCGCAGGACCTCACTGCGGGACCCCACCGACGGACCCACCCCGGACGGACCCGGACGGTCCCCGGACGGTCCCCGGACGGTCCTGCTCCGCCCGGTCCTGCTCCGCCCGGTCCTGCCCCGCAGGGTCCTGCTCCGCCCGGTCCTGCTCCGCAGGGTCCTGCCCCGCAGGGTCCTGCCCCGCCCGGTCCTGCCCCGCACGGTCCTGCCCCGCACGACCCGGTATGCCGCCCGCGCACCTCGCGCGGGCGGCATACCGCTGCCGGGGCTCGTTGGCTCGTCTCCCTTCGCGAGGGATGGGTTTGTGTCGTTAAAGCGGCGCATGACGACAACAACCCATCCCTCGCGGAGGGGAGGGTGCCGTCGAAGGATGCGAAGAGATCGAGCGCGGCGGCATCGGACAAGCCGAGCGAGCTCGCCCGGTCCTGCTCCGCAGGGTCCTGCCCCGGATGGTCCTGCTCCAGGGTCCTGCCCCGCACGACCCGGTATGCCGCCCGCGCACCTCGCGCGGGCGGCATACCGCTGCCGGGGCTCGTTGGCTCGTCTCCCTTCGCGAGGGATGGGTTTGTGTCGCTAAAGCGGCGCATGACGACAACAACCCATCCCTCGCGGAGGGGAGGGTGCCGTCGAAGGATGCGGAGGGGAGGGGTGCAGGCGAGTCGAGAGGGCCGGCGGGGCGGTCCTCGCGTGGCGTGGTGGGAACGGCGGGAAGGCGGGGCAGCCGTCCCACGGCGTGGGGAGGACGTCCGCGGGCCGCCTGTGACAGGCTTTCGCCATGCTGCTGCGGGCCTTGGAGCGCACGGGGGTCTTCCTCGCGAGCCTGGCCGTGAGCAGCGTGCTCGTCTTCGGCTTCATGGTGCTCCTGCCCGGCGACCCGGCCCGGGTGGCGCTGGGGATCAACGCGACCGAGGACAACGTGATCCGGATGCGGCACGAGTTCGGACTGGACCGGCCGCTCGTCGAGCAATACCTCTCCTGGGTGGGCGGCCTGGTCCGGCTGGATCCGGGGGTCAGCTACATCAGCCGGGCCCAGATCGGACCCCAGATCGCCGACCGGCTGCAGGTGAGCCTCATCCTCGTGGCCGCCTCGATCCTCATCGCGGTGGCCCTGGCGTTGCCCTTCGGCACCCTCATGGCGGTGCGGCACCGGCATCCGACCGGGCTGCTGCTCTCGGCGGTGTCGCAGATCGGCGTGGCGGTCCCGGCCTTCCTCGCCGGGATCCTCCTGGTCACGGTATTCGCCATCCAGCTCGGCTGGCTGCCGGCCAATTCCTGGGTGCCCCCCGCCTATGACCCGGGTGAATTCCTCCGGCACCTGCTCCTGCCCGCGCTCTCGCTCGGCCTCGTCCAGGCGGCCGTCCTCGCCCGCTACGTCCGCAGCTCGGTGCTCGACGTCCTGCGCGAGGACTTCCTGCGCACCGCGCGGGCCAAGGGTCTCACCCCCATGCGGGCCCTCGTCCGGCACGGCCTGCGCAATGCCGCGGTCCCCGTCGTCACCGTCCTCGGGCTCCAGTTGGCCACCCTGCTCGTCGGAGCCGTCGTCATCGAACGGGTCTTCGTCATCCCGGGGCTCGGCTCGCTGCTGCTCGACGCGGTCGGCAACCGCGACCTCATCGTCGTCCAGGACGTCGTCATGGTCCTCGTCGTCGCGGTCCTGCTCGTGAACTTCCTCGTCGACCTGCTCTACCTCGTCATCGACCCCCGGCTGCGCGGTGGCGCCCGATGAGCCGGCTCTCCCGCGGCGCCGAGGCGCTGCGCCCACCCCGCGGCCGTCGTTCGCGACTGGGCGTCGAGGCCACCCTGCTCACCGGGGGAGTGATCGTCGCGGCCGTCGTCGTGCTCGCGCTCGTGTCCTTCGTCTGGACCCCGCACGACCCGGGCGCGATCGACGCGAGCCGGCGGCTGGCCCTGTCCTCACCGCAATACTGGCTCGGCACAGACAAGTTCGGTCGCGACGTCGTCTCGCTGCTCATGGTGGGCTCGCGCACGACATTGCTCGTCGGGATCGTCTCGGTCGGCGTCGCCGCGGTCGTCGGCGTGCCGCTGGGCATCCTCGCGGCCATGGTCCCGCGCTGGTGGGGGGAGGCGCTCATGCGGGCCAACGACCTGCTGCTCGCCTTCCCTGCCCTCCTGCTCGCGATCATGCTCACCGCCGTCGCCGGCCAGGGGGTCGTCACGGCGATGATCGCGATCGGCATTGCGACGATCCCCTCCTTCGCCCGAGTGGTGCGCAGTGGGGCGATCGGGATCATGCAGACCGAATACGTCCTCGCCGCCCGCGCCGCCGGCCGCCGCCCCTGGGGGATCGCGCTGCGCCACGTGCTGCCCAACGTCGGCTCCCTCGTCATCGTCCAGGCTTCGGTGTCCTTCGCCATCGCCGTGCTCGCCGAGGCCGCCCTGTCCTATCTCGGGCTCGGCGCGCCCCCCGGCACCCCCTCGTGGGGCCGGATGCTCCAGGAGGGCCAGGAACTCCTCTTCGTCGCGCCCCGCCTCGAGGTCTACCCCGGCCTGGCGATCGCCCTGGCCGTCCTCGGTTTCAACCTCCTCGGCGACGGCCTGCGCGACCGCTTCGACCCCCGGCTGGAGGACCGGCGATGAGCGCCTCGCCGGCCGCGGCGGCGGGACCGGACCACCCGGACCACACGGCATACGACGCGGGTATGCCGCCCGCCGACGTCCTGCGCGTGCGCGGGCTCGACGTGTGGGTGGGGTCCAAGGACCTGCTCCTGGACGTGGACCTCACCGTGCGCCGGGGGGAGCGGGTCGGGCTCATCGGCGAGTCGGGCTCGGGCAAGTCGCTCACCGCTCTCGCGATCATGGGGCTGCTGCCGGAGGCGCTCGAAGCCGAGGGCGAGGTCACCGTCACGGGGCAGCGGCCGGACGGGGTGCGGGTCACGCAGGTGGTCGGAGCCGCGGAGCGGGCGCTGGCCGCGATGCGCGGACGCGACGTCGCGATGGTCTTCCAGGAGCCGATGACCGCCCTCAACCCGACGATGCGGGTAGGCGATCAGGTCGCCGAGATCATGCGCATCCACGCGACGGTGCCCGACCGGGCCGCGGCAGCGGCCCGGGCCGTCGAGCTGCTCGACCGGGTCGGGCTGCCCGACCCCGCCGACGCCGCACGGGCCTATCCGCACCAACTCTCCGGCGGCCAGCGCCAGCGGGTCGTCGTGGCGATGGCCCTGGCCAACGACCCGGCACTGCTCATCTGCGACGAACCGACGACCGCTCTCGACGTCACCGTCCAGGCGCTCGTCCTCGACCTCGTCGTGCGCGGCGTCGAGGCTCGCGATGCGGGGCTGCTGTTCATCACCCACGACCTCGCCGTCGTCGCCTCGGTGTGCGAACGGGTGCTCGTCATGTACGGCGGGAGGGTCGTCGAGGCGGGCGACGTGCACGAGGTCTTCACCCGTCCCCGGCACCGCTACACCCGAGGGCTCATCGGGGCCTCCGACCTCGACCTCACCCGACCCGACGGCCGGCTCTACACGATCCAGGGCTCGGTGCCCGCCGCCGGGCGGTTCCCGGCCGGCTGCGTCTTCCGCAACCGGTGCATCCACGCGACGGGCGAATGCGAGCAGCTGCCGACCTGGCAGGGCGCGGGCCCCGAGAACGGCTTCGCCTGTTGGCACCCGGTGGTGAGCCACGGATGAGCGCGGCCCAGAGCCCTTCGGGAAACCCGTTCGCCGGCACCGGCAATGGAGGCAGCAGCGGCAATGGAGTCGGCAACGGCAATGGTGTGCCGGCGATCCGGCTGCACGAGGTCACCCGCGACTACCGGCGTCCGCGGACCTCGATCACCACGCCGGGACCGGTCGTCCACGCCCTGCGGGGGGTGAGCCTGCAGGTGCAGCGGGGCCAGCGCTTCGGGATCGTCGGGGAGTCCGGTTGCGGCAAGTCGACCGCCCTGCGGATCGTCGCCGGGCTCGACCGGCCGACCTCGGGCAGCGTCCAGATCGAGGGCGTCGAGATCTCCCGGCTGCCCGAACGGCGGCTGGGCTTCCTGCGTCGCCAGCTCCAGCTCGTCTTCCAGGACCCGATGGGATCGCTCGACCCCCGGATGCGGGTGCGCGACATCGTCGCCGAGCCGCTCGTCGCCCAGGGCCAGCGGCATACTCTGCCGCGGGTCCACGAGTTGCTCGAGGCGGTCGGCCTGCAGCCCGAGGCGGCGGACCGCTATCCGCACCAGTTCTCCGGCGGGCAGCGGCAGCGGATCTCGATCGCCCGGGCACTGGCCCCCGATCCGCGCATCCTCGTGGCCGACGAGCCGGTCTCCGCGCTCGACGTCTCGGTGCGGGCCCAGGTGCTCAACCTGCTCGCCGAGATCGTCGACCGGCTCTCTCTCACCCTGCTGTTCGTCTCGCACGACCTGGCCGTCGTTCGGCACGTCTGCGACACGGTCGCGGTGATGAGCCGGGGCGAGATCGTCGAGCAGGGCCCGATCGAGCAGGTCTACGAGCAGCCCGCCCATCCCTACACCCGCCAGCTCGTCGCCGCCGCCCCTCGGCTGCAGGCGGCGCTCGCCGGCCGCACCGCCGCCGACCTCGCGGCCGAGACCCTTGCCGCGCGCAGGAGTGCTCGCTCCGACCCGACTCCGAAGGACCACCCGTGACCGAACCGACCACGCCTCCGGCGCCCGCCCAGCCGACCCCCTCGCCACGCGCGGGCCGGACGAACACGCTCACCGACGTGGCCGGCATCCGGGTCGGGCACGCCACCCGGATCGGCGACGGCTGGCTGTCCGGGACGACGGTCGTCTGCGCGCCGCCCGAGGGGGCGGTCGCCGGGGTCGACGTCCGCGGGGGCGGCCCGGGCACCCGCGAGACCGACCTGCTCGACCCGCGCAACCTGGTCGAGCGGGTGCACGCGGTCGTCCTCTCCGGCGGATCGGCTTTCGGCTTGGCGGCCGCCGACGGGGTCATGCAACGGCTCTACGCCGCCGGGATCGGCTTCCCCATGGGCGCGCCGGGCGAGGTCGTGCCGATCGTGCCGGCGGCGGTGATCTTCGACCTCGGGCGTGGCGGCGACTTCGGCAGGCGGCCGGACGCCGCGACCGGCAACGACGCCTGGGTCGACGCCTCCGACGGGCCGGTCGTCCAGGGCGTCGTCGGCGCAGGCACCGGGGCGCGCGCGGGTGGCCTCAAGGGCGGCGTCGGCTCGGCGAGCATCGTGCTCGCCGACGGCACGACGGTCGCCGCCCTCGTCGTCGTCAACGCCCTCGGCTCCTGCGTCGACCCGGCCACCGGCGAGCCGTAT
>JAKPEG010000048.1 GCA_029552065.1 Actinomycetes bacterium
GCGATCCGGTGCTCCGCGGCGCGCGACGAGCCGCCCTGCACGCACGCGTCGCCGTTGATCAGCACGTACTTCTGCACCTGCTCGTCGAGCTTGATCTCGAACAGCGCCGTGTCGCCGATGCTGATCGACACGATCGGCGCCGCGGTGTCCTCCTCGGTCCGGTCGACGTGCCACCCGAGCGAGGCGCCGGGCGCGTACCAGTTGATCAGGACGCTGTCGACGCTGGCCGCGAACGCGCCGCCGCCGGGGTAGCCCGCGCTCTCGAGGATCTGCGCGGTCAGCTCGCGGAACAGCGGGTCGATCGGCGGAAACGGCTGGCCGGTGGTCGGGTGCCGTTCGACGTAGCGGTAGCCTTTCGGGTCAGCCCACCAGCCCCACGCGCCCGCGCTCGTGACCCGCACCTTGAGCGATGTCCCGTCGCGCATCGTCGGAGCCATGAGCGGAGCTGCGGCGATGATCCGGCGGCCTTCCTCGGCGAGCGCGTCGACCTGCTCTTGCGAGAGGAAGCCGGGCAGGTGAACGAATCCGCCCATGGCTCAGGCCTCCGCCGGGCACACCGGGATCCAGGCCTCCTCGCGGGCCTTGTTGAAGTCGACACCGATCGCCTCGGCGCAGCCCGGGCAGAGCGCGTCGTCGCCGACCAGCACGAGCCCGACCGCGCTGTCCTCGCAGCACAGGTCGCAGGGGCCGTCGTGGAGCCGGCTGCGGAGGTCGAGCCGGGCGTCGCGGTCGCGCTCCTCGGCGGCCTGCTGCGCGATCAGATCGGCGATCATCGCGGCCTCTGGGTCGCATGTGAACATGGTCATTGGGGCAGGTCTATCCATCGAGCGGTGAGACGGGGCGGGCCGGGGTTGCTTCAAAGGCGAAGGCCGGAGAGCGAACCCTCCGGCCTTCTTGCAGTTGTCAGGCCAGCTACGGCCACACGCTCTATTGCAACGCCGCTTGAACGTGCGAGAACACGGCGAGGATGTACCGGGTCGGGTTGCCCCGCTTCACCCGAGTCCATCGGGCTACGGCCGCCGGTCCGGCCGCTGTGGTCGAGTCCGCATCATCGGGGCTGCGGTCTCCGCCGCGCGAGCTTCATCGGGCCCCCGCCCATCCGCTCGCCGCAAGGTGGCCCCATGCTTGGGGCCGTTCGCGGCACTCGTGTCGAGCACGATCCCGGCCGGAGCCGAGTAGCCGCTGTGGGTCTAATACGATGGGTGCGGGCCGTTATTCAACCCTCGACGCCGGTCGCCTTCTTGCTCGTGCCCTCGACGCCGGCCAGCGCGCGGCGGCGGGTGCGGGTCTCCTCGCTGGCGATCGCCGCCGAGACGAACCCGCACGTGACCTCGTTGACCGGCGAG
>JAKPEG010000064.1 GCA_029552065.1 Actinomycetes bacterium
ACCCTGCGCGAGGTGCTCGGCTTCCGCGAGCTGCTCGGCATGCTCGTGCGGCGCGAGCTCAAGGCGAAATACAAGGACAGCTCGCTCGGCCTGCTCTGGACGCTCATCCGGCCGCTGGTGACGCTGCTGGTCTACTTCATCGCCATCGGGCACTTCCTCGGTGCGGCGCGCAGCATCCCCGACTTCGCCGTCTTCATGTTCACCGGCCTCATCACCTGGCAGCTGTTCACCGAGATCGTCACCCTCGGGTCGGCCTCGATCCTCACCAACGCCGGCCTCGTGAAGAAGGTCTACCTGCCCCGCGAGGTCTTCCCGCTCAGTGTCGTGGGCTCCTCCCTCGTGAACTTCGCCATGCAGTTCGTCGTCCTGCTCGCCGCCTGTCTGCTGCTCGGCAAGTTCCCGACGGGGGATCGGCTGCTCTACTTCCCGCTCGCGATCCTCTGCATCGTCGTCTGGGCCTATGCGCTGAGCCTCGTCCTGTCCAGCGCCACCGTCTACTTCCGGGACACCACCTACCTCGTCGAGGTGGCCCTCACGATCCTGTTCTGGATCTGCCCGATCGTCTACTCGTGGACCTTTGTCGCCAACGTCATCAGCGGACCGGCACTCGAGGCCTATCTGTGGAGTCCGACCACCGTCTCGGTCCTGGCGATGCAGCACGCCTTCTGGATCGCCGGCGACACGATGGCCTGGCCGGACGGCCTCACCACCCGTCTGCTCGTCCTCATCGTCGTCGGCCTGGGTGCGCTGCTCGCCGGGCAGTGGGTCTTCACCCGGGCGCAGGCCAACTTCGCCCAGGAGCTGTGATGGCATCCCGGCCGGTCGTGATCTCCGCGTCCGAGGTCTCCCGTCGGTTCGTCATCTACAAGGACAAGAGCCTCAAGGAGCGGCTGGTCAACTTCGGCCGCTCCCGTCGGCACCGTGAGGACTTCTGGGCGCTGCGCGACGTCTCCTTCGACATCGAGGCAGGCACGAGCGTCGGCCTCATCGGTGCAAACGGTTCGGGCAAGTCGACCCTGCTCAAGACCATCGGCGGCATCATCGAACCGACGAAGGGAATGATCCGCCGGCGCGGTCGGCTGGCCGCATTGCTCGAGCTCGGTGCCGGCTTCCACCCCGACCTCACCGGCCGGGAGAACGTCTTCCTCAACGGGTCGCTGCTCGGGTTGAGCCAACGTCAGGTCGGCGCGCACCTCGAGGAGATCGTCGACTTCGCCGGCATCGGGGACTTCGTCGACACCCAGGTGAAGTTCTACTCCTCGGGCATGTACGTCCGGCTCGCGTTCGCCGTGGCCGTGCACGTGGACCCCGACATCCTGCTCGTCGACGAGGTCCTCGCGGTGGGCGACGAACCCTTCCAACGCAAGTGCATGGACCACATCCGCAGCTTCCAGCGCGACGGGCGCACGATCGTCCTCGTCTCGCACGCGATGGAACAGGTCATCGACGTGTGCGACCGGGCGTTCGTCCTCGATCACGGCAGTCTCGCCTACGACGGCGATCCGGCGGAGGCGGTACGCCGGCTGCGCGAGGGCTATGCCGGCTCCGCCCAGGAGTCGATCGAGGGCAAGTCCGGCCGGCGCAACCAGATCGCGTCCGTCGAACTGCTCGGGGCCGACGACGCCCCCACGTCCGACCTCTCCTTCGGCGACCGGGCACGGGTGCGGGTGCGGATCGTCCCCCACGAGCCGCTCACAGACTGGGTGTGCGGGATCGGGATCACCGAGGCCGGCGGCCGGATGCTCTGGCACACCGACACCCGGAGCCAACGGCACGAACTGCCCACCGTCACCGGTCCGGTCGTCCTCGACTTCGACATCCCGGCCGCGACCATGGGCCCCGGCGCCTACGCCCTCTTCGCGGTCGTCATCCACACCGACGGGTCGCTCGTCGACCGACGCGACGACACCTCCGCGTTCACCGTCCACACCCCCTTCGCCATCGCCGGGGTGCTCGGCATCGACGCGCGGTTCTCCGGCGTGAGCCCGGCCTGATCCGCGAGGGGAGGACCGTCATGCGCATCGGGGTGGATGCCACCGGCCTGGTCGAGCGCCCGACGGGGATCGGCAACTACGTCACCCCCGTCCTCACGGCGCTCCTCGAGGCACACCCCGAGGCGACCTTCTTCCTCTACGGCAACTCCCCGGTGGTCTGGCCGGAGGCCGCCAACGTGGTCCGGCGGGTGAAGACACCCAGACGGCGGGGGCCCTATTGGCAGAACACCCATCTCGCGTCTATGCTCGCGCAGGACCGGCCGGACGTCTTCTGGGCGGCCAACGGTCTGCTGCCCGTGCGCCGCCCGCGTTCGATGGGCGTGGTCGCGACGGTGCACGACCTGGTCTACCGGTATGCCGGTGCCACCCTCCCGTGGTACTCCCGGCTCGGCCGGGCGGCCTTCCAACCGGTCGCGGCCCGATCCGCCGACCGGTTGGTCGCGGTCTCCCGGGCCACCGCCGTCGACGTCGAGCGGGCCTACGGGCGCACCGTCGACGCGGTACTGCACCCGCTCGTGGCGGACTGCTTCGGGCGGCCCGCGCCGGCCGAGCTCGCCCGGGTGCGAGCGGAGCGCGGGCTCGATCGGCCCTACCTGCTCACCCTCGGCACGCTGGAACCCCGCAAGAACCTCGTCGGGCTGCTCACGGCATACCTGCGCTGTCGCGAGCAGGGGCTCGAGTTGCCGCAGCTCGTCGTCGTCGGCGGGCGTGGCTGGCGCGACGCCCAGATCGAGCGGACGGTCGCGCGGGCCGAGGAGTCGGGCACCGTGCGGCGGCTCGGCTATGTCGCGACCGCGGACCTGCCGGCGCTCTACGCCGGCGCCGACGCCTTCCTCCTGCCCTCGCTCTACGAGGGTTTCGGTATGCCGGTCGTCGAGGCCCAACTCTGCGGCGTCCCCGTGCTCCACGGCGAACACGCCTCGATGGTCGAGGCCGGCGCCGGAGTGGGCACGGTCGTGCGGACCGACGTCGACGGGCTCGCGGCCGACCTCGGTGCCCTGGCCCGTGGCGAACTGCCGCTCGCCTGCCGGCTGCCGCAGACCGTCGAACGTGACCCGGCCGGTCATGCCTCGGTGATGTGGCGGCTGTTCGAGGAGTCGATCGAGGCGGCCGCCGCACGAACCCGGGGGAGGCGGCAGTGACCCGGCGGCTGCTCGTCCTGGCCCCACGCTTCCCCTATCCGGTGGTGGGTGGCGACCGGCTACGGCTGCATGCGGTGGCCACGACCCTCTCGGCCCACCTCGAGCTGACCCTCGTGAGTCTGTGCGAGTCCACCGCGGAGCTGGAGATGGCGGTCCCCGACGACGGGGTCTTCGCCGAGGTCCACCGGGTCCTGCTGCCTCCGTGGCGCTCGAAGCTGCACACGGCGCTCGCCCTGCCGACGCGCACGCCGCTGCAGGTCGCCTACTACCGCGACGCGCGATTCCGCCGGCTGGCCGCCGAACTGGCGCCCAGCCACGACGGCGTCTTCGCCCACCTCATCCGCACGGCCGCCGTCGCCCTCACCCTTCCCCGGCCGAGGTTCCTCGAGATGACCGACGCGATTTCGCTCAACTACGAGCGCGTCCGCGCCGGCGGGGGCCGTCATCGGGATCCGCGGGTGGCGATCTACTCGGTCGAGCAGCGGCGGCTGCTCGCCGCCGAGCGTGCCCTGCCCGACGGCTTCGACGCGAGCTTCCTCGTGAGCGAGGTGGACCGCCGCCACCTGTTCGGCCCCGATCCCGCCGCACGGCCGGACGTCCTCGTCTGCCCCAACGGCGTCGACCTCGACCGATTCCCCTATCGCGTCCCGGAACCGCAGGACCCGCCGGTCCTCGCCTTCATCGGCAACATGTGCAGCCTGCAGAACCTCGACGCGGCGGCGCGGGCGGCCCGCGACCTCCTCCCGCTCGTGCGCCGCAGCCACCCACAGGCCCGGCTGCGGCTCATCGGCCGGATCCCGCCGGACAAGGCCCGCGAGCTGCGCGCGGTGCCGGGGGTCGAGGTGACCGGCGAGGTCCCCGACGTCGTCGCCGCGGCACACGGCGCAGCGGTGGCGGTCGCCCCGCTCCGGCTGGGTGCCGGCGTGCAGAACAAGGTCCTCGAGTACCTCGCCCTCGGGCTGCCGACGGTGACCACGCCGGTCGCCCTCGAGGGTTTGGCGGCGGTGCCGGGACGCGACCTGCTGGTGGCCGACGGCGACGCGGACTTCGCGGCAGCCGTATGCCGCCTGCTCGACTCCCCAGAGGTGCGGCTGGACCTCGCGAAGGCCGGGCGCAGCTACGTCGAGAGACACCACGCGTGGGCGGCGGCACTCGCGCCCATGGTCGAGCGGATCCTCGGCACGCTCGACCGGACCGGCCGGGCGCGCTCCGGGGGTCGGAAGTGACCGACCCGCCACGGACCGGGTCGTGACCTGTTCGTGACCATCCGGTAGGGTGGCCGCACGCCGACCGAGAGGGGAGAGCGGGTGCGGACACGCTCGAGTCATGAAGGCCGCCATCGGGCACCCGGGCGTCACCGGGGCCCGGCGCGTCCGCGACGGCTCGCCGTCTCGATCGGATCGGGTCTGCGCACCATCCCGCTGGCCGTGGGAGCGGGAGTCGCTCTCGTCGCCGCAGCCCCGCAGGTGGCACCGGCACCCGTGACCGCCGTCCGCCCGGCGATGCCCCAGGCGATGCAATTGCTCGCCGCACGCGACTCCGCCGACCGGGCCGTGTCCCGGACGCGGGCGCGGGTGGCCCCCCGCGACCTCGACGCCGACGGCGAGCAGGGTGCCACCGAGGCCCCCCAGGTCCCCGAGGCGGCGGCGCCTACCCCTGCCCCCACGGCCGCTCCCTCGACGTCGCCATCCGTGACGAAGGCAGCCTCGGCGGTGCCCAGCGCCGCCGTTCCCGCGCTCGCACTGGGCTCCCAGTTCGCCGGCGCCGCCCGTGGGATCGGCCTGCGCGGCTATGCCGTGACGGTCTACTGCGCGGTCCGGGCCACGTTCGGCATCTCGAACATCGGCGGCTACCGCGCGGGCGACTCCGGCGACCACGGAGCGGGGCGGGCGGTCGACGTGATGATCTCGGGCAAGGCGCAGGGCGACGCCGTCGCCGCCTTCGTCATCGCCCACGCGGCCCAGTTCCACGTGAAGTACGTCATCTGGCGGCAACGGATCTGGGAACCGAGCCGTCCCTACTGGCGGGCGATGGCCGATCGCGGGAGCGCCACCGCCAACCACTACGACCACGTCCACGTGTCCGTGACGGCCTGAGCCGGACGGCTCAGGCGTCCGGGTCACGGTTCGGGTCGCGCTCCGGACACGTTCCTGGGCACGCTCCTGCCGATCCACCGGGGCCGGCAGCAGCGGGGTCGGGAGCAGTGCGGGGTCCGGTCAGCGCGGCATACCGCTGAAACGCCAGTTCCCGCGGCCCGGCCCGGTCGATCCCAGCCGCGTCGTCGGGGCCGACCACCGCGAGGCCGGGCGTTCTGGAGCGGCGCCGGCCGCTCCACCCGAGGCGGCGAGGATGGCGACGAGCACCCCGATCTCCTCGGGGCTGGGGTCGCCGTGCTCGACCCGGATGACCGGCGGCGCCGAACCGGCAGCGTCGGCAGCGTCGGCGGGGCCTGCCTGGGTCATAGCGGGATGTTCCCGTGCTTCTTCGGCGGCAGGGTCTCCCGCTTGGTCCGCAGCGCACGCAGCGCCCGGGTGACGTTCATCCGGGTGTTGGACGGGCTGATGACGGTGTCGACGTAGCCGCGCTCCGCCGCGATGTAGGGGTTGGCGAGGGTCTCCTCGTAGAGCCGGATGAACTCGGCCCGGGCGGCCTCGACGTCACGGCCCTCGTCGGCGGCCTTCTTGAGTTCCTTGCGGTAGAGGATGTTCACCGCACCCTGGGCACCCATGACGGCGATCTGGGCGGTCGGCCAGGCGAGGTTGATGTCGGCACCCAGATGCTTGGAGCCCATGACGTCGTAGGCGCCGCCGTAGGCCTTGCGGGTGATGACGGTGATCTTGGGGACCGTCGCCTCGGCGTAGGCATAGATGAGTTTGGCGCCCCGGCGGATGATGCCGTTCCACTCCTGGTCGGTCCCGGGCAGGAAGCCGGGGACGTCGACGAGGGTGACGACCGGGACATTGAAGGCGTCACAGGTCCGCACGAACCGGGCCGCCTTCTCGGAGGCCTCGATGTCCAGGCACCCGGCATACTGCATCGGCTGGTTGGCCACGATGCCCACGCTCATCCCGTCGATCCGGGCGAAGCCCACGACGATGTTGGGGGCGAACAGCGCGTGGACCTCGAGGAACTCCGCGTCGTCGACGACGTGCCGGATGACCTCGAGCATGTCATAGGGCTGGTTGGGGGAGTCGGGGATGCACGTGTCGAGCCACAGGTCGGTGTCGGTGGGGTCGAGGTCCGACTCGCCGTCGCCGAAGGCCGGCGGCAGCTCCATGTTGTTGGAGGGCAGGTAGGAAAGCAGGGCCTTGACGTATTCGATCGCGTCGTCCTCGTCGACGCCCATGTAGTGGGCGACGCCGGACTTGGTGTTGTGGGCGCGGGCGCCGCCGAGGTCCTCGAACTCGACCTCCTCGCCGGTCACCGTCTTGATGACGTCGGGCCCGGTGATGAACATGTGGGACGTCTTGTCGACCATGACGGTGAAGTCGGTGATGGCCGGCGAATAGACGGCACCGCCCGCGCAAGGGCCCATGATCAACGAGATCTGCGGGACGACGCCCGAGGCGCGGACGTTGCGGAAGAAGATCTCGCCGTAGAGTCCGAGGGAGACCACGCCCTCCTGGATGCGTGCGCCGCCGGAGTCGTTGAGGCCGACGACGGGGCAGCCGATCTTGGCCGCCCAGTCCATCACCTTGACGATCTTCTCGCCGAAGACCTCGCCGAGGGACCCGCCGAAGACGGTGAAGTCCTGGGCGAACACCGCGACCTGGCGGCCGTCGACCGTGCCATAGCCGGTGACGACGCCGTCGCCGTAGGGCCGGGACTTGTCCTGGCCGAACTGCGTGCTGCGGTGGCGCGCGTACTTGTCCATCTCGACGAAGCTGCCCTCGTCGAGCAGCATGCCGATCCGCTCGCGGGCGGTCTTCTTGCCCTTCGCGTGCTGCTTCTCCACGGCCGTGGTGGATCCTGCGTCGGCCACCTCGGCGACGCGCCGCTTGAGTTCGGCCAGCTTGCCGGCCGTGGTCGTCGGATCGGGTGCCGCGGTCGTCGCCGCTGCCGAAACACCGTCGTTCGCCATAGCTCCGAACTCTAGCCTTGTCGGCATGAGGACAGCCATCGACCGTGACGCGCTGGACGTGACCCTGCGCACGCGAGGCCCGTGGCGTCGGGTCGACGTGCTCGCCGAGGCGGAATCGACCAACGCGCTCGCTCTCGCCGCCGAGGGTCCCTGGGAGGTAGTCCTCGCCGAACTCCAGACCCGGGGCCGAGGTCGGCTCGACCGGTCGTGGGAGGCTCCTGCCGGCGCCTCGCTCACCTTCTCGGCGACCGTGCCCCTGCCGCCGGCTCCCGGATGGGCACCGCTCGCGGCCGGCCTCGCCGCAGCTGAAGCCGTGACCGCCGTCACGGGCCTGCCGGCCGTGCTCAAGTGGCCAAACGACGTCCTGCTGCCGGGCGACGGGGAACGCAAGCTCGCCGGGGTCCTCTGCGAGTTACGCCCCGCGACGCCCCGCGCCGCCGGGTTCGTCGTCGTCGGCGTCGGGCTCAACGTCGACCAGACCCGGGCGGAGCTGCCCGTGCCCACGGCGACCTCGCTCGCCCTCGCCGGCTGGGCGGCGCCCGAGCGGTCCGGCCTGCTCGTCGCGATCCTCGACCGGCTCGCCGACCGGTCGGCGGCGCTCGTCGCGGGCGGCGCCGCCGCGGAGGGTGTCCGCGCGGCATACCGGGCCGCGTGTGTGACGGTGGGGGCCGAGGTGCGCCTCGGGACCCTCGCAGGGGCGACCGTGCGGGCCCGCGCGGTGGGCATCGACCAGGACGGTGCCCTCCTCGTCGACCCAGGATCGGGGATCGAGCGGTATGCCGCCGGCGACGTCACCCACGTCCGCCCGACCGACACCGGTGTCGGCTTGGCATGATGCTCGTATGACCGCCGCGCCCGCCAAGTTGCCCGACCCGGGCACCGGCAGCCGGCCCGCCGAGGCGGTGGCCCGCGCGAGTGGCGCGGCGATGACGGCGCCTGCGGCACCCCACTCCGTCCGGGTGCCGGCCGTGCCGACCCGGACGGCCGAACGGCTCGACAGCGACGACGTCTCCTCGCTGCTCGTGGGGATGAGCCGCGAATTCTCCCGGCAGGACGTGAGCCGCCTGGCCGGGGTCTCGGTCGTCGGCGCCCGCAAGTTCTGGCATGCACTCGGCTTCCCCGCGATGACCTCCACCGACCGGCTGCTCACCGAGGCCGACCTGCGGGCGCTTCGCCGGATGACGGTGCTCGTGCGCAGCGGCGTGATCGACGAGTCGAGCGCCCTGGGCCTCACCCGGGCCTTCGCCCGGACCCTCGACCGGCTCGCCTCCTGGCAGGTCCAACTGCTCGCCGAGTCGCTCGCCGGGACGACCGAGCCCGCAGGCCCCGAGGCTTCCGACGCTGCCCTCGGCCCGGACGGTCCGGTCGGGCCGCTCGGCGAGGAGGCCGCCCAGGCGACCGCCGCGCTGGTCCTCGACCTCGCCGACGAGCTCGAGCCGATGCTCGTCTACGCCTGGCGTCGGCACCTCGCCGATGCCGTCTCGCGGTTGCTCGCCGACGCCTCGCCCGGGCACGACCTCCAGGGACAGGTGCGCTGCGTGGGCTTCGCCGACCTCGTCGCCTTCACCACTCTCGTGCGCCAGCTCACCGAGCGTGAGCTCGCACGCACCGTGCAGCGGTTCGAGGCGCTCGCGACCGACGTCGTCACCGCACACGGCGGCCGGGTCGTCAAGACCGTCGGCGACGAGGTGTTGTTCACCACCCGCGTTCCCGCGCCGGGTGCCGCCATCGCGCTCGACCTCGTCGACGCGCTCGCCGAGGACCCGGTCCTGCCCGACATCCGGGTGGGGGTCGCCTTCGGGCCGGTCGTCTCCCGACTCGGCGACGTCTTCGGCAACACGGTCAACCGCGCCGCGCGGCTCACCTCGCTCGCGCACCCCAACGCCGTGCTCGTCGACGGCTCGCTCGCGACGGCACTGGCCACCCAGTCCGGGTTCACCCTCGCTGCCATGCGCCGGCGCACGATGCGCGGCGTCGGGTCGGTGACCCCGCACGTCCTCACCCGCTCTACCACCGCCGACCGCCGAGGGAGAACATCATGACCACCGACCACGCTGGCGCCACCGGACCGTCGGGTGAGCCCTCGACCGGCGACCTCGCCGGATTCGTGCGGATCGAACGCCACGGCGAGGAGGGCCACGTGGCGGAGCTCGTCCTCGATCGCCCCGCGGCGATGAATGCGGTGTCGACGGCGATGGCCCGGGCGATCGGGGCCGCGACCGCCGCGCTGGCCGCCGACGCCCAGATCCGCGCGGTCGTGCTCACCTCGTCGCATCCGTCGGCGTTCTGCGTCGGCGCCGATCTCAAGGAACGCAACACGATGAGCGACGCCGACCTCGTCGCCATCCGCCCCACGCACCGGGGAGCCTACGGCGGGGTCCTCGCCCTGCCGATGCCGGCGATCGCGGCCGTCGAGGGCTTTGCCTTCGGCGGCGGTTTCGAGCTCGCGCTCTCCTGCGACCTGCTCGTCTGCGGCGAGGGGGCCACGGTCGGTCTGCCCGAGGTGGCGGTGGGGGTCATCCCCGGCGGGGGCGGGACCCAGCTCGTCGGCCGTCGGATCGGCTGGTCCCGGGCCGCTCGACTCATCTTCACCGCGGCCAAGATCCCCGCCCGCGAGGCCTGGGACCTCGGGCTGGTCGACGAACTCGTCCCCGCCGGCGGGGCCCGCGAGCGGGCGCTCGCCCTCGCCGGACAGATCGCCGCCAACTCGCCGGTGGGAGTGCGTTCGGCCAAGCGAGCCATGCGGCTGGGGCTCGACGTCGACCTCGCCGCGGGACTGGAGATCGAGGACGCGTGCTGGCGAGCCACGGCATTCAGCCGGGACCGGGCCGAGGGTGTGGCGGCCTTCAACGAGAAGCGTTCACCCAGGTGGCCCGGACACTGAGCGGGGACGGGGCGGCACGGCATACCATCGCGACATGACGCGCGTGCTCCTCGTCGAGGACGATCCCGAGATCGCGCAGCTGGTGGCTCGGGCGCTCGCTCGCGACGGCTACGAGGTCGATCACCGGGTCGACGGCCGGGCCGCCCTCGAGGGCCTGCGGGAGCATCCCGACCTGGTCGTGCTCGACCTCGGCCTCCCGCACATCGACGGCCTCGAGGTATGCCGCCGACTCCGGGCCGCGGGCAACTCGGTCCCGGTGCTCATCCTCACCGCGCGGGCCGACGACCTCGACCCGGTCGTGGGTCTGGACGCCGGTGCCGACGACTACATCACGAAGCCGCTGCGGACCGCGGAATTCCTCGCCCGGGTCCGCGCGCTGCTGCGGCGCACCTCCGACGCGCACCCGAGCCCGGACGGCGAGGTCATCCGGCTCGACCCCGACGCCCGTCGGGCATGGTTCAACGACGAGGAACTGGCCCTCACCGCGAAGGAGTTCGATCTGCTGCGCGTGCTCGTGCGCGAGCAGGGCCGGGTCGTCACCCGCGAGCAGCTCATGCGCGAGGTGTGGGACACCGAGTGGATCGGCTCGACGAAGACCCTCGACATGCACATCTCGCTCCTGCGCCGCAAGCTGGGTGACGACGTCGCCCAACCGCGCTACATCGCCACGGTGCGCGGGATGGGTTTCCGGTTCGAGCGGCCCACGCCGGCCACGTCGGGCTGACCCGTCGTGCGCCGGCTGATGATCCGGGCCACCGGGGCAGCCATCCTCATCTCGATCATCGCGGTCGGTATGCCGTTCTTCGCCGCGCTCTACGTCGTCACCACGCGACCCGACTGGGTGCTCGAGTGGGTGGGGCAGCCGGCGAGCGCGCGGGCGGCCCAGGTGACTGGTGTCTTCCTCCTGCTCGTCCTCGTCGGGGCCCTCGTGAGCGTGTGGACGGGGCGGCGCACGACCGGCCGGGTCCTTGCGGCGATGCGGGCGCTCACCGAGCGGGCCGAGCGCTTCGGAGCCGGCGAAGCCCAGCTCTCCCCGCTCGACACCGGGATCGAGGAGATGGATCGGATCTCCCAGGTCCTGTCGCGCTCGGCCCTGCAGTCCAGCCGGGCGTTGGCCACCGAACGCGGTTTCGCCGCGGATGCCTCGCACCAACTGCGGACGCCGCTCACCTCGCTCGTCATGCGGATCGAGGAGATCGCCGCCACGGACGACCTCGAGGTCGCGCACGAGGAGGCGGCGGTCGCCCTTGCCCAGGTGGAGCGCCTGAGCCGCGTCGTCGAGGAACTCCTCCAGCGCACCCGCTCCCGAGGGGGTGGAGGTGCCGTCCCCGACGTGTCGCTCGACTCGATCATCGCGACCCTCCAACGGGAATGGCAGCCCGCCTTCGAGACCGCACGGCGGAGCGTCCGGGTGCACGGTGAGCGGGGGCTCGTCGTCCGGGCGACCCCGGTCGCGCTCAGTCAGGTGCTCTCCACCCTGCTGGAGAATTCGCTCGTCCACGGCCGCGGCACGGTCCAGGTGAGCGCGCGGCGCAGCGGACCGTCGGTCGTCGTCGAGGTGTGCGACGAGGGCGACGGCGTCTCGACGACCCTCGCTCCGCACATCTTCGAGCGCTCCGTCACGAGCGGCCAGACCGGAACCGGCCTGGGGCTCGCGCTCGCCCGTGACCTCGCCGAGTCCTGCGGCGGACGGCTGGAACTGGTCGCTCGCCAGCCGGCGACCTTCGGCCTGTTCCTCTCCGAGGCCGACACCACCGCCCGGCGTGCCGACGAGCAGGTCCGTTAGGATCACGCGTCGTGAGTCGCGTCGCAGTCGTCGGTACCGGATACGTCGGCCTGACGACGGGAGCGTGCCTGGCGCACCTCGGGCACGACGTCGTCTGCGCGGACGTCGACGCCGACAAGGTCGAGCGGCTCTCACGCGGCGAGATCCCCATCGTGGAGCCCGGACTGGACCGGGTGGTCGAGGAGGGCATCCGCACCGGACGCCTCCGGTTCGTCGTCGGTGCGGCCAACGCCGTCAAGGACTGCGAGATCGCCTTCCTCTGTGTGCCGACGCCCCAGGGCGAGGACGGGTCCGCCGACCTCGGCTATGTCGAGGCGGCCGCCCGGGAGATCGGGCCGCACCTGCCCTACGAGGCCGTCGTGGTCAACAAGTCGACCGTCCCCGTGGGCAGCGCCAAGGTCGTCAAGCGGGTGCTCGCACGCCAGGACGTCCAAGTCGTCTCCAACCCCGAATTCCTCCGCGAGGGCTCCGCCGTCCAGGACTTCCTCAAGCCCGACCGGGTCGTCGTGGGGAGCGAGGACCAGGCGGCGGCCTTCAAGGTCTCCTCGCTCTACCTCGGGGTGGCCGCTCCCGTCATCGTCACCGACACGGCGTCGGCGGAGACGATCAAGTATGCCGCGAACGCCTTCCTCGCCACGAAGCTCAGCTACATCAACGCGATCGCCTCGATCTGCGAAGGCGTGGGTGCCGACATCAACCACGTGGTCGCCGGGATCGGCTCGGACAAGCGGATCGGCAGCGACTTCCTGCGACCGGGCCCCGGCTGGGGCGGCAGCTGCTTCCCCAAGGACACCAAGGCGCTGCTCGCGATCGCCCACGACGCGGGCTATTCCTTCGACCTGCTCGCCGGGGTGATCGCCGTCAACCAGGAGCAGTTCGCCCGGGTGACCGCCAAGATCCTCGGCGCCGCCGGCCCGGACCCGCAGGGGGCGACGGTGGCCGTGTGGGGGCTCACCTTCAAAGCGCTCACCGACGACCTGCGCGATTCCCCGTCGATCGGGATCATCGAACGGCTGCTCGCCGCGGGCTGCCGCGTCCGCGCCTACGACCCCACGGTCTCCGGCCCGAAACCCGGCCTGCCCCCCCAGATCGAGGTCTGCACCGACCCGTATGCCGCGTGCGAAGGGGCCGACGTGCTCACCGTCCTCACCGAATGGGACGAGTTCCGGTGGTTGGAG
>JAKPEG010000074.1 GCA_029552065.1 Actinomycetes bacterium
GTCGAGCTCGACCGCTACGACACCGCGGCCCACGCGGCCCTGCTGATCGGCCTGCACTCGCACGAGCAGTTCGCGCCGGTCCTCATGTACGGCAAGCCGGGCTCGTCCTGGCCCGCGGCCGCCGTGTCGATCGGGCTCGACATCTCCGAGTTCTTCGAGCGGCTGCCCGACTACCTGCCGGCGTGGGCCGAGCGGCTGCTTGAGACGGCGCAGCGGTGCCCGCGGGTCTCGGAGCTGCTCGTGACGACCGAGACCGTGCCGACGCCGGAGATGCTCGGTCACGCGTTCTCGGCGTTCGCGGCCGGCTCGGCGCACCTGCACGTGCCCGAGCGGCTGCGGGAGGCGGCGACGGCTGCGGCGGCGCGCTCGGGCTACGCCTGGAAGGTGAGGGTCCGGCCATGCTGACCGACGAGCACGTCCACCTGCTCGGCCGGGCCTTCGGGCTCGACGACGACTTCCTCGGCGCCCTGTGCCGGCGCCTGTCGTGGCTGCGCATGGCAGGCCTCGCGGTCCGCTACGGCTTCCTGTTGAGCGCGGTCCTGTTCGCGCTGCGGGCCGTCGGCGCGATCGAGGTGCCGGGCTGGATCTGCCCGGTGCCGTTCGCCGCGGGCTTCCTCGGCGGGCTTGCGCTCGTCTTCGCCACCGTCGCCGCGATCGGGCGGGAGGAGCGGAGCCGGTGAACTACGAGCGCAAGCGCTTCATGTTCGACTTCCTCGCCGACGCGACCGAGGTTGTCGGCGGCGGACGAGTCGAGCACCTCGGCGTACAGGCCCTCGTCGGTCGACTCGAAGGTCGCCGGGATGCCAGAGTCCTTGACCGCGCTGCTGCCCGAGTACGGTACCTGCCCGATCTCGGCCTGTACCTCGGTCCGGTCTACGACGAGGGCTTCTACGACGAGCTCTACTCGATCGGCGAGGTCTATCGGGACAACTCGGCCGGCGTCTACACCTTCACCGTCGCGGTCTGGTACCTCGGCGTGATCACGACGTTCACCGGCACCATGCAGCCGCTCATGCCCGCCCCGCTCGCCGAGCCGGGCGAGATCACCATCCCCGCCCCTGGACGGCGCCAGCGCGGCGGGTACACCCGCGGCCTCGTGCGTCGCCTGCGAGGCCTCGCCCCATGAAATTCCAGCTC
>JAKPEG010000082.1 GCA_029552065.1 Actinomycetes bacterium
ATCGAGCGCGAGCACTACTCCGGCTCGATGCCAGCTGCGCGCGAGCGCGTGGGCCTCTACCGCGCCGGCTCGCTCGTCGGCGTGATCGTCTTCTCCCACCCGGCGCAGGACAAGGTGCTCAGCTGCCTGCCGGTCCCCAAGGCCGAGGCCGTCGAGCTCGGCCGCCTCGTGCTGCTCGACGATGTCCCGGCCAACGGCGAGAGCTGGTTCATCGCCCGGGCCTTCGAGGTCATGCGCGCCCGTGGGTACACCGGCGTCGTCAGCTTCGCGGACCCGGTCGCCCGCTCGAGCGCGGCCGGAGAGGTCGTCAAGCCCGGGCACATCGGGGGCATCTACCAGGCCACGAACGCTCTCTACGCCGGCCTGGCGACCGCGAGGACCCTGCGCCTGCTCCCAGACGGGCGCGTGTTCAGCGAGCGCACCCGCTCGAAGATCCGCGGGCGCGAGCGCGGGTGGCAGCACGCCGTGGAACAGCTGGTCGCCGCCGGCGCCCGCTCGCCTGAGCGGACCGGCCTCGCCGCCGACCTGCACGACTGGCTCCACGCCGAGCTCCCCCGCGTCACCCGCCCGCTCAAGCACGGCGGCAACCACCGCTACCTCTTCCCCCTGACCCCGAGCTGCCGCCGGCACCTGTACGGGCCGTGGCTCCCCTACCCGAAAGTGAGCGCCTGATGGGCCTCCGATCCGTCCTCGGCGTCAAGAACGGCGCCGTGTCCCCCGACACCTGGCTCGGAGCAGTCCGCGAGGAGCCTCGATGTCGAGGCAAGGCGCGCGCCTGCGAGGGCTGCCCGCTACGCATCGGCGGCGAGTGGGAGACCGGCGCCACCGCGGCGCTGGCCGAGATGACCGAGCCCCAGCGCGGGACCATGCAGCGCTGGGGCTGCCACGCCGAGGACCGGCCCTGCGCCGGCATGCGACGCCTGCTCTCCAACCTGCCCCGAAAGACACCGTGACCCTGACCTTCGACCCGCTCATCCTCCTGACCGCCATCGCCTTCCTCGTGCCCTGGGCCTCGCTGCGCACATACCTGCGCTCGCGGTTCTTCCGCGTCCTGGCCTGGGTCTACCGCCGCCGGCTCGAGCGCAAGCACGACGCCCGGGTCCTGACCCTCGTCGGCGAGGTCGACCGCTCGAGCACCTTCAAGCTCGTCCGGCAGATCCGCGCGACGCCGGCCGACCGCCGCATCATCCTCCTGATCGACACCCGCGGCGGCGCCGTCGATGCCGGTCTACAACTCCTGCACGCGCTCTCGTTCCACCCTGGCGAGGTCGTGGTCCGGGTCGCCGACGAGTGCTGGTCCAGCGGGGCGATCATCGCCTGCGGGGCGGACCGGGTCGTCATGGCGCCCGACGCCAACCTCGGGCCGACCGACTGCATCCTGTACCAAGAGCAGGGGTCTGTCCTCGCCGGCCCGACTCGCACCGCCGCTGAGGCCGGGCACCCGATCGATCTGGTCCGGGCCCGGCACTCGCTCGCGGACATCGTCACCTCGATCTCGGCCGCCCGCATCACGCGCGGCGTGGACCCGGACAGGGCCCGGGAGTTCGCCAACCGGCTCACGCTCGGCGACCGCGACCACATGATGCCGCTGTTCCCGAACGACGCCCGCGCCCTCGGCTTCAAGGTCGATGTCGACGGCGACCTCGCATGGTGGCACCTACTCCACGCGGTCAGTTGGTCTCGTGCTTGACAGGCGCGAGACCAGCCGCATGATG
>JAKPEG010000084.1 GCA_029552065.1 Actinomycetes bacterium
TCGCAGCCGAAGGCGAACGGGTCGTCGGGGTACGCGTCGATCGGCGCGGACCGGACCGCGACCGGATCCGCGGCGTCGTCGCAGGCGAGGAGGAAGGCGAGGGCGAAGAGGGCGAAGCGTGGCATGGGGCGGGTCCTCTCACGGGCGAAGGAACGGGTCACGCTGCGCCGACGCGTGGCGGGTTCTCGGCGAGCCAGTCGAGCATGTCCGCGATCCGGTTGAACGTGATCCCGGTCTGCTGATAGCTGTCGCTGTCGCGGCCGCCGAGGCGCACGAACAGCCGGTACCGCGGGCGGCTCGTGCAGAAGTCCCAGATCGCGTGACCGTGCCAGGCGTGCAGGCGCGGCAGCTTCCACACGCGCTCGGTCGGCTTGCCGTCGCGGTCGGCGCTCTGGACCGTCCAGACCGGCTTCAGGCGAACGGGCTTGGCAGGCTCGACCGAGGCCGGCTGGCGCAGCTCGATCGCCCTCGGGTTCACCCGCAGGGCCGGCCGCGGCGCTGCCTGGACCACCGGCGCGAGCGCGGCCCGATCGTTGTCGGTCAGCCGCACGTGGGCGACGACGGCCGCAATGTCGAAGGCGTCGGCCTCGATCCCCTGGACGTCGGTCGGGCGCGGGCTGTGGCGGGCCGGGATGTCGCCGCGGACGCCCATGCGCTGCAGCGCGACCGCCCGCATGGCGAGCCCGAGGCGCAGGTCGGGATCGGCGGGGCCGCCGGGAAGCTCGGCCACCTGCTCGGCCTCGCGCGCCAGGTCACGCCAGCGGCCGATCCACGGCTGCAGCTTCGCCCAGGTCTTGATCAGGGCCCGACCGACGGCGCCGAGCGCTCGCGCCTGCCCGACCTGCTCGAGCAGGGCCCGGCCGGCCTCGTCCTCGGCGACGACTTCGCCGCCCGGGCGCGACCAGTCGATCAGGGCCAGCTCGCCCGCCTCGCGCTTGGCCGCGTCCGGGTGCGTGCCGAGGGTGAAGTGCCCGCAGTGGATCACGAGCTTGGCGCCGGCGGCGCTGGTGAGGGCGCTGGCGATCGTCCAGCCGGTCTCTTCGGTCGTGATCGGGTTCTCCATGGCAGGTCTCCTCAACGGCGATCCTCGGCGGCAGCAGCGGCTTTGCCGAGGCGAGTATGCAAAAGGCGCGCGTGAAAGGCGTCCATGGTGATCCACAGGCGATCTCCGGACGGCGCGGTGAACTCGATCCGCACCGTGCCCGCATCGGTCACGCTCACGGTCGGATCGTCGCAGGTGATCGGCGTCGCCCGCTCGGGGCGCTTGGCGAAGCCGTTGACGCGGGCGGCAGGCAGCATGGTCAGCACTCCCAATCCCCGAAGCCCTCGGCGGCGTCGGCGCAGCGGTCGCACTGGTAGCCGCGTCGCTCGTCCTCGGGCGTGAGCCGGTTCGGGGCCTTGCAGGTCGGGCAGGGCAGGGTGCGGGGGTTGTGGCGGGACGCGGCGCGGAGGGCCGAGCGGCCGCCGGGGTCGGCGAATCGGGTGTCGTGGCGGGGCATGGTCGTGGGTCCTTTCGGGCAGGTGGTCAGTCGAGGTCCGAGAGATCGGGTCGCGCGTCCTGCTCGATCCGGCCGGACATCGCGCGCAGGTGGAGCAGCGCAGCGCGGCGGCGGACGAGCTCGCGGGTGCGGAGCTGCACGAGGGCCTGCGCGTGGGGCTTGTGCGCGGCGAAGGGCAGGGCCGCGAGGGCGTCGGCGAGGGCGTCGGCGAGGGCTCGCTTGGCCTCGCGGACACCGGCTTCGGCGAGGTCCTCGGCGGCGAGGAGGGGGCGGACAGGGCGGGTCGGGGTGTCGGTCGTGATCGTCTGCATCGTCGTGGTCTCCCAGCACCCCAAGGCCCGACCCTCGCGGGTACGGGCCGGGGCCGGGCGGCGGCGGGTCAGTTGAGCGGCGCCCCGTCGAGCGCGGCGCGCAGAATGTCGGCGACCTGCCCCTCGGCGACCGGGATCGCCTCCGCGCACGCGTTGATCAGCGGGACGATCAGCTCGGGCTTGGCCGCCCCGTGGCGGCGCGCGAACGCGGTCACGCGGGCCGGCTCATACAGGTACGGGTCGCGCTCGAGCTCGGCCTTGTCGCAGAACGGCAGGATCTCGCCGAGGGCCCACTCGACGCGCGCGGCCGCGATCTCGCGGAAGGCCAGCACGGTCGGCCGCCACCCGAGGGACACCTTGCCGCGGGCCAGATCTGCCGTGTAGCGCGCGATGTCGGTGCGGTCGGTGCGGGAGAGGGTGGGGCGGGTCGTCGTGGTCGTGGTCTGCATGGTCGTGATCTCCTGATGTTCATGAAGTGCCGCGTCCGCGGCTCGTTGTGCTGTCTCTGCGCCGACACGTTCGCACTCACGTACAGCGTTGACGAGGACGTCGACAGCCGGGCGAGGAAGCCCATATCGCTCGCACCCGGCCACGATCCTGCGGGCCCGCTCGGTCGCCCTTGCGACGGCCTTATCGCCCCAGGTCGCGGGCCTCGGCGTTGGTGTGTGTTCTCTACACCGCGCACACCCGCGGCAGCCGTACTCAGCGCACAACTGCCGCGAGATGCTGAGGCAGCCCCGGTTGTAAGCCGCGATGCCCATCAGCGCACCGTGAGCCCCTCGTGACGAGCCTGATTGGCCAGGGCGGCGAGGTCGTCGGCCGCCTTTCCGAAACCGCGCAGCAGGACAAGATCGCCGTCAAAGCGAAAGGTGGTCTTAACGATGCCGACCTGCCCGTCAGGCGCCACGACCTCGCGCGAGAGGCGAACAAATGGGACGAATACGGCCACGTCGGCGGACTGCTCGCGGGATGCAAGGGCAGAGCGAACAGCGTTGGTGAGGGTGGTGGCGGTGGTCGTGGCGTGCATGGCGTCGATTCCTGAGACGGACTCTATGCGAGAGTTATTCACGCGTCAACAAAAATCGTAACGCTCGCAATCGAGCTGGCGCCGGTCCGTGGCACCCGGGCCGAGCATCACCACCAGCCGACCTCGGCGACGGTCGGGAGCGCGCGGGCCCGATAGTAGGCCTCGGTCTCGGCCCCGGCTGCGCGGACCGTCTCGCCGGTCACGGTGTCCCGGATCTCCAGGGTGAACAGGGCCGACGAGTGCAGCGGGTAGTGGTAGCAGCCCTCGCGGTAGCCGAGGCGCTTGGCCTTGCGGCGGCTCGGCGCGGTGCCGAGGTCGAAGCGGCGATCCTCGTCGTTGTTCCAGATGATGACAGCGGCGACGGTGTAGCGGTCCTGGGTCGTGGTCGGGGCGGGCATGGCAGGTGTCTCCTCTCGGGGTCAACGGGTCATCTCGGCGGCGGCGCGGGCCGCGATGCGCGGGTCCTCGGCGCCCTCGCGCTCGGCCGTGCGGTAGGCGAGGCGGGCCGCAGCGGCCTTGCGCTCGCGGGTGGCCTTGGTCTGCGCGGCGTCCTCGGCGGTCATGGCCGGCAGGTCGAACATGGCGAAGTCGAGGGTTTCGGTCGCGTCGAGCATGGATAGAGAGTAGTGCAGAGTTACTCCGATGTCAACGCGACAGTAACCCTTGATCTGTCACAGACAAAGCACCCCGAAAACGTGAAGCAGAGGCCCCGTAGCGGCGTCGAAACGGCCGAATAGGTGGTGCATGCGCGTTATTGCGATCCTGCTCGTTTTGTCGTGCGGCCCGGACGGCCGT
>JAKPEG010000090.1 GCA_029552065.1 Actinomycetes bacterium
GTCGAGCAGGAGGCCCGGTTCCGCTCCCGCGCCAACGACCCGATGCGCCGTTGGAAGCTCTCGCCGATGGACATGCAGTCGATCACCCGGTGGGAGGACTACAGCCGGGCCAAGGACACGATGATGCAGTTCACCGACATCTCCGACTCCCCCTGGTACACCGTCGAGTCGGAGGACAAGAAGTCCTCGCGGCTCAACGTCATCGCCCACCTGCTCTCGACCGTGCCTTACGCGCAGGTCAACCCCCGTCCGGTGGAGATCCCCAACCGCCCGGCGGCCGTCGGCTACCACCGCCCCCCGCGCGAGTCCAACCGCTACGTGCCCGACCACGCGCACACCCTCACGCCGGTGGAGCCCAAGGCGAAGAAGGGCGGCAAGGCGAAGAAGTCCAAGGCCGACAAGCCCGGCAAGGAGCAGACCGACGCCGCGACTGCCGGCAACGGCAACGGCACGCTCGCCCCGCCGGTCGCCCCGATCGAGCCGGCCCGTCAGGAGCCGGCGCACCCGATGGAGCCGATGGCACCGGCCGTGCAGGAGTCCGAGGTCGTCGTCGCGGGGTCGTTCGTGTCGGCCGTGGACGACGGAGAAGCGGCGAGCGAGAGCTGACCGGCGCGGGCGCGGCGTGACCAAGGCCCCCGCGCCCCCTCGGCACCCTGGACGCGCCACGCCCGCCCGTCGCCGCCGACAGCGGACGCGTCCCGAATCGGTGCGGCGGACACCATGCCCCTCGAGACCTTCCCGACTGCCGTTTTGCCCGGGGAAGAGCGGCTGGGAACGCTCTTGATACATCGGAATGCGGCCGACCGGCCTCGTCCGTGCTGCGTGTCGGCACCCGAGGTCGGGGCGGCCCGCATCGGCCGCGGCCTACGATCGGCCCGATGTCTCCCTCACCCGTCGTCGGCCGGCTCTCGATCACGAGCGTCCGGCATGCCGACGCACGAGATCTGCATGCGGACCCCGGGCTGGTCGCGGCTGCGGGGGAGATCGTCCTCGTCGTCGGTGAGCCGGTCGTGGGGCACGCGCGGGTGGCGCTCGGGGCGTCGCCTCGCCTCACCGCGCTGGACGTACAGTCCGGTCCGGGGCAGCTCGCGCGGGACGACGTCGCGACCATGCTGCGGCTCGCGGCATACGGGGTGATCCGCGACGCCGGAGGTATGCCGCTCGGCGAGTCCCCGAGCGACGCGGCGCCGCCGCCCGCGGTGAGCGTCCTGCCCGTGCGCGACGGACCCGAGGGGATCGAGGCCTTCGTCCAGCACCGGGTGGCGACCATGGACTTCGCCGCCGGGGCGCTCGTCTTCCCGGGCGGCCGGATCGACCCGGCCGACCGCGCCCGCGGGGAGGCGCTCGTGCTGCCGGAGGGAATCGTCGAGGCGCAGGAGCGGGCGTGGCGGCATACCGCGCCGGTGCCCGGGGGCGCACGGACGCTGCTCGCGACCGCGGTCCGCGAGGTGGCCGAGGAGACGGGGGCCGTGCTCGACCCGCGTCGGCTGCTCCCGTGGGACGACTGGATCACGCCGGTCGGCTATCCACGTCGCTTCGACGTGCGCTTCTTTCTCTACCCGCTGGACGGCTCCGGCGACGCTCGGGCCGTCGAGTCCGGGGCGTTCGGGCACATGACGACCGAGGCCCACCGCTCGGAGTGGCTGCCGCTCGCGCGGGTGGTCGCGGCCACCGAGCGAGAAGTCCTGCAGTTGCTGCCGCCCACGAGGACCCTCGTCGACGAACTGAGCGCACTCGGCACGGTGGCTGCTGCGTGCGCAGTGCGCCCGTCGGTCCGGCCGGTCCGTCACGACCTGGCTGCCCGTCGCCCGCGCGGCCTGTCGGAGCACGGACCTACCATCGAGGGGACATGAGCAGCCCGGTCGATGCCAGCCCGTCCCGGGCCGACGCCGTGCTCGCGGCACTCGACCCCGAGCAGCGCGAGGTGGCGGCGAGCCCGCTCGGCCCCATGTGCGTGCTCGCCGGTGCCGGCAC
>JAKPEG010000093.1 GCA_029552065.1 Actinomycetes bacterium
GTACGAGTACCGCTGCGGCTTCCTCGTGGGCGCCGACGGGCACCGCTCGATCGTGCGCCGCAGGCTCGGCATCGGCTTCGAGGAGGTGGGGCCGGCGAAGATCTTCGCGGTCTTCGAGTTCATGGCCAAGGGCTTCGCCGAGGACGAGGCGGTCTTCGAACAGGTCGTGCCGACCGTCGAGGCCGCCATCGCCGCGGCCATCGAGGGCGGCGTCACCGACGAGCACCAACTCCAGCAGGTGATCCGGCGCACGATCGGCCGTTGGGTCGGCGGCACGATCCGCCGTCGACCGATGATCATCCCGGTCGTCATCGAGGCCTGAGCGGGGTGCGCCGCCGCCTCGGCGACCTCGCGCTCGCCGGGTGCCTCCTGCTCGCCAGCTTCGGGTATGCCGTGCGCTGGATCGACGTGACGACCTTCTGGCTCGTCGCGCTCCAAGCCCTCGCACCGACCGCGGGGCTGTGCGTCGCGGTGGTCACGGCACTGGCCGCGCTCGCCCGGCGGCGGCGGCTCGCCGCGGTCGGGCTCGCGGTCACCCTCGTCGTCGGTGTCGTCTCCGCGCCGGCCTTCGTGCGGTCGGACGCGGCGACGCCGAACCCGGGCGACCTCGTCGTGCTTTCGGCGAATCTGCGCTTCGGTCGGGCCGACCCGGACGCCGTCCTCGCGCAGGTCCGCGGCCACCGCGTCGACCTGCTCGTCCTGCTCGAGGTGACCCCGGCGACCGCGGCCCGACTCGACGCCGACGGGCTCGACACCCTGCTCCCGCACGAGGTCGGAGAGGCGCGGGACGGGGCCGACGGCACCCTCATCCGCAGCCGCTTCCCGCTCACCCCGGTGGCCGCACCGACCTTCCCGGGCGAGACCGACCTGTCCCAGCCGGCGGCGCTTGCCGATGTCGACGGTCGCCCGCTGCTCGTGCGGGCGGTGCACCCCTTCCCGCCGACGCCGCCGAACCTGAATTTCTGGCGCTCCGGACTCGCGGGTCTCAAGGCGTGGCTGTCGACCCAGCCGGACGGCATACCCGTCGTGCTCGCCGGGGATTTCAACGCGAGCGCCGACCACCCCGTCTTCCGGGAACTCGCAGCGGGTCTGGTCGACGCGCATCAGGCCGTAGGGTCCGGGTGGGTGCGCACCTGGCCGACGGACTCGTGGGCGCCGGCGTTCGTGCAGATCGACCATGTGCTCGCTCGCGGATTGCACGCGACGGGCGCGGGATCGGTCCTGCTGCCCGGCACCGATCACGCCGCGGTCTGGGCGAGTTGGTCCTGGCCGCCGGGATGACCCCGGGCCTGGACGGCGACCCGTGGGCGGCCGTCCAGACCCGGGGCTTCCCCCGAGTTCACCAGGGGCGCGGCAGCGACACCTCGCGCGGGTCCGCGGCCGGCTCCCACCCATTCGGCCCGCGGGTGTAGGCAAGCCCCGGACCGTATGCCGCGAGCTCGGCCACCGCGGCGACGAGCCGCTCGACGTGCTCGGGCCGTGTGGCCAGACCCACACTGGCCCGGACCGCCGTCGCCGGCGTGCCGGTGCCGAGGAGGCCGTCGTCCGAGCATGCGCCCACCGTCGGCTGGAGGCCCGCGCCGGGCGCGGGTGCAGGGGAGCCGGCGGACGCCTGGTCGGCGAGCAGCGCGTCGACCAGGGGGTGTGCGCAGAACTTGCCGTCGCGGACGCCGATCCCATGCTCGACCGAGAGCGCGGTGGACACGAGCCCCGACTCGACCCCGTCGACCGTGAAGGCGACGACGCCCACGCGATCGGAGCCGGGCCCGAAGAGGCTGTGGACCCGCACGCCGGGGAGGGCCTCGAGCCCACGACGGAGCCGCTCGGCGAGCAGGTGTTCGTAACGGACCAGGTCGTCGTGGTGCTCGGTGAGCGCCGCGCAGGCCGCGGCAAGGGCGACGGCGCCGACGACGTTGGGGCTGCCGCCTTCGTGCCGGGCGGGACCGGTCGCCCAGACCACCTGCTCGCCGGTCACCCGTGCGGTGGCGCCGCCACCGACGAGATAGGGCTCCGCAGCGTCGAGCCAGTCGACTCGTCCGGCCAGGACACCGGCGCCGTAGGGGGCGTAGAGCTTGTGTCCGGACAGGGCCACGTAGTCGACACCGGTCGCCGCGATGTCCACCCGACGATGCGGGGCCAGCTGGGCGGCGTCGAGGGCGACCCGGGCACCGTAGTGATGGGCGATCCGGGTGATCCGGGTGATCGGCCAGACCTCGCCGGTGACATTGGAGGCGCCGGTGACGACGACGAGCGCATGCTCGGTGGTGACCGCGGCGAGCGCCTCGTGCAGCAGGGCGAGACCCCCCTCGATGCTGCGGGGCACCGGCAGGGTCACCGTGGTGCCGCCTGCCCGGCGGGTCCACGGCAGAAGCGTCGAGTGGTGCTCGGAGGCGAAGACGACGACGGTGGTGTCGGCCGGCAGTGCCCGGGCCAGCAGGTTCCACGAGTCGGTCGTCGTGCGGGTGAAGATCACGACGTCCTGCTCGGAGCGGGCGCCGACGAAGCGTGCGACCTGCTCGCGGGCCTGCTCGTACCAGGCGCTGGTCACCCGGCTGGCGAAGCCGTTGCCGCGGTGCACCGAGGCATAGCTGCGCAGGGTCGCCTCGACCGCGGCTGCGACGCTGGTGAGCGCGGGGGTGGAGGCGGCGTGGTCGAGGTTGGCGTAGTCGCGCGAACCGGCGGAGGTGGGCACGAGCAGCCCGTCCGCGGTCGTCGCCGGCAGGGCGCCCCCGAAGGCGCCACGCGGCTCGGCGGCCGGAACACCGCCGGAGGCGGCTGCCGGCACGGGCGCGGCTGTCGGCACGGGCGCGGCCGCCGGCACCGGCGCGGATGCGGTGCGGGTGGCGGGGTGCTCGAGCAGGTCGAGCGCGAGGTCGGTGCGGCTCACGGCATACTCCTGCGGGTCGGAGGACCCTCGGGAGGTGACGGGCCCGCGCTTGCCGATCACCGAGGTCCGGCGAACGGCCAGGTCGTCACCCGGAGCACCCCACCGCGGAGGAGGGTTGCCGATCAGCGAGCCGGGGCTTGACGCTGACACTCATGACCTAGGGATGACCATAACAGTGGTTAATGGCACAGGCCAGCGTTCCCGCGCTCGTTCTCGCCCGCTGAGATGCCCCGCGCAACCGTAGGCGAACCTTGGTCGTCAGGACCAGTTTCGCCAGATTCGGCACGAGAGCCGGCCGCCCGCCGTTACCGTGAGGAGTCTCCTGGGGCGCCCGATCGGGCGTCTCCAGCCTTCTCCCCGAGGTTGGAGCGGACGTTGCCACGGGTCGTCGTCGGTCTCACCGCCGCCTTGGCGGCCGAGGTGGAACAAGGCGCGCGCGCGGTCGTTCACGGCCGGCTGGGGCGGGTCGTCCGCGCCGCCGGCACGGCGTTGCTTCCTCAGGGACTCCGCTCGCTCGACGACGACGTCGTGTGGTTCTCGGCCGACACCGACGACGACACCGACGCCGACGC
>JAKPEG010000097.1 GCA_029552065.1 Actinomycetes bacterium
CCCCACTCGAGTAGTTGCCGGCGCCACCCCAGCCCCAACGCCCCCCAACAACTCCCCACGAGAGCAGTTGCCGGCCCCACCGGGAGGTCAGCGCGCGGCATACCGGCGGACGAAGCGGCGCAGCACGGCGACCGCATGGACGACGTCCCGCTCACGCGCCGCGGCCATGAGGGCCTCGGCCTCCTCGGGCGGGAAGTAGCCGTAGGACCGATAGGCGTCGATCCGGGTGCACAGGCCGGCCGAGTCGAGCTCGGGGTGGAACTGGGTGGCGTAGACGTTGCGGCCCACCCGGAAGGCCTGCACCGGGCACTGCGGCGAGGTCGCGAGCACGGTCACCGACGGCGGCGTCACCGAGAGCGCCTCCTTGTGCCCGCCGAATGCCTCGAAGGTGTCGGGCAGCCCGGCGAACAGCGAATCCTCCCGACCGGCCTGGGTGAGGGTGACCGAGGTCCGCCCGACCGGTTCCCCGAAGGAGCGGTCGACAACCCCACCCTGGTGCGCGCCGAGCACCCCCACGCCGTAGCAGAGGCCGAGGAAGGGCCGATCCTCGGCCACGATCTGGTCCAGGAGGCTCTCGAGCTCGGCCTCGACCCGCAGCTGCGCGTCGGACTTGCCCGACTCGGGATCGCTGCGTTGGAAGGGCCCGCCCCCGAGGATCACTCCGCTGTATGCCGCGAGGTCGACCGACCCGATCGACCCCTGCTCCATCCGGATCCGGCGCAGTTCGTGCCGTTCGAGGCCGGCCAGGCGCAGGATGGACGCGTATTCGTCCTCGGCGGCGACGTCCTCGGCCCGGATCGCCAGGAGCAGGAACGGGCGCACGATGGACCACCCTAGACGCGGTCCGAACCGGCCGCAGCGGCACGTTCGGGGGGTGGACGGCATACCGTGTCGGCATGTCAGTCGGCGGGTCGAGCGGCGGGTCGAGTGGCGGGTCGAGTGGCGGGACGCGGCTGAGCCGGAGGGTGCGCATCCTCGGCTATGCCGTGGGCGCGCCCGCCCGCGAACGGGAGGACCAGGTCGCCGTCGAGGAGCCGCTGCAGATCCGGGTGGCCGCGTGGGGCGAGCGCGACCGGGTCGAGCTCACCGTGACGATGCGCACCCCTGGCCACGACTTCGAGCTCGTCGCCGGTTTCCTCGTCGGCGAGGGGATCGTGCGGACCGCGGAGCAGATCGCGACGATGCGCTACTGCGCCGGCACCGACGAAGAGGGCACGCAGACCTTCAACGTCGTCGACGTCACCCTCGCGGCCGGTATGCCGCCGCTGCCGCCGAGCGCCGCCCGGCGGGTGACGACGACCTCGGCCTGCGGGATCTGCGGGACGCCCTCGATCGACCAGGTCCGCAGGGCGGCGCCGCCGACCCACCGAGACTCTGCGCGCCTGCGGCTCGCCGTCGGCGTCCTCCTCCGCCTGCCCGAGCAGCTGCGGGCGGGGCAGGCCCTCTTCGCCCGAACCGGAGGGGTCCACGCCGCAGGGGTGTTCACCGCCCACGGCGACGCGCTCGTCGTGCGCGAGGACGTCGGACGCCACAACGCGGTCGACAAGGTCGTGGGCCGGTCGCTGCTCGACGGCACCCTGCCGTTGTCCGACGCCGTCCTGCAGGTGAGCGGTCGGGCGTCCTTCGAGCTCGTGCAGAAGGCGTGGCTGGCCGGCATACCGGTCTTGGCCGCCGTCGGGGCGCCCTCGTCGCTCGCCGTCGAGTTGGCCCGGGAGGCGGGGATCACCCTGGTGGCCTTCAGCCGCGGCGACCGGTTCAACGTCTACACGCACCCGGAGCGGGTCGAGCCCTGACCCGACGCATCCGGGCGCCTGCCGCCGGCCCGCCTGCCGCCCGGCCGACTGCCGTCCGGGTCCAGCCGGCGAGGCTCAGTCGGCCAGCGCGGACCGCAGGCGGGCGGCATACTCGCCCATCTCCTCGGGCGAGTCGTAGCGCAGCCGCGGCCAGAGGAAGCCCCGCAGGCCATCACCCTTCGTGCGGGGGATCACGTGCAGGTGCAGGTGTGGCACCGACTGGCTCACGACGTTGTTCTGGCAGACGAAGCTGCCCTGCGCGCCCAGCCCGTCGACCATCGCGCGGGCCAGCCGGCGGGACGCGGCGACGAAGGGCAGGGCCAGCTCGTCGGGCAGGTCGGGCAGGGTCGGGACGTGGCGCCGGGGCACGAGCAGGGTGTGGCCCTTGAACACCGGCCGGGTGTCGAGGAAGGCGAGCATCTCCTCGTCCTCGAGGACCAGCTCGACGGCCAGGGAGCCGTGGACAATGGCGCAGAAGAGGCATTCCGACATGTGAGTCATCCTCCACCCCCACGCCGCTCCGCGGGACGTCGCGCGCCCCGAGGGTGAACACCGGAGGAACTGGCACGGTCCGCTCGATGAATGACGTCCGACGGGTTCCGAAATCTTTGGGGAACAGTGGGAAATCGGGCCCAATGACCTTGTGACGCGCCGTTCGCGACCTCCACATTTCGGCGGTGACCACCGCAACCCTCATCCTCGCCTTGGTCGTCGTCGTCGCCCTCGCCTTCGACTTCACCAACGGCTTCCACGACACCGGAAACGCCATGGCGGCCTCCATCGCCACCGGCGCACTCAAGCCGAAGGCCGCCGTGGCCCTCTCGGCCGTCCTCAACTTCGTCGGCGCCCTCCTGTCCGTCGAGGTCGCCCTCACGATCAGCAACGCCGTCGTCAACATCCAGGACTCCAAGGGCATCCCCAAGCCGGAACTCATGGCCAACGGCGGCACGATGCTCCTGCTCATCGTGCTCGGCGGCCTCATCGGCGGCATCCTGTGGAATCTGTTCACCTGGCTGCTCGGCCTGCCCTCCTCCTCATCGCACGCCCTCCTCGGCGGAATCGTCGGCGGGACCATCGGCGCGCTGGGCTTCGCGGGCGTCAAGTGGGCCGGCGACGGCACCAAGCTCGACGGCGTCATCGGCAAGGTGATCCTGCCCTCGCTGCTGTCCCCCGTCATCGCGATGATCGTCGCCGCGGTGTCCACCCGGCTCATCTACATCGTCGCCAGGAAGGTGCAGGACGAGTTCGGCGAGCGCCGCTTCCGCTGGGGTCAGGTCGGCGCCGCCTCGCTCGTCTCACTCGCCCACGGGACCAACGACGGCCAGAAGACGATGGGCGTCATCACGCTCGCCCTGGTCGCCTCGGGCACTGTCAGCGCGTCCGGCGTCTACGTGCCGCTGTGGGTCAAGCTGTCCGCAGCCGGGGCGATCGCCCTGGGCACCTACCTCGGCGGCTGGCGCATCATCCACACGATGGGCAAGGGCCTGGTCGACATCGAGCCGCGCCAGGGTTTGGCCGCCGACTCCTCGTCCGCGACCGTGATCCTCGCCTCGAGCCAGCTGGGCTTCGCCCTTTCTACGACTCACGTCGCCAACGGCTCGATCATCGGTGTCGGTGTCGGACGCAAGGGTGCGTCCGTTCGCTGGGGTGTGGCCGCCCGGATGCTCGTCGCGTGGGCAATCACCTTCCCGGCCGCAGCCGTGATGGGCGCCCTCATGTACTGGCTGGCCAACGCCATCGGTGGCTCGGCCGGGGCGATCGTCGTCACGGTCATCCTCTGCGGGCTCGCCTTCTACATCTGGAAGCGGTCCCGGCACAACGTCGTCGACCACCGCAACGTCACCGACGAATGGCATGACGGCAGCAAGCCCGAGGTCGCGACGGTGCACCACGATGTCATCGACCCGCACCACGAGCTGGATGACGTCCAGCCCTCCGCCCGCTGACCCCCGGAAGAAGGCACTCAGCTCATGAACATGATCCCTCTCGCCCTCGAAGGCGCGTGGAAGGTGCTCGCCGCAGGTCTCGTGCTCGGCGCCGGCCTCCCGGTGATCTACGCCTTGTGCGTCCGTGGTCTGGCCATGGCCAAGGGCGGTGGCGCAATCATCGGAGAGCAGACCGCCAAGCCCTACGGCAAGGTGCTCGCCTGGATCGGCCTGCTCGTCATCCTGCTCGCCGTGGCCTATGGCATCAGCTTCATCGTCGCCACCGGCCTGGGCAAGCAGGTCACCTTCGACCACGTCATTCCCTGGTTCGTCGACAAGAAGAAGTGACGGCGAACGCCTGAGAGCTGCCGCGTGTGACCGGCCCGCCGGCATACGCGGTGGTCGCGGTGGTCGCGACCGGCCGGCGCCTTCGATCCTGCACCGATCGAAGGCGCCGGCTCCGCGACGGACAGCCCGCAGCACGGAGTATGCCGCCTGCCCGGGCGGCCGCCGAGGGATGCCAGTGTCGTCCATCTCACGGTCAAAATGAACGAAGCGTGAACACCACCGGAACGCACGCCACCCAGGGCCAGTTCACGGCGTGTTCAGACGTACGTCACGGGACCTTCGTCTCCCGGCCATCTATGCCACGCCCTCATCATGAGGCGCGTGACCACCGCAACCGTCATCCTCGTCATGGTCGTTATCACGGCCCTGGCGTTCGACTTCACCAATGGCTTCCACGACACGGGGAATGCCATGGCCGCCTCCATCGCCACCGGGGCCCTCTCTCCCAAGACCGCCGTCACCCTGGCCGCGATACTTGACCTCGTCGGAGCGCTCATCTCCGTCAAGGTCGCACTCACCATCACCAATGCCGTCATCGACGGCATCCAGACCAAGACCGGATTGCCCAACCCGCAGTTCATCGGTAGCGACAACGGCAAACAGGGCACGCTGCTGCTCCTCGTCGTCCTCGCCGGCCTCGTGGGCGGCATCGTGTGGAACCTGTTCACCTGGCTGCTCGGACTGCCCTCCTCCTCTTCGCACGCCCTGCTCGGCGGGCTCGTGGGGGCGACCATCGCCGGCTTCGGTTTCGGCGCGGTCAACTGGCTCGGCCACTCGACCGAGAAGCTCGACGGTGTCGTGGGCAAGGTGCTGTTGCCCTCGCTCATCTCCCCGGTCATCGCCTTCGTCGTGGCCATGGTCGGCACGCGGATCGTCTTCAAGCTCACCGGACGGATGGGCGAGAAGTTCCGCGAGTCGCGCTTCCGCTGGGGCCAGGTCGGCTCGGCCTCCATGGTGGGCCTCGCCCACGGCACGAACGACGCGCAGAAGACGATGGGCGTCATCACCCTCGCGCTCATCGCGGCCGGTCAGGTCGACGTCACCCAGGAGATCTCGATCCCCCTGTGGGTGAAGGTCTCGGCTGCCGTGGCCATCGCCCTGGGCACCTACCTCGGCGGTTGGCGCATCATGCGCACGCTCGGCCGGGGGATCGTCGACATCACCTCGCCGCAGGGCTTCGCCGGTGACACCTCGACCGCCTCGGTCATCCTCGCCTCGAGCGGTCTGGGCTTCGCCCTGTCCACCACGCACGTCGCCTCCGGCTCGATCATGGGCGCGGGCGTGGGCCGCAAGGGCGCCGAGGTGCGCTGGTCGGTCGCCGGCCGGATGGTCACCGCATGGGCCATCACCTTCCCCGCGGCCGCCGTCGTCGGAGGGCTCATGCTGGCCATCGGCCACGCACTCCCCGACCTCGTCGGCGCGAGTGTCGTCATGGTCATCCTCATCGCGGCGTCCCTGGCCATCTGGCTGCGCTCGCGCAAGGACCCGGTCGACCACCACAGCGTCGGCAAGGACTGGGAGGCCGAGCCCGAGGCCGCCCACGTCGCCGAGGCCATCACCCACGTCCAGCACTGACCGCAGGAGCCATCCCCATGAACAACATCGCGATCGCGCTCGACGGTGCCTGGCGAGTCCTGCTCGCCGGCTTGCTGCTCGGTGCCGGGATCCCCTCGCTCTTCGCCATCGCCGTCAACGGTCTGGCCATGGCCAGCGGCGGCGAGGCCGCCCAGGGCAACCCGCCGAAGCCGGTGGGCAAGGTCATCGCCGTCGCTGTCCTCCTGCTCATCCTGCTCCTGGTCGTCTACGGCCTGGCCTGGCTCATCTTCACGAGCCTGGGCTACAAGGTCGGCTTCTCCGGCATCCTCCCGACTTTCACGAAGTGAGGTTCACCACCCCATGACCCCGCACACGGAAGGCATCGGCCGGCGCCTGGTCCACTGGCTCCGCGCCGGACGGCCGGAGGGCATCGCCCAGGGCGACTACATCGCTCTCATGGGCGTCCTGCACCGCAAACTCACGACCGCCGAGGTGGAGGACGTCGCCGTGTCGCTCGTCGAACAGGACTACGACGACGAACTCATCACCGAGGCCGAGATCCGCGCGATGATCGAGGAGAAGGTCCACGAGCAGGCGACCGACGAGGACATCGCCCGGATCGCCCACCTGCTCGAGGAGGCCGGGGTGCACCTCGAGCCCGGGCTGCCCGGAACCTCGCACTAGCACGGCGTCGGCCGGCCGCGGCCGAGACGGGCAGAAGTGGTTCACGGTGTGTGACCGAACACGGATGTGTTCGGTCACACATCCTTTTCCGGGCGTTCATCGCACGGTTGGCTGGGGATCACCCACCCTCACCAGACTCCTGTCATGTCGGACCATTGGCCCGCCCAGACCCGAGATCGCCTGCGCTGGGGCGGGCTGCGCCCACGCCCCACCGGCTCGCCGGTCCCGCTGCTCGCGCTGCTTCCCCGGCGCCTCATGGCCGGTGAGGTGCAGGTCGTGGCCGACCGGGTGCTGGCCGAGGCGAGGACGACGCGTGTCCCGGTCACCCTCGCCCAGGTCGGCGGACAGATCACCCGGGTGACCGACGAACTGCCCAGAGCCGACGATCTCGCCCTCGTCGTCGCGGTGCTCGCGGAACGGGGGACCACGGTCAGCGCCCGCCAGCGGATGGGATCCTCCTGAGTCCCGAGCGAGCCACCCGCCTCACGACAGCAGGACGCCCGCCGGAGCAGACTCTCGGCGGGCGTCCGGCGGCTGTGGGCCTAGGGGGTCAGCCCCAGGCGGCGGGCACTGCGTTGGCGCTGTCGGCTCGCGCGCAACCGGCGCAGCCGCTTGATGAGCATGGGATCGGCCTCGAGGGCGGCCGGATTGTCGAGCAGGGCGTTGAGCAGCTGGTAGTAGCGGGTGCCGCTCATGTCGAACAGCTCCTTGATGGCCTGCTCCTTGGCACCGGCGTATTTCCACCACTGCCGCTCGAAGGCCAGCACCTCGCGGTCGCGGTCGGACAGCGGCTCGACGGCCGCACTCAACCGCTCTGCGGTGTCTGCCATGCATTCCCTCCCGTTCTCCCCGATCACTATACGGTCCGAATCACACGGCTGTCATTCGATCCTGGCGCGTCGCCGGGGATCTGTGACGAGTGTGACGGGTGGGGTGCCTGGGGTGCTACGGGGTGGAACTCAGCTGAGCAGGAGGATGCGCAGCGCCGACACGGTGTCGACGATCGTCTCCGCGCCGCCGGCCCTCAGCTCCTCGACGGTCCCGGCTCCCCACGCGACCCCCACGGGCGTGAGGCCCCCGCCGCGCGCGGCCGCCATGTCGACATGGGCATCCCCCACGTATGCCGCCCGCGCGGGTTCGCCCCCGGACCGCCGGACCGCGAGCAGCAGCGGAGCGGAGTCGGGTTTGTGGGTGAGGGTGTCCTCCATCGTCACGACGACCGGGACCAGGTCGGTGAGGCCGGTGAGTTGCAGTGCCCAGCGCGCGGGATGGGACCGTTTCGAGGTGGCCACGGCGACGGCGACGCCCGCGGCGGCGAGGTCGCGCAGGAGACCGTCGACACCGGCATACGAGCGGATCAACCGCTCGGTGTTGGCCTCGTTCCAAGCGGTGTAGACCGCGAACAACTCGTCGGCGTGCTCGGGCGACACCTCGCGGAAGGCCCGGATGAGCGGCTGCCCGATCCACGCCTTGATCCGCACCTCGTCCTGCGGGTGCCCGAGCACGGTACGGAAGGCGTGCTGGTAGGAGGCGACGATCAGCCCGATCGTGTCGACGAGCGTGCCGTCGAGGTCGAAGACGACCGTCGGGTAGGCCGGCCGCCCCGGTGGCGCGCTCACGATCCCTGCGCATCCGCGCCCGGGGCGTCCAGCAGCGGGGTGCCCACCCGGAAGACGCGGGCGAGGGCGGTGGCGAGCAGCCGGCCCTCCGGGTGCCCGGGACGCGCGGTCCGCACGTCGATCCGGTAGACGGCCGTGCGTTGGGTCCGCGACAGCTCGACCCCCTCGCAGACGAGGACATCGCCCTCGACGCCGGCCGAGAGGAACTCCGTGTGGACGTCCTGGGCCACGGCGAGCACGCCGTGGCTGTTGCTCACCGCCGCGTGGACGACGTCGACGAGGGCCATCATCGCGCCGCCGTGGGCCGTGCCCGGGGCGTTGAGCAGCCGGTGCGTCACCGGCATCCGGGCTCGGGCATAGCCCGGGCGGATCTCCTCGAAGACGATGTCGAGCAACTGCGCCATGGGATCGGTCGCGAGATAGCTGAACAGCTCCGGCCGCACGGAGTCCTCGCTGGGCATGTTCGCAGCCTAGCGAGCGCCCGCCCCGCGCCCGATCTGCCGGCCGAACTCGTATGCCGTGTGCGCCACTCCCGGGACCACACGGCATACCCTGCGGGTAGGTTGGCGCCGTGACCGCGCGGCCGCTGGGTGAACTCGTCCACCCGTCGTGGGCCGCCGCGCTCGCCGACCAGGAGTCCGCGATCGCCGCGCTCGGCGACTTCCTGCGCGCAGAGGTCGCCGCGGGGGTCGGCTACCTGCCGGCCGGCCCGCAGATCTTGCGCGCCTTCGCCCAGCCTCTCGACGACGTGCGGGTGCTCGTCGTCGGGCAGGACCCCTATCCCACGCCGGGCCACCCGGTGGGGCTGAGCTTCTCGGTCGCGCCAGAGGTGCGGCCGCTGCCCCCGAGCCTCGTGAACATCTTCACCGAGCTGCGCAGCGATCTCGGTGTCCCGCAGCCCAGCTGCGGCGATCTGAGCCCGTGGGCGCAGCGGGGTGTCCTCCTGCTCAACCGCGTCCTCACGGTGAGTCCGGGCCGACCGGGCAGCCACCGGGGCAAGGGCTGGGAGCAGGTCACCCAGGCGGCGATCGAGGCCCTCGTCGCGCGTGGCGGACCGCTCGTCGCGATCCTCTGGGGCCGGGACGCGCGTTCGCTCGCGCCGATGCTCGGGGCGGTCGACCGGATCGAGAGCGCACACCCGTCGCCGCTGTCCGCCCGGTCGGGCTTCTTCGGGTCGCGTCCGTTCAGCCGGGCCAACGACCTGCTCGCCCGCCAGGAGGCGGCGCCCGTCGACTGGGCACTGCCGTGAGCCACCCGATCCCCCCGCACCCTCCACTCGAAAACACCGCCGAACCCTTGGGAGACAACGATGACTGACGTCTTCGTCTACGACGCCGTTCGCACGCCCTTCGGGCGGTATGCCGGTGCGCTCGCGGGGGTGCGCCCCGACGACCTCGGCGCGCTCGTGGTGGGCGAGACGCTGCGCCGGGCCCCGGACCTCGACCCCTCCCGAGTGGACGAGATCGTCTTCGGCTGCGCGAACCAGGCAGGAGAGGACAACCGCAACGTCGGGCGGATGGCCGGGCTGCTCGCCGGCGTGCCCACGTCGGTGCCGGCGACCACCCTCAACCGGCTCTGTGGTTCGAGTCTCGACGCGGCGATCGTCGGCTCGCGTCAGATCGCCTGCGGTGAGGCCGAGGTCGTCCTCGTCGGCGGCGTCGAATCGATGAGCCGCGCCCCCTGGGTGCTGCCCAAGACCGAGCGTGCCTATCCCGCAGGGGGATTGGAGCTCGCCTCCACGACCCTCGGGTGGCGCCTGGTCAACAAGCGGATGCCGGCGGAGTGGACCGTGTCGCTCGGCGAGGCGACCGAGCAGCTGCGGGAGAAGTACGGAGTGACCCGCGAGCGCCAGGACGCCTTCGCCGCGCGATCGCACCGGCTCGCCGCCGCGGCCTGGGAGTCGGGCTTCTACGCCGATCAGGTGGTCGCCGTTCCCGGCGTCGACCTGGCCCGAGACGAGTCGATCCGCCCCGAGACGACGCTCGAGCGCCTGGCCGGGCTCACCCCCTCATTCCGGCCGGCCGCGACCGGCACGGTGACCGCCGGCAATGCCTCGCCGCTCAACGACGGAGCATCCGCAGCGCTGCTCGGCTCGGCCGCGGCGGCAGAACTCATCGGGCTGCAACCGTTGGCCCGGATCGCCGGCCGCGGGGCGGCGGCCAACGACCCGCAGTTCTTCGGCTACGCCCCCGTCGAGGCCGCCAACCAGGCCCTCGCGCGGGCCGGGATCAGCTGGGCCGACGTCGACGCGATCGAACTCAACGAGGCGTTCGCGGCCCAGGCGCTCGCCTGCACGGACGCATGGGGGGTCGACCCGGAGATCGTCAACGCCCACGGCGGAGCGATCGCGATCGGCCACCCGCTCGGCGCGTCCGGTGCCCGGATCCTCGGCACGCTCGCCCGATCGCTGCAGGCCGGCGGCGGCCGCTGGGGAGTGGCCGCGATCTGCATCGGCGTCGGCCAGGGCCTGGCCGTCGTCCTCGAGAACGTGAGCTGACCGGCGGTCTCTGCCCGCGGCATACCTCCCCCCTCGTCCTGCCGCCACCCGAACCCGATCCGCGAGCCCAGGCCGATCCGCGAGTAAGCGCTTGAGTGTTGCCAAGTGGCGGGATTCCGGGCCGTTCGGCGCACAATCGGCAACACTCAAGCGCTTACATTCCCAGGGAAAGGGGGGGAGGCGGGGGACTGGGGGCCTGCCGGATACGTGGACGTCCTACTATCCTCGACGGTATGCCGGCTACTCGCCTGATGCCCACGGAGGAGTCCCGTCAGCTCGTCGAGATGACCCGGGACGTATGCCGCAAGGAACTCGCCCCCCAGGTCGACGCCTTCGAGCGGGCCGGCGGCTTCCCCGCGCAGGCCTTCCGCACCCTCGGCGAGCTCGGCCTGCTCTCCCTGCCCTATCCCGAGTTGCACGGGGGCGGCGGCCAGCCCTACGAGGTCTACCTCCAGGTGGTCGAGGAGATCGCCAGCGTCTGGATGTCGGTCGCCGTGGGCGTGAGCGTCCATGCCCTCACCTGCTATCCGCTGGCCGAATACGGCACGGATGAGCAGCGCGCCCGCTATCTGCCCGACCTGCTCAGCGGCCGTTGGCTCGGCGGCTACTGCCTGAGCGAACCCGACTCCGGCTCGGACGTCGCATCGATGACGACCGCGGCCACCCGCGAAGCCGACGGTTGGCGGCTCGACGGGACGAAGTCGTGGATCTCGCACGCCGGGCATGCCGACTACTACACGACCTTCGCCCGCACCGCCGACACCGGCCCCAAGGGGATCAGCTGCTTCCTCGTGCCGGCGGACTCCCCCGGCCTGTCCTTCGGCGCCCCCGAGGACAAGATGGGGCTGCACGGCGACCCGGTCGCCCAGGTGATCTTCGAGGGGGTGTGGGTGCCGGACGACCGCCGGATCGGAGCCGAGGGCCAGGGCATGGCGATCGCCCTGCACGCACTCGACAACGGCCGGTTGGGCATCGCGGCAGCGGCCACCGGGCTGGCCCAAGCGGCCCTCGACGCCGCGACGGCCTACGCGATGGAGCGCCGCCAGTTCGGCCGCGCGATCATCGACTTCCAGGGCCTGGGCTTCCTCCTCGCGGACATGGAGGCCGCCGTCACCTCCTCGCGCGCGGCTTACCTGTATGCCGCGCGGCTCAAGGATGCGGGCCGGGCCTACACGAAGGAAGCCTCGGTCGCCAAGCTCGTCGCCACCGACGCGGCGATGCGGGTGACGACCGATGCCGTGCAGGTCTTCGGCGGCTACGGCTACACCCGGGACTTCCCGGTCGAGCGCTACATGCGTGAGGCCAAGGTCACCCAGATCTTCGAGGGCACCAATCAGATCCAGCGGCTGGTCATCGCCCGCCAGTTGCAGCGCGAGAGAGGCTGATCCGTCATGCGCGTCACCGATTCCACCGTCGCCCTCGTCACCGGCGGCGCCTCCGGGCTCGGCGGTGCGACCGTGCGCCGTCTCGTCGCCGACGGCGCCAAGGCGGTCATCGTCGACCTGCCCGGTTCCGCGGGCGAGCAGCTGGCCACCGAACTCGGCGACGGCATCCGGTTCGCCCCCGCCGACGTCCGTGACCCCGAGCAGGTCCAGGCGGCCGTCGACACCGCCGCCTCACTCGGCGAGCTGCGCGTCGTCGTCACCTGTGCGGGGGTCGCCACCCCCGGGCGCGTCGTCGGCCGGCGTGGGCCGCTCGACCTCGACGCCTTCCGCACGGTCGTCGAGATCAACCTCGTCGGCACCTTCAACGTCCTGCGCCTGGGTGCGGCCGCGATGCTCGGCAACGAGCCGGTCGACGGGGACCGCGGCGTCGTCGTCATGACGGCGAGCATCGCGGCATACGACGGGCAGGTCGGTCAGGCGGCCTATGCCGCGAGCAAGGCCGGTGTCGTCGGCCTCACCCTCTCGGCCGCTCGCGACTTGGCGGACAAGGCGATTCGCGTCGTCACCGTCGCGCCGGGCACCTTCGAGACGCCGATGATGGCGGGCATGCCCCCGGAGGTGAAAGCGACCCTCGAGGCTCAGGTGCCCCATCCGTCGCGGATGGGCGACCCCGCGGAGTATGCCGCGCTCGTCCGGCACATCGTCGACAACCCGATGCTCAACGGCGAGGTCATCCGGCTCGACGGGGCATTGCGGATGCCGCCCCGTTGACCTGGGTGAGACAGGCGAGCAGAAGGGCGCCGACCGTCGGCACGAGGTAGATCCCGATGGTGAGCATCCCCGCCATCGCGACCAGACCGACGGCGGCGGTGAGGATCCAGGCGACCACCCGCGCCGCGGTCGGCGCAGGTGATCGCCACAGGAGCGCGGTGACGACGAGCGAGACGACGAGCGGGATGCCCACGACGATGAGCGCCCGAGGCCCGTTCACGTCGACGAGCGTGGCCGTGACCACCTGGCCGAACGAGCCCGTGGACCCGTCGGGGGCGAGCGTGCCGCCGGCCTGCACCCCGCGATAGAGCGGCACGGTGAACGCGCCCACGACGAGCACGATCGACCAGGCCACGGCGACGATCAATGCCCCGCGCGTGAGAGACAGCCCCCGCCGCCCGGCCCCGATCATGACTCAAGGATGAGCCGCCCCCGCCCAGGGGGCAAGGCGGCACACGGGCAGGGGGTGACGGGCTCGCGACAAGGCCTGCGGGTATGCCGTCCGCCCACCCAGGCGAAAGCCGCACCCGGGCGCGTGTCCAGTCGACACGCCGCGGCTCTCTCCCGTTCTTCGAACTTTCTGCGCCGCGCCCCTTGCGCGCAGGCCCGGGACAGGCGTAGACCTGTTCTCACGCACAGACCGCGAGGTCGATGCGGTCGGACGGCAAACGAGGTTCCTCGACACGGGAGCGATCCCGATGGGCCGGCAGGACGAGCCGGAGAGCCAGACGCGCTGGACGAGTTCGGGTCGACGTCACGACGCGGACGCACGAGGCCCCACCAACTCATACTTGGTGGGGCCTCACCCTTTGTAACGCGCCCCAGCCCGTCCTAGGTGGACGCCCTTCGGCGTGTCGAGGGTGAGATCGACGACAGTGCCGGTGTCGGTGCGCGGGTCACTCGTCGGTGCGGCCGGACACCCCCGCCGACTCGAAGGTCGCCACCTCGCGCAGCAGCCGGGCGGCCGCCTGCACGATCGGCACGGCGAGGACAGCACCGGAACCCTCGCCCAGGCGCAGTCCCAGGTCGAGCAGCGGCTCGAGACCCAAGGCCGCGAGCGCCGCACTCGCCCCCGGTTCGGTCGAGCGGTGACCGGCGAGCAGATAGGTCGTGACCCCGCCGTCGAGGGCGGCAGCGGCCAGCGCCGCCGCACAGGCGATCACCCCGTCGAGCAGGACGGGCACCCGCCTCGCGGTGGCCTCGAGGACGAAGCCGGCGATCGCGGCGTGTTCGGCTCCGCCGACGGCCGCGAGCACGCCCACCGGGTCGGCCGGATCGGGCCGGTGCAGGTCGAGGCAGGCGCGCACGACGGCGATCTTGCGGGCGAGCGTGCGCGCGTCGCTGCCGGCACCGGGCCCGGTGACTGCGCCCGGGTCGGCCCCGGTGAAGGCCGCGACGAGCGCGGCCGAGGCCGTCGTGTTGGCGATGCCGAGGTCGCCGGTGACGAGCAGCCGGGCGCCCTCGTCGACGCAGTGCGCGGCCACGCGCCGCCCCGCATCGATCGCCGCGATCGCCTGCTCGCGCGTGAGGGCGGGACCGGCCGTGGCATCGGCGGTGCCGTCCACGACCCGCAGGGCGAGGACGTCGAGCCCCTGCGGGAGCGCACCCGCGACGCCCACGTCGACGACGAGCACGGACGCGCCGACCTGGCGGGCGAGGGCGCTGACGACCGCCCCTCCGGTGGCGACGTTGGCGACCATCTGCACGGTCACCTCCTGCGGCCATGGCGAGACGCCGTGGACGTGGACGCCGTGGTCCCCGGCGAAGACCGCGACCACGGCCGGTTCGGGGATGGGAGGCGGGCACACGGCATACATGCCGGCCAGCCGCGCGCCGATGGCCTCGAGCCGGCCCATCGAGCCGGCGGGCTTGGTGAGCCGTCCCTGCAACTCGTCGGCGGCGGCGACGGCGGCGAGGTCGGGCGAGGCGATGCGCAGCTCGGTGGGCAGATGGGTGGGCAGATCGGTGGGCAGATCGGTGGGCACCGACCCATCCTGCCGGACCGGACCGACCGCTCCCGCACCTCTAGTCTGGTCGGGTGCCCGTGACCCTCGTCTCCGGCGGCGTCCGCAGCGGGAAGAGCCGCCATGCCGAGGCGCTCCTGCGTCCGCGCGACGAGGTCACCTACCTCGCCTGCGCCCGGGTCGCCGACGCGGAGTTCGCCGCCCGGGTCGCCCATCACCGCGCGACCCGGCCCGCGTCGTGGACGACCCTCGAGTCCCTCGACGTCGTGGCGGCAGTCGGTATGCCGGGTGGCCCCCTCCTGCTCGAATGTCTCGGCACCTGGCTCACCGGGCTCGTCGACGAGGCTGACCTGTGGGCGGACCTCGGGGCTGCCGCGACGCTCGTGGCGGACCGGTCGCGCACCCTCGTGGCGGCCCTCATCGCGACCGATCGCGAGGTCGTGATCGTCACCAACGAGGTCGGCTGGTCGCTCGTCCCCCTCACCCCCGCCGGCCGGTTCTTCCAGGACGAGCTCGGCCGGCTCAACGCCGCCGTCGCCGCGATCGCCGAGCGGGTCCACCTCGTCGTCGCCGGCCGGGTCCTCGACCTCTCCGGCGCGCCGCGGGTGGACGGGTGAGGTCGCTGCGGGACAGTTGGCGGCTGGCCGTCGGCACCCTCACCGTCCTGCCGGTCCCCCCGCCTTTGCACGTGGATCGCGCGGTCGCCGGCCCGGCCATGCTCCTGGCTCCCCTGGCGGCTCTCCCGCTCGCCCTCCTGCCCCTGCTCGCCCACCTCGCGCACGTTGCCCTCGGTATGCCGCCCCTGCTCGCCACCGCGCTCGGCGTCGCCGGGCTCGCCCTCGGCAGCCGGGGCCTGCACCTGGACGGGTTGGCCGACACCGTCGACGGGCTGGCGGCCTCCACCGACCGGGAGCGGGCACTCAGCGTCATGCGCCGGGGGGACGTCGGACCCCTGGGAGCAGCGGCGGTCGCCCTCGTCCTGCTCGTCCAGGCCGCGGCCTGGTCTGCCCTCGTCACCAGCCGCACCGGGACGGCCTTGGCCGTCGTCGCCGTCCTGGGTTCGCGGCATACCCTCGCGTGGACGTGCGGACCCTCCTTCCCGGCGGCCCGGCCGGGGGGCTTGGGCGCGACCGTCGCCGGGAGCGTGCCCCGCTCGTGGGCCGGCCTCGGGGCGGGCGGCCTCTGGGTGATCGGTGGCCTGGTGCTCACCCTCGGCGCGGGTGGACCGTCGTGGCATGCCTGGGTCGCGACCGGGGCCGTCGTCACAGTGGCCGTCCTCGCCGCCCTCGGCCTGAGCCGACGGGCTCGCCGCCGGCTCGGTGGCACCACAGGCGACGTCCTCGGCGCTGCGGTCGAGATCGGCCTGGCCGCCGCCCTCACCGTGGCCGCCTGCCTCGGCTGAGCGGGCCGGCCCCGGGATCCACCGCGCTCGGCACGTGGGAGAGTGGCCGGGTGTACGTCCCCGCGCACTTCGCCATGACCGCCGCCCAGGTCGACGACGTCCTCCACCGGATGGGTGCGGCCGATCTCGTCACCGCGCACGCCGACGGTCTCGTCGCGACCCCGTTGCCGCTGCTCTATGACCCGACGGTCGGCGACCGCGGCGCCCTGCTCGGCCATGTCGCCCGCAACAACACCCAGTGGTCGACCCCGACCGTGGCCGACTCGCTCGTCCTCGTGCGCGACACCGACCACTACGTGAGCCCGTCGTGGCTGCCCTCGACCCAGGATCACGGGCGGGTCGTGCCCACGTGGGACTACGTCACCGTTCACGTGCACGGGCAGTTGATCGCCCACGACGACCGGGAGTGGACCGAGACGCTCGTGCGCCGGCTCACCGCCCGCCACGAGGCGGGCCTGGCCCGTCCGTGGTCGGTCGACGACGCCCCGGCGGAACACGTCGCGGCGATGCTGCGGGCGATCGTCGGCATCGAACTGCGGATCACGCGGATCGAGGCCAAGGCGAAGATGGCACAGAACAAGACGCCCACGGACGTCACGGCACTCGCCGACGCCCTAGCCGCGCAAGCGGATCCGACCGGGGCGCGCTGGTTGCGGGAGGTCTCGGTGCCCGCGGCGACCCGTCGGGCCGAACTGCTCGCCGAGGTCGCCACCCGCCGGCCCCGGCGGGGTCAGCCGCGCTGAAGCTGCGCCCGGAGCGCGGCGATCGTGTCCGCGTCCTCGGCCCGCTTGTCCTCGCGATAGCCCTTGACCCGGGCGAAGCGCAACGCCACCCCACCGGGATAGCGCGAGGACCGTTGCACCCCGTCGACGGCGATCTCGACGACGAGCTCGGGACGCACGTGCACGGCACGGCTCGTGCGGTGCGTCTCCAGCAGCGGCAGCCGCCCGGTCTGCCAACGGAGGACCTCGTCGGTGAGGCCCTTGAAGGTCTTGCCGACCATGACGAAGGCGCCGGGCTCCCCGATCGGCACGTCCGGATCGCGTGCTCCCAGATGCAGATTCGACAACCACCCGGCACGTCGGCCCGAACCCCATTCGGCCGCGAGGACGACCAGGTCGTAGGTGTGCACCGGCTTCACCTTGAGCCAGTGCCGTCCACGACGCCCCGCGGCATAGGTCGAGGCGAGCGCCTTGACGACCACCCCCTCGTGACCGGCCGCGAGCGCTTCGCGCGAGAACGCTTCCGCGGCCTCGGGATCGGCCGTCTCGATCGACCGTATGCCGTGCTCCCCCACGACCGCGGCCAGCCGCGCGCGGCGGACCGAGAGGGGCTCGTCGAGCAAGTCGACCCCGTCCGCGTGCAGGACGTCGAAGAACCAGGGCCGCAGCGCCTCGTCCTGCGCGGTCGCCGACCCGAACCGGCTCATCGTCTCCTGGAAGGGCCGCGGCCCACCGTCCTCGTCGAGCACGAGGGTCTCCCCGTCCAGGACGAGCGCGCCGCCGGGGAAGTCCGCGACGAGGGCGGCGATCTCGGGGACCCGATCGGTGATGTCCGCGAGGGTGCGGCTGAACACACGCACGGCCGATCCCGGCCCGCCCTCGCGGTGCACCTGGATGCGGGCGCCGTCGAGCTTGACCTCGACCGAGGCGGGTCCGTCCAGGGAGCCGATCGCCTCAGCCGCCGACGCTGCCGTCGCGGCCAGCATCGGCAGGACCGGGGTGCCCACCGCGAGCCCCACCCCCGCGAGATCCCCGCCGCTCAGGGCGAGGTATGCCGTGCGGCCGAGGCTGCCCGAGAGCATCGCCGCTCGGCGCACCGCCTCGAGCGGCACCACCGCGGCGCGGGCCACGGCATCGGCGAGGACCCCCTCGAGGGCACCGATCCGCAACTCGCCGAGGAGCACCCCGGACAGGTGGCGCCGCTCCTGCTCGGTCGCGCGAGCCCAGAGGCCACCCAGCACGTCGGCCCGTTCGAGCGTCGAGCCCGCACCTCCGACGGCCGCGAGGCGATCGAGCGCGGCGTCGACCTCGCCGACGGTGAGGCCGGAGGCCGACGCGGGATCGGCCCGCGCGCCCAGGCCCGCGACGGTCGCCCACCCGACGCCGAGCCGTCCCTGGCGCACCCGTGCGGTGAGCAGCCCGACGACCGGCTCCACCTCCTCGGGAGCCAGCCCGCGCAGCAACGTCGCGAGCTCGGCGATCTTGCCGGTCCGCGACGAGGTCTCCGCCACCCGGGTGGCCGCGGCGACCACGGCCGCGAGCGTCGTCGGCTCGGTGCTGCTCACATCGTGCTCATCCCGTGCTCACCCCGTGCTCATCCCGTGCGCAGCTTCTGCAGCTCGACGACCTGGCCGGGCAGTCGCTGGATGAGCCGATGCGCGAGTTCCTGGACCCGGGGATCGCTCGTCTGGCGCAGCACGGCACTCGCGAACGCGGTCCCACCGTCCTGGTGCTCGATCATCCGCAGGATCCACTGCCGCTCGAACTCGGACCCGTCGAGGGCGTCCAACGCCCCGAACTGCACGTCGATAAGGATCCCCCGCATCGGGTGGCCGGTGTGGTTGGTGATCGCCTCGGGCGCCTTCCACTCGGCCAGCCAACTCGTGAGCGGGCCGACCTCCGGGGACTCGATTTCCCGCAGCCGATGGGCAGTCTCGACGACCTCGGGCCGGATCCCGGACCGGGCATCGAGCATCTCGACGAGCTGCAGCGTCTGCCGGTGATGCAGGAGCACCATCTGGGCGAACAGGACGTCCGCGCCCCGACCGTAGGGGATGCCGGTCGAGCTCGCCGACGCCCCCGAGGTCCCCGTGGTCGAGGCTCCGACGCCGGACCCTCCGGTCGACCCCGATCCCGCACAGGCGGCGAGCGCGAGGAGGGCGACGCACGTCGTCCCGCGGACGATCCTCACCCGTCGCATCGCGCCAGTGTGCCGCACGGCATACCGCGGCGCGGGGCGTTCGGCGACGACGCAGCGAGCCTCAACTGCGGACGAGCCGGCGGATCGCCTCGGACGCCTCGCGCAGTTTCGTCTCCTGCTCCTGCCCGCCTTCGCGAGCGGCCGCGACCACGCAGTGTCCGAGGTGGTCGTCGAGCAGCCCCAGGGCGACCGACTGGAGCGCCCGCGTGGCCGCAGCGAGTTGGGTGAGGACGTCGATGCAGTAGACGTCCTCCTCGACCATCCGGGAGATCCCCCGGACCTGACCCTCGATGCGACGCAACCGCGTGAGGTGGTCCTCCTTGCGGGCGGTGTAGCCGTGCATCGCGCCTCCCCGTGGTGACAGCTCGTGATCGCTGATACCCCCACAGGGTATGCCGTGTCACCCACCTCACGCGGTCGGGTCGGCCATCCGTCCGACGAACAGCGGGGCCTTGCTCGCCACGTCGTGCAGGACGAAGAGGAACGGCCGGTCGACGACGAAGCTGAGCGGGTCGGCGCGGGCGCTCACCTCGCGCATCGCCACGGCTGTGGCGGCCGAGGCTTCGGTGCCCTCCTCGTCGACCGCGATGAAGGCCTCGTGCAGGACCGCCCCGATGGCCAGCCGCACGGCCTTGGTCATGCCGGCGAAGTCGGCGCCGTCCCCGAATGCGGTGGGCATGCCGAGGGCAGCGAGCAGGGATCCGAGCTCCGCCCGGCTGCGGAAGGTCCAGCGGGGCATCCGCACGGCCACGTCGGTGACGGGGCTCAGCTGCCCGAGCGCGCGGGCGATCCCCCCACTCTCCAACCAGGTCGCCTGGCCCGCGGCGTCGGTGGCTCGGGTGAGCACGATGGTCATCGCCAACTCGCGCCCGGCATAGGGAAGCGAGAGCGCGCTCCAGCCGTCACCCGTGGCCATCGAGGCCGTCGTGAGCTCCTGGGCCATGGTCTGCGCCTGGACGACCCGGCCGGCCGGGGTGACGAACGGGGCCGCCGCCGTCGAGGCCGGGGTGAAGGGCTGCTCCCAGGGCGCCTTGAGGTGCACGGCGTTGACCAGGACGAGCCGGGTGTCTGCCCGGAGCGCCCCCTCCTGGACGAGTTCGGGGATCGCGCCCTCGGTCTGCTCCGAGACCCAGGCGTTGATCGGCGCGCGCGCCCGCCGCCCGTCGGGGACGTAGCCGGGCGCGAGCACGTCGCCGCCGAAGACGTGCATCCCGGCCCCGAACCAGGCGGCGAGCACGTCGAGGAAGGGCGCCTCCCACCTGATGCTGCGCTCTCCCCACAGCGAGTTCGCGACGGACAGGACGATGTCGGCGCGATTGCCGTCGGACTTGGTCCTGCTGCCCGCGCGCGCGACGAGCAGGTCGGTGATCGCCCCGAAGCCCGCGTCGAGGTCAGCGAGCGGGAGCCGACCGAGCACCGTGAGCATCTCCTCCTGGGTCCGCCCCCGCGCACCGTTGGCCGTCATCGCGAGCGCGTAGGCGATCGAGAGGGGGGATGCGACGACATTGCCGTCCTGGGCGCGCAGGAGTGCGGCCGCGGAGCGCTCGGTGAAGTCGGTGAGGGCGTCGACCGCCGGCATGAGGGCGCCGGGCGGAGGGGCGATCCGGGCCGCGGACGACATGGCAACGTGCTCCGGCGGGATCCACGTCCCTCGTTCGGCCGGGTCATCCGGCGTCGAGGGCGCCGGCCATCTCCCGCAGGCCGAGATCCCGGCCAGGGCGGGCAGGGCCGCGGCGAGCAGGGCGCCGTTGCGCAAGAGGTCGCGACGAGTGACGGGCTCCATGCAGGTCCGACGCAGGCGCGAGCCCTCCGGTTGCATGGCGGCGGCCAGCGGTCCGCTCAGGGCGTCGATCCCCCGCCGGTCCGCCCGAGCAGGGCCGGCACGTCGGCCAGCGAGCGCATGAGGTCGTTGAGGTGGGTGCAGGTCGAGGGGCCGAACAGCGTGAGCGAGACGAGGTCGCGCAGGTCCGCACACGGCATACCGACGAGGCGGGCCGCCGATGCACCCGCGGCCGGGCACTCGAGGTGCGGGAGCACCCGGGGGTCGGCCTCGACCGTGTGCACGCGGTGTTCGTGCGGGTCGAGGGTCACCCGCACGCCGTATTCGTGGAGCACCCGCTCCTGTCCCGCGACGTCGAGGAAGGAGTCGCGAAACATCGCGTCGACCTGGACGTGGTCCCCCTCGTCGCGGGCGTCGACCCGACGTCGGCGGGACATCCCCCACGGGCCCAGCGCCCCGAGCGTGTGCCAGCCGCGCGGATCGTCCGCGGCCACGAGGTCCGGCGCCTCCGGAGTAACCGGGGGCGGCAGGGAACCGCTTGCCGCGAGCACCCGGGCCGCCTGCGAGTCGACGGCCCAGCCCATGCAGACGTCGAGCCGCCGCCCCGGTTGGGGCACCGGTTCGCCGGCCGCGGCGAGCGCCCGCCTCCGGGTGAACCCGCCGACGACCATCGCTCCAGGCAGGTCGTCGAGGAGTAGGTGCAGGGCCGACCCCGTGGCGACGTCCTCGCGCACCTCGCGCCAGAGTGCCGAGCGCCAACCGACGAGGGCCGCCCGCCCGACGAGCCGCTGGGCAGAGGGTCGAGCAGGATGGCACCGCAAGGCGGTCACGGTCCCGTCCTGCACGGTGAGGGCGAGCAGGGCGTGGTCGACGACCGAGAAAGCGCCGTCCGCACCGGTGCGCACGTCCCGTGCCCGGCCGTGGATGGCCAGCGGCCCGTCAGGCCCGTCCGGGCGGTGCAGATCGAGGCTCGTCGTGCGGCGCACCGCGCCGGGCAGCCGCGGCGGCGAGCCTGCTCGGGGGCCACCCAGCCCGTTGTGCACCCACGTCCGTTCGCTCACCCGAGAGAGCGTATGCCGTCCGGTCCGGCAGGCGGTCCGGCGGGTTGTCGACACTCGCGTCGGGGTCCTGGGTGCCACCACCTAGGCTGGCCCCCGTGACCCGCCTTGCCAAGTTGAGCCTCGCCAACCGCACGGTGGTGCTGCTCGTCTGCCTCATCCTCGTCGGGCTCGGCCTGGCGGCCATGCGATCGCTCAAGCAGGAGCTCATCCCCGCGATCGACACCCCCGCGGCGACCGTCATCGCGATCGAGCCGGGGGCCTCCCCCGAGGTCGTCGAGCGCGCGGTGAGCAAGCCCCTGGAGACGGCCGTCAAGGCGGTCGCCGGAGTGAGCCGAGTGACGTCCCGCAGCGCGAGCGGGATCAGCACCATCCGGGTGGAATGGGACTTCGGCACCGACTCCGAGAAGGTCATCTCGGACGTCCGGTCGGCGGTCGAGTCGGCCCGCTCGACCCTCCCCGCCGACGTGTCGCCCCGTGTCGTCGCCGGTCGGTTCGACGACGTCCCCATCACCGTCGTGGCGGTGGCGAGCCCCGAGGACAAGGCCACCCTCTCGCGCAAGCTCAAGGACGTCGTCGTCGCGAAGCTCAAGACCATCCCTGGGGTCCGCGACGTCGCGGTGGCGGGCGAGGAGACCCGCCAGGTGCTCGTCACCCTGCGGCCCGCCGACGTCGACCGCCTCGGCGTCGAGCCCTCGACGCTGCCGCAGGTCTTCGCCGCCAACGGAATCGCGGTGCCCGCAGGGTCGATCCCCCAGGGCGGGTCGACCCTCGACGTCCAGGTCGGCCACACCCTCGCCGGGGTCGAGGACATCGCCGCGATCCAGGTCCAGGCCACCGACGGCCCGGTGGCGTTGCGCGACGTCGCCGACGTGGCCGAGGCACCGGTCGACACGACGACGATCTCGCGGTCCAACGGCAAGCCCTCGCTCACGATCTCCGTGGTGAAGACCGCAGCCGGCAACACCGTGTCGGTGTCCCAGGCGGTGCGCGCCGAGTTGCCCGGCCTCATCGCACGGGTCGGCGGCGGGGCGACGATGTCGACCGTCTTCGACCAGGCGCCCTACATCGAGGACTCCGTCCACGACCTGTCGGTCGAGGGGCTGCTCGGCCTGGTCTTCGCCGTCCTCGTCATCCTCCTGTTCCTGCGCTCGGTGCGCTCGACGCTCATCACCGCGCTGTCCATCCCGCTCTCCCTGCTCATCGCCTTCATCGGGCTGTGGATCGGCGGCTATACCCTCAACATCCTCACCCTCGGTGCACTCACCGTCGCGATCGGCCGCGTCGTCGACGACTCGATCGTCGTCATCGAGAACATCAAGCGCCATCAGGGCCTGGGCGAGTTCGGGCCGGCCTCGATCGTCCGGGCCGTCCGTGAGGTGGCCGGAGCCGTGACGTCCTCGACCCTCACGACGGTCGCCGTGTTCCTCCCCATCGGCCTCGTGTCGGGTCAGACGGGGCAGCTGTTCCGGCCGTTCGCCGTGACCGTCACCGTGTCGCTTCTCGCGTCCCTGTTCGTCGCCCTCACCGTGGTGCCGGTCCTCGCCTCGTGGTTCATGCGTCGCCGCGGGGTCCGCGGGGAGGCGCTGCCCGAGGCAGGAGCCGAGAACGGCAGCGAGGCGGCTGGCACGGCATACGCGGCATACGCGGGTATGCCGTCCGCCTCCCCCGTCACGGGGCTGCAACGCAGCTACCTTCCCGTCCTGCGGTGGGCGCTCGGCCACCGACTCGTCACCATCGGTCTCGCCTTCGTCGTCTTCGCCGGCACCCTCGCCCTCGCACCTCGGATCAAGACCGACTTCCTCGGATCGGCCGGGGCGACGACCCTGCGGGTGACCCAGGAACTGCCCGCCGGCACGGCGCTCGGCCAGACCGACGTGGCGGCCGCCCAGCTCGAGGGAGTCCTCGGGCGCGACCCTGCGGTCGCGAGCTTCACGACGACCGTGGGCGGTGACCCGTCACGGGCCCTCTTCGGGTCGGTCTCGGGCCCCAACCAGGCCTCGATCTCGGTCACCCTCGACTCGGGCGCCGACGGCGCGGTCGTCTCCGACCGGCTGCGCACCGCGTTCGCCGGACTCACGGGGGTCGGCACGGTCGAGATCGTCTCGACCCAGCAGAACAGCGATGTGGCCATCGTCGTCGAGAGCCCCGACGCGCAGGCCCTCCAGGCCGGCAGCGATGCCGTCGCGGCGATGCTCGCGACCGTGCCGGGGATGCGCAACGTGCGCACGGACCTCACGAACGCCAAGCCGATGCTCACCGTCGACGTCGACGCGGCCGCCGCCGCGCGTAACGGGATGACCCAGGCGGGGGTCGGTCAGGCGGTCGCCCAGGCGGTCCGTGGGAGCAAGGTGGGCACGGTGACGATCGGCGACACCACCCTCGACGTCGTCCTGCGCTCGCGGACCCCGGTCACCACCGTGGCCGACCTGCGGGCCCTGCCGCTGCCGGTGACGGCCAAGCAGACGGTCGACGCCCGCAAGACGGCCGCCACGGCGGTCGAGGACCGGCAGAAGGCCGTCCAGGCCCAGGCCCAGGCCGACCAGGACGCGGCACTCGCCGAGCAGATCGCGTCGATCCGCGACGGGCGGGCAAAGGCCCAGCAGGGCGTCGACGCGCTCGTCACCCAGCTCGACGCGCTCAAGAAGCAGCTCGCAGCCCTGCTCGCGTTGCCCCCCGGCACTCCCATCCCCACGCCGCCCACGAGTCCGCTCAGCACGCTGCAGGCCCAGATCGCCCAACTCGAGAAGTCACTCGCGACGGCCCAGGCGCAGGTCACGGCGGCCGACACGAGCCTGCGCAAGGCGTTGGACTCTCGGGCCAAGACGCTCGCCGCACGTGCCACGTCGAGCTCGATCACCCAGGCGGCCAAGGACGCCCAGACGACCAAGGCCGCCGCGGTCCTGCTCGACGACGTCGCCGACGTGCGCGAGATCTCGTCGCCCGCCTCGATCGGGCGGGTCGACGGCGTGCGCGCCGCCACCGTGACCGGCACGCCCGCCGCCGGTGATGTCGGCGGTGTGACGGCCACGGTCACGGCCAAGCTCGCAGCGCTCACCCTGCCCGACGGCGTGAGCGTCCGGCTGGCCGGAGTGTCCCAGGCCCAGCGGGAATCCTTCGCCCAGCTCGGCCTCGCGATGCTCGTCGCCATCGCCATCGTCTACCTCGTCATGGTCGCGACCTTCCGCTCCCTCCTGCAACCGCTCATCCTGCTCGTCTCGGTGCCCTTCGCGGCGACCGGCGCACTGGGGCTGCTCCTGCTCACCGGCACCCCCCTGGGCATTCCCGCGATGATCGGGTTGCTCATGCTCATCGGCATCGTCGTCACCAACGCGATCGTCCTCATCGACCTCATCAACCAGGTGCGCGAGGGCGGAGCCGGTGTGACCGAGTCCGTCCTCGACGGTGCCCGGCTGCGACTGCGCCCGATCGTCATGACCGCGCTCGCGACGATCTTCGCCTTGCTCCCGATGGGGCTGGGAGTCACCGGCGGCGGGATCTTCATCTCCAAGCCGCTGGCGATCGTCGTCATCGGCGGTCTCGTCTCCTCGACGGTCCTCACCCTCGTGCTCGTGCCGGTGCTCTACCACCTCGCGGAGAGCGCGAAGCAGCGGTTGCGCCGGCGGCGCTCACCCAGTGCGTCAGCCGGCCAGCTCGCCGCTGACCCAGTCCCAGAGCCGCTCACGGTCGGCAGTGGTGGTCCTGGTGCGGGTTAGGTAGTTCGTCGGGCGCACGCGCCGGTCGTGCCAGAGGCGACCACCCTCCGGGCGGGGCTGTGCGGCCACGAGCCAGGTCGTCGTGTCCACTCCCGCGTCCCCCCGGCGCAGGACCGGACCGGTGATCCGCGCGAAGAGCGGCAGCGAGCTGGTGACTCCGGGGCTCTGCGCCCAGCCGGGGTGAGTCGCGTAGACCGCGAGATCGGCTCCCGCCCAGCGTCGCTGGAGGATCGGGAGCAACTCCACCTGAGCCCGCTTGCTCCGGGCATAGGCGACGGCCCCCCGAAAGGGCTCCTCGTGGTAGTCGAGGTCGTCGAGCTCCAAGGCCTGGGTGTACATGCCCCCGGAGGTCACGAAGACCACGCGCGCGTCGTGGCCGGCGAGCGCCGGTAGCAGCCGCTGCGTGAGCAGGATCGGGCCGAGCACATGCACCGCCATGGTGAGCTCGTGCCCTGCGGCGTCGGTCTGCCGGGTCGCCGGAAGAATGCCGGCGTTGTGGACGACGGCGTGCAGGGCTGGCACCTGCGCGACCAGGCGATCGGCGCAGTCGCGGATCGACTGCGCGTCGGCCAGGTCGCAGCGCCAGGTGCGGTGCCCGCCCCGGTCGGTCGCGTCGATGGCCGCCTCCACCGGCACCGCCCGGGCGGGGTCGCGGACGAGCAGGTGCACGTGCGCCCCGAGCCCGGCCAGGTCCACGGCGGTGCGCAGGCCCAGGCCCGAGGAGGCACCGGTGACGACGACATGCCGGCCCTCGAGGGCTCCTGGAAGTGGGTCGTCGGGCCAGGTCGGCAGTCGCCGACGGATCGCGTGCCCGGCGGCGGTGTAGCCGAGCACGACGGTCCGGTCGAGCACGGTGTCGATCCCGCGGGCGAGGCGGTCCCCGAGGCCCTGCGGCCCGGTGGGGACGGATGGAGCGGTCATGGGGCAGTCCCTACGGTCGGGTCGGTGCGGGCAGCGGCATACCGGGCGAGCGCCTCGCGGCGCTGCTCGTCGTGGTCGACGATGCGCGGCGGATAGCCGTATGCGAGGCCGGTGGGAGTCCGCCACGGCTCGTGGGCCAGGGGCCCCGGCAGGTGCGCGAGTTCGGGCACCCAGCGGCGCACGTAGTCTCCGTGGGGGTCGAAGCGCAGCCCCTGCGAGACGGGATTGAAGACACGGAAGTAGGGGGCGGCGTCGGTGCCGGTGCCCGCGACCCACTGCCAGCCGTGGCTGTTGGACGCGAGGTCGCCGTCGACCAGGCGATCCAGGAAGTGCCGCGCCCCGACCGGCCACCACGTGTGCAGGTCCTTGGTGAGGAAGCTCGCGGTGATCATCCGGACCCGGTTGTGCATCCACCCGGTCGCGGCCAGTTGGCGCATGCCCGCGTCGACGATCGGGAAGCCCGTGCGGCCCTCGCGCCACGCCGCGACGAGTTCGCCCGGCGGGTCATAGGCCAGCCCGCGTAGGGCAGGGCGCAGGTCGCGCCAGGCGCTCGCGGGCTGGTGCCAGAGCACGTCGGCGTAGAACTCGCGCCAGGCGAGCTCGCGAACGAAGGTCCGGGCCCCCTCGTCGGTGCGCCCGCGCAGGTCGTGCAGGAGCGTGCGCGGGTGCAACACACCGAGCTTGAGATGGGGCGAGACACCGGAGGTGCCGTCGCGATCGGGCCGGTCCCGGTCGCGCGCGTATGCCGCGAGGGCGCCGTCGCGGAAGGACGCCCAGTGAGCGTGCGCGGCCCCCTCCCCCGCCTTCGGCAACAACCCCTCGGGTGCCTCGCGCACCGCTCGGTCGACCGCGGCCGCGGCCGAGGGATCACTGGGCAGGGCCGCCGCCCATTCCTCGGCGGGCGGCAGCACGGGTGCCGGGGCCGGCCAGCCGTGCCCCTGCCAGGCCCGGAGAAACGGGGTGAAGACCTGATAGGGGGTCCCGGCGCCCGTCGTCACGGAACCGGGGCCGACGGCATAGGTGGTGCCAGTCTCGACCAGCGAACATCCCTGCGCGGCAAGGATCTCGGCGACCGCCCCGTCGCGGCGGCGGCCCGCGGGAGTGGTCTCGCGGGAGATGTGGACGCTGTCGGCCGACACCTCACGAGTGAGGCGCGGCACCACGTCGCCCGGATCTCCGTGGCGCAGAACGAGCCGCCCGGCGAAGGACTCTTCGGAGACCTCCCGCAGGGTGCGGGCGAGCCATCCCCGACGCACCGGACCGGCCCCCTCCCACAGCGCCGGATCGACGACGAACAGGACGACCACCTCGCCCGTCGCGGCGTTCCCCGCCGCTGCCCGCAGCGCCTCCCAGCCGGCGGGGTGGTCGGCGGCGCGCAGGTCACGCCGCAGCCACAGGACCGAGGTCATCGCGCCATCCTCGTCGGCCCGCTCACAGCGCGTCGAGGGCGCGAGTGAGTTGCGCAGCCGTCTGGTCGCCGAGCCGCTCGAGCAGGGGCTGCACCAGGGGGCCGAGCCAGCGAGCCACGCCGGAGAAGGTGAACTCGGCGAGGTAGTCGACGCGGGCGCCCTCGCCGTGCTCGGTGATGGTGATCGTGTCGCGGCCGAGGACCGTCGCGTTGCGCCCTTCGAAGACGAGCACGGGAGCGCTGCGGGTGAGCACGGTGTAGTCGAGCGAGACCTCGCGGCCGGCGAAGCGGGAGACGTTGCGATAGACGCTGCCAGGTCCCCCCTCGCCGCTCAGCCGGGTGCACGACACCGTGCCCGAGTCCCACTCGACGGCGTTGCGGAAGTCGGCCAGATAGGCGAAGACCCGGTCGGCGGGGGTGGTCGTCGTGACGGTGCGGTGCAGCGTGCGGGACATCAGGGCCTCCTGAGGGTGAGCTGCGCGACGTCGAGGTAGCCGGTCGCGAAGCCGGCCGACCCGGACCTCGGCGACCCGGGAGGCGACGGCCTCGACGTAGCGGTGCGATCCCCCGGCCACCGTGAACCACTGCGGGGAGTTACCCAGCTCGAGCATCACGTGGTGGTCGAGGAAGCGGAACACGTGGCGCGCGGGGTAGTCGAGTGCCTCGGCGGAGCCGGTCGACCACACGCAGGCGACGACCGGCACGGCATAGAGCCGGATGAAGTCGGGACCGAACCGGGCTGCCGCGCAGAACTCGCCGAAGCTCGTCGGCTCGGAGTCGTCGGTGGTGGTGAGGAAGTCCCGGGCGAGCCGGTGGAAGCGCCGCACGGCCAGCAGCATCCGTCGGTAGTCCCCACGGGCGAGCTGGCGGGGACGGGCGAGGAAGCCGGATAGCCCACGGCCGCCGGCATATTCGAGACCCGACCGCTCGTCGCGCACGCTCATCGACATCTCGGTGGGATGCGCCCGGATCCCCAACTCGCCGAACAGGCGACGCAAGAGCGGGTACGTGCGGTCGTTGTGGACGATGAAGCCGGTGTCCACCCGCAGCGGCCCCGAGGCGCCGTCGAGCTCGTGGGTGTGCGCGTGCCCGCCGAGCCGCGGCTGCGCCTCCCAGAGTGTCACGCGATGCGCCCGCGAGAGGACGTATGCCGCGGTGAGACCGCCGACGCCCGCACCGACGACGGCGATCCGCTCGCCGGTCGGCCCGGTCACCTCCGGCCCCTCGGCGTGGGCACGCGCACCCTCAGGCCTCGGGTCCGGCCGACGCAGCGACCCGCCGGGGCCACCAGAACCGGTCGCCGAGCAGGATGGCGATCGCCGGCACGAGGACGGTGCGCACGACCAGGGTGTCGAGCAGGACCCCGAGGCAGATGATCACACCGATTTGCGCGAGCACGACGAGGGGCAGGACCCCGAGCACCGCGAAGACGGCCGCGAGCAGGATCCCCGCGCTCGTGATCACCCCACCGGTCGCTGCCAGCGCCCGCAACATGCCGGCCCTGGCCCCGTGCTCGGCCGCCTCCTCGCGGGCGCGGGTGACGAGGAAGATGTTGTAGTCGACGCCGAGGGCCACGAGGAACAGGAAGGTGTAGAGCGGCGCGGAAACGTCGAGGGCGGCGAAGCCGAAGACCTTGGTGAAGATCCACCAGGAGGCCCCCAAGGCCGCGAGGTAGGTGGCGACCACGGTGAGCACGAGGATGACCGGCGCCACCACGGAGCGCAGCAGCACGAGCAGCGACAGCAGCACGAGACCGAGGATGAGCGGGAAGATCACCGCGCGGTCGCGTCCGGCCGCGTCGGCGGCATCGACCCCCTTGGCCTCGGTCCCGCCGACGAGGGCACCCGGTATGCCGCCCAGTGCCGCACGCACGTCGCGCACCGCCTGGCGGGCGGCATCGCTTCCCGGCTCGGGCCGCAGCACGACGGACACCTGGGTGAGTCCCCCGGACGAGGCCCCGGGGCGGGCTCCGGAGACCGCCGGAAGCGCGGTGACCGCGGACACCACGGCCGCAGGGTCGCCGGGCGTGAGCACGACGAGCGGGTCGGAGCTGCCGGCCGGGAAGGACCGGGCGAGCCGTTCGGAGGCCGCGATGGCCTCGGGCTTCTGGAGGAACTGGTCGGTCGGGCCGAGGCCCGTGCGCACCTGGGTGAGCCCGCTCGCGAGCACCGCAAGCAGCACGAGGGTTCCGGCGACGAACGCCGTGGGTCGCGCGGCCACGAGGTCGCCCACGCGGCGCCAGAAGGACCGCGAGTCGGCGCTCGCCACCTGGCCGACGCGGGGCACGATCGGCCAGAAGATCCACCGTCCGAAGAGCACGAGCACGGCCGGCAGGACGAGCAGGGCGTAGCCGGCGGCCACGACGATCCCCACGGCACTCGCCAGGCCCAGGGCCCGGGTGCCGGGCAGGAGCGAGAGCAGCAGGGTGAGCACGCCGAGGACGACGGTGGTCGCGCTGAGCAGGACGGCTTCGCCGGTATGCCGCAGCGCCGCACGCATCGCGGCATACCGGTCCGGTTCGCGACGCAATTCGTCGCGGTAGCGGGAGATGAGCAAGAGCGCGTAGTCGGTCCCGGCGCCAAAGACGAGCACGGAGAGGATGCCGACCGTCGACTCGTCCCAGATTTGCCCGGTGGCCTTGAGCACCTGCGTGGCGAGCACGGCGGCGAGCCGGTCGGCGATCCCCACGACGAGCAACGGGACGAGCCAGAGCAGCGGACTGCGATAGGTGACGAGGAGCAGCAGCGCGACGACGGAGGCGGTCGCGAGCAGCAGCCGGGTGTCGGCACCCTCGAAGACGGCACCGAGGTCGGCTTGGACCGCCGCCGGCCCGGTGACCTGGGCGGTGACCCCGGCCGGGGCGGCGGCTCGTACCTGGGCTCGAAGGTCCTTGACCGCGGCGGAGATCTGGGCATTGCCGGTGGCCGGGATGGCCACGACGGCGAGGGCGGCGGTGCCGTCCTGGCTCACGGTGAGCGGAGCTCCTTTGGCCAGTGCCGGGACGGCTCGCAGCTGGGTGAGTGCATCGGGCGCCAGCGTGCCGGCGTCCGCGGTGAACAGGACGACCGCGCTCGATCCCTCCTGTTGGGGGAAGGTCTCCAGGAGTTCGACGACCCGGGTCGAGTCCGCTCCCCGGGGCAGCGATCCGGTGGCTGAGGTCGGCTTCGTCGCCTCCTTGACCCCGCCGATCACCCCGCCGGCGAGCAGGACGAAGAGCAGGGCGACCAGCCACGCCCGGCGCCGCTGGAGTAGCAGGGCGGGTAGCTGCGACAGTCCGGACATGGGCGGCTCCGCTAGTCTGGTGTTGGACGAGATAGCTAAGTAGATTACTAACCTAGTGAATGACTCGACGTCAACCCAGCCGGCGGCCACGACGCCGTCCTCGGCGTTCATGCGCGAATGGCGCCAGACGCCGACCTTGGCCGCGCTCCGGGAACTGCTCATCCTCTCCGAGCGGGCCGGCCCGGCCGTCGCCCGCCGCGCCGACCTCGGACACACCGACTTGCGGGCGCTGGAGCTGCTGCTCGCCCGCCCGGTCGGCCCCGCCGAACTCGCTCGCAAGCTGGGGGTCACCACCGCGGCGGCCACCGGGATCGTCGACCGGCTCGAGGCGCGCGGGCATGCCGAGCGCCGGGCGCACACCACCGACGGCAGACGCACCGAGGTGTCGATGACCGACTCGGCCCGGGAGGAGGTCCTCGGTTACCTCGTCCCGATGTTCGCCGCCCTCGCCGAGGTCGACGCGAGCTTCAGCGCGGAGGAACTCCAGGTGGTCGAGCGCTACCTGCGCGGCGCGATGGACGCCGTCCGGCGCATCCTCTGACGGGGCGGAACTGCGCGGGCTAGTCCTCGATGACCCCTGGATGGCCGCTATGGTCTATTGACCCCAAGATGGGCGGTATCGGAACAATCGGACATGCCCAATGTGCCGTTCACGACCGATTCCTGCGGACAGATCATCGGCGTTGCGCAGTCGGGAATCCGCGCGCTCGAGCCTGGCGACCAGGTGGAGATCAACGGAAGCGTCGACCTGAGCGCGTGCCTCGTGGGCAACAGCAATGCCCGGGTCTACACGATCAACCTCGACCGGCAGTCGGGGATTCTCTACGAGTACGTGGTCACGGTCGTGGCCGAAGGCCCGCACGGGCTCGGTTCGGGCTGGCTGCGGCTGTACTTCACCGACCGCACCGGTGACCGCTATGCCCTGGGCATCTGGAAGTCCGAGCGCCTCCAGCACACGGTTGCCTACAACAGCGCCGATCCCGCAATCGTGAAGATCGAGTGGGGTGAGTGACGTGGCCGGCGACCTCGCATCCGTTCTCGGGATCGAGCTCTCGGGGCTTCGTTGGGTGGTCGGCCCCGCCGCCTCCGCCCGACTTCGGCAGCACGGCCTGCTTGCTGCGACTCGCGGGCGCACCGTCGTCGTCGACGGCCCACGGTTCGCGCTCCTCCCGTATGCCGCCCGGCGTCGCGTCCTTGCGCACGAACTGGTCCACGTGCTCCAGCAGACAGAGGGCGCCCGGTGGATCCGGCGCGACGACTCCCCCGGGGCGCTCGAAGCCGAGGCCGACCTCGTCGGTCGCCACGCTGCGATCGGCCGGCCATCACCCGTGCGGCGACGCGACGATGCGCGCCTGGCGGCCCGCTGGCAGGGCCATGACTCGTTCGAGCACCGACTGCTCGGCGATACCCCGACGAACCTGCTCAACGCCCTCGTGGCGGGTCAGGGGCCGACGGCCGGCCGTGACTCCGGTCTCGAGAGCGCGTGTGCCCTGCTCGACTACCTCGGGTGCAATCCCACCTCGCTCGATCCCGCCCGGGTCTCCCAGCTGGCCGGCTTCCCCGTCCGCCTGGTCACCCTCACCGGCAGCCAACTTGCGGTCACCTACGGCGAGCTCAACACGATGGCCGACTTCCTCACCTCGCCGGAGGAGATCGACTCGCTGCCGCAGGCGATCCTCCTGCCCATCCTCCAGATGGTGCGGCACCAGGGGTGGACGAAGCTCAACGCCCTGCGGACCCGACCCGCACAGGGCCCCGACTTCTCCTCGGGTCTACTCAACGTGTCCGCTGGTTCGGTGAACGCGATCCTCGAGACGGCCCAGCTCGACGCCCTCACCAGAGGCCTCGGGCCCTCGGGGCGGGACCACTACCAGGGCTCCCTCGCTCGCAACGCCTGCCACTTCGCCCCCTACACGTGGGCGCGCTGGCGCGCCTCGTATGCCGTCGCCGCGGCCACCGCGCTCCGTGCCTACCACTCGCGCGATCCCGAGACGACCCGCCTGGCCTGGCTGGCCCACGGCTATGCCGATCACTTCCTCCAGGACTCGTTCGCGGCGGGTCACCTGGTGAACAAGACCCTCGTCATGCAGTGGTTCCTCGAGTGGGCGGCGTCGACCTCGTTGCCGGTCTACGACTGGGACACCTTCCACACCCTCACCGTGGCCAACCAGCCCGGCCTCACGAACTGGACCCTCTACGACCCGGACTACACCGGGATCAGCAACGACCCGCAGACGACCGAGGAACTCCCGACCGTCGCCGAACGCCGGGCGAACTCGGGCGTGATCGCGGCGGCCGGTCTCAGCCTGGACCAGGCATATCAGGCCTATCTCGCCATGCTCGACAGCCCGGTCGTCCAGATCGTCACCAACCAGCTGCACGACGTGCTCAACGGACGTTCGGTCACGGTGGGCTCTGCGCGGCAGTCGGACTTCGTCGTCTGGGGCGACGACACGATGCTCAACGGAGGGGTGGGAGCGGGGCTCGCGAGCGAGGCGGCGCAGCTCTCGCAGAAGTCGATCGCCGACATCCTCGCGACCGGCGGCAGCAAGATCACCCTCGACGCCATCCTCGCCCAGTTCCCCACGCAGGTGGCGAGCAAGGGCGCCATGATCTCGCTGCGGGACTGGCACGCCGTCGGCGGCGAACTGTGGGATCTGTGCCGGTCCGACCTGGTGTTCAACTCCACGGTCACCTGGGCCTTCGGCGGCGGGTCCTATCTCATGCCGACCATGGGCACGGTCTCGGTAGACCAGTCCTCCAGTTGGGTGCCGCCCGCAGGCACTGCCCCGTTCAGCACCGCCGACGCCGGCAAGACCCACGGCGTGAGTCTGGCGGAGGTCGGCTGTCTGCAGCCTGGAGCGTCGGTCTCGATGAACGGCAACACCGACCTCAGCGGATTCATCGTCGGCAACAGCAACGCCAAGGTCTATAGCATCAAACTCGCGAAGCAGTCGGGGATCATCTACGACTACGTCATCTCGGTCGTCGCCGAGGGTCCACGAGGGTTCGGCTCCGGCTGGCTCAACCTCTACTTCACGGACCGGACGGGGGACCGCTACTCCCTCGGTATCTGGAAGTCCGACAAGCTCCAGCACACCGTCGCCTACAACAGCAAAGACCCGGGCATCGTCAAGATCGAGTGGGGTGACTGACGTCCGCTCGAACCAACCCGACGCCGGGGCGGCACGTCACCGGGATCGGGTCGACGAGCTCTCCCGCAAAGGCTTCCTCGGTGCCGAGGTCGAATCCGATGAGCTGCCAACCTGATTCGAGGCGGACGAGGCGCGCGGCATACAGGCTGTCGTGGGGGAAGCGGCGGGCGCTTGCGATGTCATAGGGGCCGAGCAGCGAATCGCCGGTCACGCTGAAGACGCCACCCGTGCCGTGCCGGGCCAGACCGACCTCGTCGAGTTGGGCAGCCATGCAGCAGAAGACCATCGTCGGCACCCCGTCGACGATCTCGACCTGGACGACCTCGAGCTGTCCGAAGCCGTTGTCGGGCAGCGTGATCGGCGGCTGGACGGTCCACTCGCGCAGGTCGGGGGAGGTCACGTGACCGACCACGCCGCGCCCGAGGACCGGCCCTTCGTTTGCGCGCGCCGTGACGAGCAGGTGCCAGCCGTCCTCGTCGCGGAGGAGGAAGGGGTCCCGCCAGGCCTCGTCCGGCCACTCGGTGTCGCCCCGCTTCTCGTACCACCGGGGGTCGGCCTCGATGACCGAGGACGGGTCGGCCTTGTCCCACACGAGCAGGTCGGCCGAGACGGCGAAACCGATCCGCTGGACGAGTCCCTCGTCGGCATGGCTCGAGCCCGTGTAGGCCATCCACCAGCGCCCGTCGTCATCCCGGGCGACGCTGCCGGTCCACGTCGTCCAGTCGTCGAAGGCCGGCGGCTCGGAGATCGCGAGCGCGTCGGGCAGCACCTCCCATGTCTGCAGGTCGCCCGAGACGGCGTGCCCCACGAAGGGATGACGGTGTCGACGCTCGGGGTCGCGCAGGCCGCGGGAGGCCCGCAGGTAGAAGGCGTGGTGACGCACGCCGCCGTCACCGGCGGGCTCGGCGGCATACCAGGAGTCCCACACCCAGCTGTCGGGCAGTCGGAGCACGCGCGCGACCCGCTCAGGCCGCGGTCGGGGAGACGTGCTCGTCGAGCCAGGCAACGAGGTCGTCGGTGACCTCGTCGCGGTTGGTCTCGTTGAGGATCTCGTGGCGCGCCTCGGGATAGAGGTGCACGGAGACGTCGCGCAGGCCAGCCGTGCGGAACTGTTCGGCCACCTCGTGCACCCCGGCGCCCTTGCCCCCCACGGGGTCGAGGGCACCGGAGAAGAGCAGCACGGGCAGGTCCACGCGCACGCGCGCCACCTGCGCAGGGTCGTTGATCAACCGGATGCCGTGCAGCAAGTCACTGAAGAAGCCCGTCGTGCAAACGAATCCGCAGTAGGGGTCGGCGATGTAGGCGTCGACCTCGGCGTCGTCCCGGGAGAGCCAGTCGAAACCGGTGCGGTTGGGCGCGAACGCCTTGTTGAACGAGCCGAAGCTCATCGAGTCGAGCAGCTTGCTGCGGGCGTGCCGACCACGGATCCTGCCCTCGACGGCGGCGACCACCGACCCGACCTTGCCGAGCATCCCCGGGTCGCCGCCGGTCCCGGAGAGGGCGAGCCCGGCGATCTCCTCGCCGTGTTCGATGGCGAAGCCGCGCGCGAGCATCGACCCCCAGCTGTGCCCGAAGAGGAAGACCGGCAGGCCGGGATGGGCGGCCTTGATCCGATGGGTGAGGGTGAGCAGGTCGCCCACGACCGTCTCGAAGCCGTCGCGCTCGGCGAGGAAGCCGGTGGCCTCGAGGCTCCCCGCGGTCTGCCCGTGGCCACGGTGATCGTCCGCGTACACGGCATACCCGGCGTCGGTGAGCCGCTGCGCGACCCGCGCATAGCGGGCGGCGTGCTCGGCCATCCCGTGGGAGACCTGGACGACCGCCTTGGTGGTGCCGTCGGGCAGCCACTCGTAGACGTGGATGGGCGTCCCGTCGGCGGCGGGCATCGTCGAGCTGCTGGAGCGCATGGGTCCTCCTTGGGCGGATGCGCCTATCATGCCGCCCCCGCAGGGCCGGTAGCGTGCGCATCACCCCGCAACGAGCCGGAATCCGCGAAGTCGCCTCAGGAGGTGCCCGATGACGCCGCCCGAGTCGCTTGTCCCGCCCCTCCTGCTGCGCTCGGTGCGCATCGTCCCGGTGGGGGCGGTGGCGGCGCCTCGTGAGCTGGTGGACCTGCGAGTCCGAGCGGGCGTGGTGACCGAGGTCGCCGCCCGATTGCGTCCCGTTCCCGACGAGCAGGTGCACGAGGCGGAGGGCCGCTGGGCGATCCCCGGCCTGTGGGACCATCACGTCCACCTCGCCCAGTGGGCCGACACGCTCGCCCGGGTCGACATGTCCGGCACCGCGAGCCCACAGGACGTGCTCGACCGGCTCGCCGCGCATCTCGGGAGGCTGCCGACCGACGACCGCAGCGTCGTCGTCGGCTTCGGACACCGCTCGGCGCTGTGGACGACGGCGCCCACGGTGGCCGCACTCGACGCCGTGAGCGGCGACCGCCCGGTCATCCTCGTGAGCGGCGACGGACACCACGGCTGGCTCGACTCCGCAGCCCTGCGCCTCATGGGTCTGCCGCCGACCGACGGCCCGGTCGTCGAGAACGACTGGTACCCGGTCTTCGCCCGCCTCTCGACCCTGCCCACCGCACCCGGGGCGCGCGAGACGGCATACCGGTATGCCGTGCAGCGCGCCAGCGCGCTCGGGATCGTCGGCGTCGGTGACATGGAGTTCGGCCCGGAGATCGGGCGGTGGCGGGAGCGCTGGGCGGCCGGGGTGACGAGCCTGCGGGTCCGCCAGGCGACCTACCTCGACGGTCTCGACGCGGTGCTCGCCGAGGGCCTGCGCTCCGGCGACGACCTCTGCGACAGTGGCGGACTCGTGCAGATGGGCCCCCTGAAGATCATTTCCGACGGCTCGCTCAACACCCGCAGCGCCTGGTGTCACGAGCCCTATGCCGGCAGCCACGGTGGCGAGAACCCTTGCGGATGGCCGAACTTCACCGAAGGCGAGTTGCGCGAGGCATTCACGCGCGCCCGCGCAGGGGGCCTGCGCATCGCGATCCACGCGATCGGCGACGCCGCGATCGGGCAGGCGCTCGACACCTTCGCTGCGACGGGCGCGGTCGGCGGGATCGAGCACGCCCAGCTCGTCACGCACGCGGACGTCGCGCGGATGGCCGCGCTGGGCATCTCGGCGAGCGTGCAGCCGGCGCACCTGCTCGACGACCGCGACGTCGCGGCATCCTGCTGGCCGGACCGGCAGGAGCGCTGCTATCCCTTCCGCTCGATGCTCGACGCCGGAGTGGCCCTGCGGCTGGGTTCCGACGCGCCGATCTCACCGCTCGATCCGTGGCTCGCGATGGCCGCCGCCGTCCACCGCAGCGCCGACGAACGACCGCCCTGGACCCCGGCCGAGGGGATCACCGCGGCCGAGGCCCTCGCCGCAAGCACGGACGGCCAGCCGACGATCGGACCGGGCAGCCGGGCCGACCTCGTCCTGCTCGACGCCGACCCGCTCGCCGCGGCCGACTCGACCGAGCAGGCAGCGGCCCACCTGCGCCGGATGCCGGTCGCCGCCACCTTCCTCTGCGGCCGCCAGGTCCACCCCACGCCGTGACGGCGGCATAGGGTCGAGGTATGGGGACTCCCGAGTCGCTCACCTTCCTCGGCGCGGTGGGCACGGTCACCGGCTCCAAGACCCTCGTCACCGTGGGTGACCGGCGGATCCTTGTCGACGCGGGGATGTTCCAGGGCGAGAAGCAGTGGCGCCGACGCAACTGGGACCCCTTCCCCGTCCCGCCCGCCGAACTCTCCGACGTGGTGCTCACCCACGCGCACATGGACCACTGCGGCTTCCTCCCCGCGCTCGTCCGGGGCGGCTTCTCCGGACCGGTCTGGTGCACCGAGGGGACCAAGCAGCTCGCGACAATCGTGTTGCGGGACGCGGGTTTCCTCGCCGAGCGCGAGGCTCAAGACGCGGCCGAGGGCGGCTGGTCACGACACGACCCGCCGCTGCCGATCTACACCGCTGAGGACGTCGAACGCAGCCTGCCATTGCTCACCGAGGTCCGGTACGACGCCGACGCCGACCTCGGTGACGGGCTCGGCCTGCGGTTCACCCGGGCCGGCCACATCCTCGGCTCGGCCTCGGTCACCCTCACCACGCCGAGCACCTCGGTCCTCTTCTCCGGCGACCTCGGCCGCCACGACCATCCGGTCCTGCGCCCACGGGACACCCCGTCGGGCGCGGCATACGTGCTCGTCGAGTCGACCTATGGCGACCGCGAGCACCCGGAACCGGTCAACCTGCCGCACGAGGATCTCGCCGACGTCATCCGGCGCACGGTGGCCCGCGACGGTTCGGTGCTCGTACCCGCCTTCGCCATCGACCGGACCGAGGTCGTCCTGCGGGTGCTCGCCCAGTTGCGCCAGGACGGGCGGATCCCCACCGTGCCGATCTACGTCAACTCGCCCATGGCCAGCGCCGCGCTCGAGGTCTATCGCCGGGCCTACGACGAGCTGCGCCCCGACCTCGACTTAGACGACTTCGCGCGGCTGGACAACGTCCACGAGGTCCGCTCGGCGGAGGAGTCGATGGCGCTCACCCAGGGCCGGCATCGCGCCCCGCACATCGTCGTCACGTCCTCTGGCATGGCCTCGGGCGGGCGGGTGCTCCACCATCTCGAGCGGATGCTGCCGGACCCGCGCAACAGCGTGGTTCTCACCGGCTTCCAGGGGGCTGGCACTCGCGGGCGTGCCCTGCTCGAGGGCGCCACCCAACTGAAGTTCCACGGCGCCTATGTCCCGGTGCGGGCGGAGATCGTCCACGACCGCGAGTTCTCCGTGCACGCCGACGCCTCGGACCTGCTCGACTGGCTGCGCGACCTGCGGCCGGCACCCCGGACGGTCTTCGTGGTCCACGGCGAGCCCGACTCGGCCCAGGCCCTCGCCGCGCGCATTCACGGCGAGCTCGGTCTCGTCGCCGCCGTGCCGGCCTACGGCGAGAAGGTCGTCCTCACGGCGGCGCCGCCTCCCGCCGACCCGCGGGAGGCGAACCGGGGCGGCATACCGGAGCGTGGCGCATCCCGCCCGGTCGCGACCGCGGCTGCGGTGTCCGCCGGGACGTCGGGCGCGGCGACCCTCGTCTTCCTCGGCGTGCAGGAGCCGCGCGACGGGTCGGGCCGCGCGGTCGCGGGCAGCTTCGAGGCGCAGGCCGCGGCGGTGCTCGACCGGATCGGGTCTCTCGCGCAGGCCACCGGCGGTGACCTCACGAGCCTCGTGCGCCTCGGTGCCTATCTGCGCGACGGAGAGGGGTATGCCGTGCGGCTGGCCATCTGGCACCGGCTGATCGCCGCGCGGCTCGGCGACGCTGCGCCCGCTCTCACCGTCTCCCCGGTCTCGCACGAGGAGCTGCCCACCGGCGTGGAGGTGCTCGCCGACGCCGTCGTGCGCCCTCGCGCGTGGACGGCTATCTCAATCGGATGAGCCGGCAAACCGGACAGCTCTCGACCGGGACCGGAGGTGTCGGCTGTCTGAGAGTCTGCACCGCCGACAGGTGCACACTCTCAGGAAGTGGCGGCGCCCCTTGTCAGCTGGCCACCGGGAGTTAGTTGCCCGGGCGGTTTCGGTTCGCCCGGCCGGGTGGCCGCGAAACCTCCCTTCGCTCGGGGGGTCCCTCAGGGCGCGGGGCTCCCTCAGGGCGCAGGGCTCCCTCAGGGCACAAGGCCGAGCTCGATCCGCCTTCCGGTCGCCGCGGACTCGTGGATCGCCTCGACGATCCGCACGTTCATCACCCCGTCGCGCAGGGTGCACAGCGGCTCCACCTCACCGCGCACCACGGCACCGAAGTGCTCCAGCTGCAGGGCGAGGGGGTCCGCAGGGACGACCTCGAGCGTGGAACGCTCCATGGGCTCGAACCACGAGCGGGCCACGGGGTCGGCAATGCGGCTGACCCGCATCGTCGGCACCGACAGGGAGCCGAGCGTGCCGGCGACGTGATAGCAGTCCTCGTCGGGGTAGCTCGCATAGTGCGGGTTCTCCCCCGAGGTCTGCTCCCACGAGCGGCCCGACCCGGCCGAGTCCGACAACAGGAAGGTGCCCAGAGCTCCTGAGGCGAAGACGAGGATGATCGCCGCAGTGTCCTCGACTGCGAAGCCCCGAGCCTGGTTGGCCGTCACCGCCTCGACCGCGACGATCTCGCCGCAGAGCATCCGAAGGCTGTGCACTTCGTGGATGAGGTTGAGCAGGATCGGCCCGCCCCCGGGCTCCCGGCGCCAGGCCTGCGCGAAGTAGTCGTCCGGCTTGCAGAACAAGGCCGTGCCGGTGACCCCGACGACCTGCCCGAGGAGGCCCGAACGGACGGCCTCGACCGCCACCCGGACGTGCGGACTGTGCGTGCGGTGGTGACCGGTGAGCACCACCGCCCCGGCGGCCTCGGCCACCGCGAGCAGCTGCTCGGCCCTCGCGGCGGAGTCGGCGACCGGCTTCTCCAGCAGGATCGGCAGCCCTGCCTCGATGCAGGCCGTCGCGTGCTCGACGTGCAGCTGGTTCGGAGTGGCGATGACGACACCGTCGGGCCGGTCGTTCGCGAGCAACTCGGCGAGGCTTGCGTAGTGAGTCACCCCGAGGTCGTCGGCAAGAGCCGCCGTCGACTCGGTTGAGTCGGTGATGCTCGCCAGCTCGCAACTCGAGCTCCCGACGATGCGCCGGACATGCTCCCGGCCGATGCTGCCTGCGCCGACGACCGCAATCCGGGTAAGCGATCGTCCGCTTTCGACGCGTGACACTCAGTCTTCCCCGCCGGCGGGGGAAACGCGAGCAATCGACTGTGTTCCCTCGTCAGTGCCGCCCTCGGACATCGGCCCGGCTGAGGAGGGCGGCGGCCACAGCAGCCCGTCTGTCGTCATGAAGCGGGGCAACTCCTCGGTCTGGCCGTCGCTGCTCTCGACGGGGCCGTCCTGGGAGGACAGCGCGGTGGAGGCGAGCGGGGATGCCTCGACCGACTCCGACGGGAGTTCCCGCAGAGCGGGCGCGGCCGCGCGCCATGCTTTCAGATTCTGCACGACCTGTGCGTAGAACACGTTCACGGTTTCCTGCACGCTGGAGATGAAGGACCCACGGCCGACGCCACGCTTCTGGCCCATGGGCGCGCTCAACGCGATGTTGAACGAACGAAGCTCTCTTGTCGGATCAGCGATGAGTACCTCCGGATTCCCACGAACGTCCTTGAGGAGTTCGGCCATTCCGGGGCCACGCGCGTGTCGCGCGTGTGCCTCGATGCGCAGGACCTCGGGCGCGGCATCCAGTTGTCGCAACAACCAACGGACTCGGGTGGCTGACCTGCCGGAATCGGGCGCTGCGATGGACACCGAGCACGTGACACGGTTGGCCCTCAGGTCGGCGGTGATCACGATGGGCCCGATGGAGTTGGGTATGCGGACCCCTCCACTCAAGGTTCCGCTCCTGACGGCCTCAGTCACGAGGACGTTCGAGCGGAGCGTCGGGTCACCGACCTCCCTTCGCTCAAGGGACTGCGTCACCTCCTGGCCGATCTTCCGTCCCAGCTGCAGGGCCGTGAAGCGCAACAAGGCATCCCATCGCCCCACGACGTCCCGCAGGCCCCTGTCGCTCTCACGGAGCGTCCCGGCAGCGATCGCCTCGCGTATGGCGACCCAGGACTGGCCCATGTCGTTGAACTCCATGGCCCCCGAGCGCGGATGTTCGAGGTAGCGGATCAGTTCACCGAGGATCCACGCCTGATCGGGGTCAGCTACCCCGCGATGCTCCTTCTGCATCACGGCTTCTGCCACGATCTGAGACCAGGACAGGTGATGCAACGCGACCTTCTTCAGCTTCCTTCGGTCGACCTGAGTCGGGTGCATCCCCGGCATGGGAGGGATCTCGTTGGAGATCGTGAGAAGGGCATCGAAACCCTGCTCGCGAGCGATGTCGAGGTAGGTTTCGAGTTGATCTGCCCGCAGTGGGTTGTCAGAGGTCTTCACTTCGACCAGCGCGGTCCACATCGTCGTTCCCCGGCTGATCCTGATCAGTCCGTCGGGGAACAGCCGCTGCTCGCCCAGCATGAATGGGACCTCGATGAACGTCTCGATGCGCCCTCGCGGAGCACCTATCTGGCCGGTGACGGAACGGCCGAACTCGCGGACGGCCATCATCACAGCCAGCAACGCTGAAGTAGCCCGTCGCTCCTGCTCCTCCGCGCCCGAGATCCCCGACGTCGGTATGAGTCGGGCCTGATGCCAGTTCTCCTCGGCCATTCGCGCTCCTTCCGGGCCTGAAGCCATACTGGCGCAACGATCACATGAAACCCGGCAGATCCGACACCGAACGGCTATCGATTTGCGCCAAAGGGGAGAGCCGCACGGGACCGCCGAGAACCCGTCCGAGATTGGATGGACTTGGGAGATGACCCAGGTCTTGCCGGAGCCGGCGATGATCCACAGGCGTCCTCGTCGATCTCAGCCTTCAAGGCCGTCCAACCGTTTGAACGGATCGCCGCCCCCCGGTGAAAACGGCAGAGCAGCACGAAGAACGACTAGCCGTTGCAGTCCGTGTCGATCATCCACATGGCAGTCATCGACTCACCACCGGACACCGCAAGCCGGGGGCTGTGCCGATGCGCCGATCGAGGGTGACCAGCGGGGCGGCCACCATCTCGGCGACGGCGACGTAGCTGGCGTCGTAACTCGACAGGTTCCGGCGCAACTCCCAGACTCGCCACCCGAGCAGGTCGTACGGCCACAACTCGATGGGCAACTCCATCAGATCGACGTGAGCCTGAGCGGCCTGGTCGGCGCTGACCACCCCGGCCAACTCCAGTCGGCGGATGATGTTGCTCGTTTCGAACATCACCAGAGCGGGTGCGATCAGCTTCGCACCCGACACCATCTCGGTGGACCACTGTCCATCCGCGCCGCCATCGACGAGCAACGCGACGAGGGCCGAGGCGTCACAGACGGCCGCAGCCGTCATCGACGGTCAGCGTCCCGCGCCGCGATGATGGCCGCAAGGTCGGCCCGCGCCCCCGTGGCCGCGACTCGGGCCCGGGCCCGGGCGATGACGTCCTCCACCGGAGGCCGAGCGGCACTGTCCACGAACATGCCCCTCAGATACTCCTGCAAGGACTTGCCGGACCGCGCGGCGCGCGCAGCCAGTTCGTCGCGCACTCCGTCGGGGACGTCCCGGATCGTGATGACGACACCCATGCAGCTATTATGCCTTTCCTGCAGTGGAAATGCAGCCATACCCCAACACGTCCGCCGCCGTTCGCGGAACCTCGCTCCGCGAGCCGCTCCGTCCAGCCGCTCTTGGCGTTTCCGCAGGTCAGAGGGACTTTTCTCGGAGCCGACGGGGGGACTCGAACCCCCAACCCCCTGTTTACAAGACAGGTGCGCTGCCAATTGCGCCACGCCGGCCGGGCCCGCACGGCATGCCGGAGCACCGCGTGCGGGACGAGCGATCCTACCTACCGCGGGCCTCGACAGGACGCCCATGCGGCAGGGCGACCACGCGGCAGGGCGACCACGCGGCGGCGCGGCACACGGCAGGGCGACCGCACGGCATACTCGGCGCATGCCCGCCGGTGCCCGACTGCTCGCCTTCCTCGCGACCGCGGCGGTCCTCGTGGCCATCCCGGGCCCAAGCCTGCTGTTCACCATCGGCCGGGCGCTCACCCTGGGCCGGCGCGACGCCCTGCTCACCGTCGTCGGCAACGCGCTCGGGCTGCTCGTCCAGGCTGCCCTTGTCGCGGTCGGACTCGGTGCCGTGCTCGCGGCCTCGTCGACGGCATACACCGTGGTGAAGCTCGCGGGCGCGGCCTATCTCGTCTACCTCGGGGTCCAGGCGATCCGCCACCGGCACGAGCTCGCCGCCGCACTCGGTCCGCGGGGCGAGGGCGCAACCGGCCCGGGCGGCCAGCCCGGGCGCAGCCTCGGCCAAGGTTTCGTCGTCGGGCTCACCAACCCCAAGACCCTCGTCTTCCTCGGCTCACTGCTGCCCCAGTTCGTCGACCCCGCGTATGCCGCCGCGCCGCAGATCCTCGCGCTCGGCGGGCTCTTCGCCGCGCTCGCCCTCGTCGGGGACTCCGTGTGGGCGCTCGCCGCCAGCCGTGCGCGCACGTGGTTCGCCAGCAGCCCGAGCCGGTTGGGGCGCCTCGGCTCGATCGGCGGCACGCTGATGGTCGGCCTCGGGCTCACCGTCGCCGCGGGGTCCAGATCCGGCTGACCTGGCCCACTGCGGTCGACCCGGGATAGGTGTGTCGGATCCGTGAGAGTCTGCACCGCCCAGCGGTGCACACTCTCACGAAGTAGCCACCCCTGATCCCCCCCTGGCGGGCTCAGCGCCAGGACGTGAACAGTGCGGGCGGCCCGGACAACGGCCACCAGAACGGATGCCCACCGCGGGCGATGACCCAACCGACGCAGACGAGCGCCCCCGCGAGCAACATCGCGACGACCACGTCCGTCACCAGGCCCGACGGCACGATGCCGCGGACGATCGACTTGGACCCGCGCCGCAGCGACGCACCACCCGGCCCCCACCACCCCATGAGGACGCTCACCGCCGCGCCGGCCGCGAGCGCCGCAGGATGGGTCGGGTCGGGTGTCGAACTGGTCAGGGCGGCGATCCCCAACGCGACGCAGAAAATAGCGGCGGCTCCGACGAGCAGCGGCAGCAGGAGCGCGAGCACCGCGGCCACGCCGGCACCGATGACGTGGACCGGCCCGAGGGCCACCACCACGGGCACGTCGCTGCGCCGGCGGCCGGCGTGGAAGCGCCGCATGACGAGGGCGGTCACCGACCTGTCGACGCTGCGCGCGAGCCAGGACCACGCGGCGACGACGAGCAAGGAGAGCATCGGCGCGATCGCCGCGAGAGCCGCGAGGAGGGTCGCGAAGGCCACGAAGGTCCCGGTGCGATCTGGCCGCCCGATCCGCGGGTCCCCCGCGCCGGGCCCCCATTCCCTGGGCTCGTCGGATTCGCCCTCGCCCGGTTCCCCCGGGTATGCCGCGGACACCGGGTTCGCCGCGCGCACCGGGTATGCCGCGGGCGAGCCGGCGGACTGCGCGACGGCATACCCCAGCGGAGGGGCAGCCTGCGGCATGACGAGGGTGTGACGGGGCGAACCGGTGGCGCCGACCGGTGTGGCCGGCCGCCGCCCGCGCGGCAGGACCTCGGCGGCGAAGCCACCGGCGGCATAGCGCTCGAGCCCGGCGAGGACGGTCTGGACCGCTGGCCGATCGGCCGGGGAGGGCGCGAGGGCCGCGACGAGGAGCGGCTCGAGGCGCGGGTCGACGCCGGTGAGGTCGCATTCGCCGGCCCGCACCCGGGTGAGCACGAGGTCCATCGCCCCGCGACCGAAGGGCGGACGGCCGGTCGCGGCATACGCGAGGGTGGCCGCCCATCCCCACCAGTCGGTGGCCGGGGTGACCTGCGCGCCCTCGATGATCTCCGGCGCGAGGTAACCGGGTGTGCCCATGACCAGCCCGGTCGCGGTGAGCCGGGAGTCGTCGGCAAGGTGGGCGATCCCGAAGTCGATGACGACCGGCTCCCCCTCGTCGTCGACGAGGACGTTGGCGGGTTTGAGGTCACGGTGGACGACGCCGACCGCGTGGATGGCCTCGAGCGCCCCGACCAGGCCACGACCGAAACGCAGCAGGTCGGAGCCGGTGAGCGGCCCGCGCGCCGCGACATAGTCGTCGAGCGCGTCGCCTGCGATGTAGCGGGTGACGACATAGGGGCGGGTGCCGTAGAGGTCGGCGTCGATGACCGGCGCGACCCGCGGATGCCGCACCCGCGCGAGCGAGGTGACCTCGCGTTCGAGCCGTGCCCGGGCGTCGTCGTCGTGCGCGACCGAAGGCCGCAGCACCTTGATCGCGACCGCGCGCCCGTGCGGGTCGAGGGCCAGGTGGACGACTCCCATCCCACCTTCGCCGATCCGCTGAACCAGGCGATAGCTCCCCAGCCGCTCGGCCAGGCGCGCGGTCGGATCGACGACCGGCTCAGCCGTCGCCTCGCCGACTCCGGGCTCGACTCCATGGCCGCCGCTGTGTCCATGGCCGCCCCTGTGGCCCTGCACCTGCATGGGACAACGGTAAGCGAGAAGGCGCGCGGGTTACTGCTGGATGTACTCGACGAGTTGGTCGCGCTCGTTCTGCAGGGCCGCGATACGGTGCTTGACGATGTCGCCGATGCTCACGATGGCGAGCAACTCGTCGTCGACGACGACGGGGACGTGGCGGATCCGCTGGTCGGTCATCGTCTGGGCCAGGCCGGCGACCTCGTCGTCACGGCCGCAGGTGGTCACCTCGGCCGTCATGATCTCGCTCACCGGGCCGTCGAGGACGGCCGCGCCGGCCGAATGGAGGTGGCGCACGACATCGCGCTCGCTCACGATGCCATGGACGCCCTTGCCGTCGTCACTCACGACGAGGGCACCGATGCGATGCTCCGAGAGCACCGCGAGCAGGTGCGCGACGGTGTCGTCGGGACGAATCGTCACGACCCCGCCACCCTTGTTGCGCAAGACGTCGGAGATCCTCATGCGGCGACGGTAGCCCGTCTCGGCCCCCAGTGCCAACGCCCGAGTCTGCCGAGCTGCCCGATCTAGCACTTCTCCGGACCGGACCGGGGAGTCAGCGGGACGAGTGCCGTGCGGTGGCTGCGCGGAGCCGGCGGGCCCGCCCAGCGGCCGGTGACACGCTGCGCATCACGCACGCAGCGGTGGATCCACGCACGACGAGCTCCGGCCGGAAGAGGTAGTCACGGGACTGGGCGTCCGAGCCGCCGATCACCGCGATGAGTGCGTTGACCGCCGCCTCACTCATCGCCTGGACATTCTGGCGGATCGTCGTGAGCGGGGGGTCGGTGAAGGCGACGAGGGCCGAGTCGTCGTAGCCGACGACCGAGACGTCCTGCGGCACCCGCAGTTCCCGGGCGCGGACCGCGCGCACCACCCCGAGCGCCATGAGATCCGAGGCAGCGACGATCGCCGTGGCACCCTTGGCCAATAGCGTCTCGGCCGCGGTCGCCCCGCCCTCGACCGTGAACAGCTGATGCACGACGAGATCGTCGATGCCGGCCGTTGGGAGCCCCACGTGCCGGGCCATCGCGCTGCGGAAGCCCTCGACCTTGCGGATGACGGGGACGAAGCGCGCCGGACCGGCGGCCAGACCGATCCGCTCGTGGCCGAGCTGGGCCAGGTGGCTCACGGCAAGCTCGACGGCCGCGGAAGCGTCGTCGCAGATCGTCGGCACACCCAGCCCGGGCACCTCGCCGTTGACGAGCACGAGCGGCAGACCGATCTCGCGGAGCCGGATGTAGCGCTCGGGCTTGGCATCGGTGTCGGCGTGCAGCCCCGAGATGTTGATGATCCCGGCGACGCCGTGGTCGAGCAACAGCTGGACGTAGTCGTCCTCGTGGATGCCGCCGGGCGTCTGGGTGCACAGGATCGGGGTGAAGCCCCGGCGTGCCAACGCGGTCTCTACCGCCTGGGCGAAGGCCGGGAAGATCGGATTGGTGAGTTCGGGGAGGATGAGACCGACGAGCCCGGCGCTCTTGCGCCGCAACAGGTTCGGACGCTCGAAGCCGAGCACGTCGAGCGCGGTGAGCACGGTCTGGCGGGTGGCCTCGGAGATCCCGGGGTGGCCATTGAGCACTCGGCTCACGGTCGCCTCGCTCACCCCCGCCTGACGGGCGATGTCGATCTGGCGCGCCCTCACCATCGTGCTCACCTCCTCCCGAGTTCCCTGCCGCTCGACGCGACCGACCCACGCCCCGGTCGCGGCCACACGCGCACGTGCGTCCCCGGCCCGCTTGCCCGCAGGATCAGCCGCTCGGCGTCCAGTTCCCCGCCGTCGCCGAGCGCGACCCGACCGCCGAGGATACCGGGGAGGTCGGCCGTCGCGATGCGGATCGGGTCGTGCGCAGCCCGCGCCACGTGCACGAGCGCGGACTCCTGCGGCGCCTCGCGGAGGTAGACGAGCACGTCCGCGGCGGCATACACCCACCGCAGCCCGCCGCGGCGCAACGCGACGCTCTCCCGGCGCAGCGCGGCAAGCCGCCGGTATGCCGCGTGCAGACTCTCGTCCCAACGCGGTCCGCCGCCCGCGTCGGCCCACGGCATCGGCCGGCGTCCATCCTCCCCGAACCGGCCGGGCATCCCGACCTCGTCGCCGTAGGTGACCATGGGGATGCCCGGCATCGTGAAGAGCAGGCCCGCAGCGACCTCGACGAGCCGGGGGTCCCCGCCCACGAGCGTGTGGACGCGCGAGGTGTCGTGCGAGCCCACGAGGTTGAACGACCGGGTCCGCAAGGACCAGGCGATCCGAGCGCCGAAGTCGTCGATGGCCTCGGCCACGGCGGCGCCACCCAGGCGCGGCACGGGCACCGGCTGGCCGAGGAACTCCGGCGGGTCCGCCGGGTCGGCGAGCCACGTCCACAGGGGCCTCGTGAAGCCCATGTAGTTCATCACCCCGTGCCAGCCGTCGCCGACGAGGTCGGTCGAGACGTCGTGACAGTGCTCGGCGACGACGAAGGCATCGGGCCGGGCCTCGACCGAGGCCAGCCGCAGGTCGCGCGCCACGCGATGGTGCAGATCCGTGGCCCAGAACCGTCCGGTCATGTTGGCGACGTCGACTCGCCAGCCGTCGAGCCCGCCGTCGGGGCCGAGCCACTTGCGCACGACCCCTCGCGGGTCGTCGAAGAGTCGGCGACGCAGCTCGGGGCTCGAGTGGTCGAGCTTGGGCAGCGACGGCACGTCGAGCCACGCGGCATAACGGTCGCCGTCGAAGAAGTAGAAGCCGCGCTCGGGCGAGGACGGGTCCGCGCGCGCGGTGACGAACCATTCGTGGGTGACCCCGGTGTGGTTGCTCGTGAAGTCGCCGAGCACGCGTATGCCGCGTGCGTGCGCCGCCGCGGTGAGCCGCCGGAGCGCCTCGTCGCCGCCCAGGGCCGGGTCGACCCGGGTGAAGGTGTGGGCGTCGTAGCGATGGTTCGAGCGGCCGGGGAAGAAGGGCGTGAGGTAGACGACGTCGGCGCCCAGCTCCGCGACGTGGTCGAGCCGTTCGACGATGCCGTCGAGGTCGCCGCCGAAGAACTGCCGGCCGCCCGGACCGGGTCGGCTGATGTCGACCGGGTCGTCCCAGCGTGCGGGGACGGCCCACTCGGGGGCAGGTCGATGCTCGGCCGCCGCCGAGCGGGCGAACCGGTCGGGGAAGATCTGGTAGACGAAGGCGTCGAGCGGCCACTCCGGGGCCGGCGGGTCGGCGACGACGATCCGGAAGTCGCAGGCGTCGGGCACGTCGCGCAGGTGCACGCCGGCGCCGTTCACCCAGGCCCAGCCCACCGGACCGCCCGCGAGCAACCAGCGATAGGAGACCACCCGGTTGCGCGCGAGCAGGTCGGCCCGCCACCACGTCTCGTGCTCGTCGGAGCGCCCCTGGTCGACGACGGCCCGTTCGAAGCGTGGCTCCCCGTCCTGCAGGACGCGCACCGAGACCCTCTCCACGACCCCGTCCACCGTGTGGCTGCGCGGGACGCGCAGCCACACGGTGACCCTCTCCCCCAGCTTCGGGGTCT
>JAKPEG010000101.1 GCA_029552065.1 Actinomycetes bacterium
CGGTTGGGCCGCCGCGCGGAGCCGGTCCAGGCGGTTGCCCAGCTCGAGCCGTGCCTCGCGCCAGCGCGCGCTGTCCATCTCGTCGAGCACCTCGACCCGCGTGGCACCTTCGGACAGCAGCCACCCCGCGACCTCCAGCGAACGCGGGTCGCCCGCACCGAGCAGGGCCCTGCGCACCGGCTCGGGACATCCCTCGATCCGTGCGGACAGGTCCTGCACGGCGGCGTCCGCGCGAGCGACGAGGGCGGTGAGGCGATCGAGGTCGGCCGGTCGACTGCGCGCGAACCCCCACGTGGCCACGGCATCGGGAGTGAGCCCGGCGAGCTCCGCAGTGGCCGCCAACACGGCGGCCCGGGCGCTGGCCACGATGCCGGCGGCGTCCTGCGGCAGGTGCCACACCGGCACCGTGGCTCCGTGCCCGAGAGCCAGCAGCTGGGCATGGGCTCCGTAGGCGCTCACGCCGACCGGGCCGGGAGAGTGCAGCCGGGCGGCATACCCCCCGAGGGTCGCCGCCGAGGCGGCGAGGTCCGCAGCGGCGACCCGGAAGCCGTCGTCGTCGGGCCGCGGGGTGGCGGCGAGGGCGGCGCGCAGCCGCTCACGGACCTGTGCCGGGCGGGCGTGTTCGTCGTGCAGGTCCAGGACATAGGGAGTGAGGCCCACCTCGTCCAGGCGCCGGCGCACGACGTCGAGGGCGGCGCCCTTCTCGGCGACGAAGAGCACCCGCCGACCGGAGGCGATCTGGTCGGCGATGATGTTCGTGATCGTCTGGGACTTGCCGGTGCCCGGAGGCCCCTCGAGCACGAAGGTGCGTCCGGCCCGGGCGGCGGCGATGGCCTCGGCCTGGGCGCCGTCGGCCGGGATGGGCACCGCCGCGGTCACCTCGTCGAGCGCGGCCACGGACAGGTCCAGCGGCAGATCGGTCGGCGTCGCACCCGGTTCGTCCGGCGGGACGAACCTTTCGGTCGGGGTGAGCGCGACGTGACGGGCGACCGGCGCTTGAAGGAAGGTCTCCCAGTGTTCATCGAGATCACGCCAGAGCAGGTAGCCGGTGAAGCCGACGATCGCCAGGCGCGCCTCGGTCGTCACGGTGAAGGACAGTCCCGCGTCGGCGACGGCCTGCCGGACCCGACGGACGACCTCGTCGATGTCGACGGCTCCGACCGGTTCCGGTCGCCTCGGGAGCTCATCCAATCCGGGCACCACGAGCCCGAATTCGAGGCGCAGCTTCTCCAACAGGCTGAGGTTGAGGGTTGGCTCGCCGGCGTCGTCCGCGACGATCTTGAAGGGCCGGATCAGGCCCTTGAGGAGCACCGGTGCCAGCACGAGCGGTGCCGAAAGATCCCGCTCGCCCAGGCGCCAGTCCAGACGGCCGAGGGTGAGGGCCAACGGATTGGCGCCGGTCTCCTCGGTCCCGGTCCGCGCCCGGTAGCGCAACCGGGCGATGAGCCGCTCGTGGGTCGCGGAGTCCGCAGCCGTGTATGCCGTGCCCCGCTCCCGCAGCATCGAGCGCAGCACATCGACCGGCAAGCCGTGTGCGCTGCGCACCTCGCGTCCGAGCAGCGCTCCAGGCAGGTCGTCGACGGCGCGGACCGCGATCGGCCGCTCCTGCGCGAGCATGTCGGCGAGCACCCCGAGGTGTTCGCCGGGGAGCAGGAGCGGGAGGTTGGTCACCCCGCGGCCGAGGTTGAGCAGCGGGTTGCGCAGGGTGAGGTCGAGCAGGGCGTTCTTCCACGCCCGCACGCGCGGGGGCGGGTCGGGGCGCGGGCGACCGGCCGGCATGGGCGCACCCGCCGCGCTCGGCGCCCCCCCGGCGTCCACGCCGGGGGGGCCCGCGAGCGGCATACCGGTCGACGGTTCGGCGGGCTGGTAGGTGACGATCTCGAC
>JAKPEG010000112.1 GCA_029552065.1 Actinomycetes bacterium
CCGCATCGAGGCCCTCGATCGTGCCGCCGGGCACCGGCGCGGCGGGGTAGCCCTCCGCAGCGAGCACGACGACGACCGCCGACTCGGGTCGGTGGTGCAGGTCGTCCGCGTCGTCGAGGCGGCCGGTCGCGGCGGCATACAGGAGCGTGCCGAGGGGCGTGACCAACCGAGCGAGCGAGACCTGCCCGTCGGGGTCGCCGAACCGCGCGTTGAACTCCACCACCCTCGGGCCGCGCGATGTCATCGCCAGGCCGACGTAGAGGGTGCCGACGAACGGGGTCTCCCGACGGTGCATCTCGTCGATCGTCGGCTGGGCGATGTGCTCGACGACCCAGTCGGACAGGTGCGGCGGTGCCCAGGGCAACGGCGAATAGGCGCCCATGCCACCGGTATTGGGCCCGAGGTCACCGTCGCTGACCCGTTTGAAGTCTTGCGCGGGCGACAACGCCCGCACGCTGGCGCCGTCGCAGATGCAGAAGACCGACACCTCGGGCCCGTCGAGGAACTCCTCGACGACCAGTTGACCATCCGGCTTGGCCAGGCAGGCGCGCGCGTGGGCCAGGGCGGCCTCGCGGTCGTCGGTGACGACGACGCCCTTGCCGGCGGCCAGGCCGTCGTCCTTGACGACGTGCGGCGCCCCGAGCGCATCGAGGGCGGACTCGACCTCGGCCATCGTCGTGCACACATGGGCCAATGCGGTGGGCACCCCTGCCGAGGCCATGACCTCCTTGGCGAAGGACTTGCTGCCCTCCAACTGGGCCGCCGCGGCGGACGGGCCGTAGACGGCATACCCCGCCTCGCGCAAGGCGTCGGAGACTCCCGCGACCAGGGGCGCCTCGGGGCCCACGACGACCAGATCGACGGTATGCCGCGAAGCCACCGCGAGCACGGCGGCGGCATCGCACACGTCGACGAGCGGCTCGCACTGGGCGATGAGGTCGATCCCGGGGTTGCCCGGGGCGGCGACGACGGCCGATACGTCGGGATCGGCGCTCAGGCCGCGGACGAGGGCGTGTTCGCGGGCACCGGACCCGATGACGAGGACCTTCACACCCCAACCCTAGGGCCCCGGGCCGCCGTCTCGCCCGGGCTGGGCGGGCGCGCGAGCGGCCGCCGCTGCACTAGACTCGTGCGTTCCGTGGCCGGGCGACCGGCCTCTCGATACGACGGGACGGAAACCTGCGACCGGATGGACGCCGTGACCAGGACGGGTGCTCGATGACGACGGCACACGACCTGCCCCAAGCGCCCGCGGGGGCCGACGACGCCCTCGCGGCAGAGCTTGCGATCGAGCAGGCCCACGTCGACCGTGTTTACGCCGAGCTCGACAAGGCGTCCCAGCGCGCACGACTCGTGGCCGTCGAAGGCCTGGCTCGTGGCCGCACCGAGCGCACCGGCGAGGCCCG
>JAKPEG010000113.1 GCA_029552065.1 Actinomycetes bacterium
GGTGGCTCGGGATCAGCCGTGGCCCAGGACGGAGCGGTGCCCTGGTCCCCGGGAGCCCGGGACCAGGTCGGCCCCTCGCCGTTCGATGCGTTGGCGGGTGCCGCGGGCCGGTGCCGCGGTGGGGTCTGGGGTTGGCGCCGAGGATGAGGAGCGGTCGCCGCGGGCGGCGCCGGAGGCGCGGGAGGCTCGGCGGTCACCGTCGGGGCCAGGATCGGTGCGACCCTCGTCGCGGGGGCGCCGCCTTCGCCGGTCCCGTCCAAGGCGACGGCTTCGATGCGCCCGTCGACCCCCAGGACGTCGATGAGCGCCTGTCGGACATGCTCGGTGCGGCCGCCGCTGCGGAAGGCGTTGAGGAGCCCGCCCGTCGCGGTGCCGAGCACCAGCCGCTCGCCGTCGTAGTCGAGGACCTGGGCATTCTGGCTGACGAAGGTCCAGGTCCCGCGGGAGGTCTCGAAGATCTTGGCGAGCACGTCGGGCCACGCGCGGCGGATCGCGGCGGCGTCGAGGCCGCCCGGGCCCTTGGAGGGTGAGGGGGCCGACGCGGCCCCACCGCTTGCGTCCGCGTCGGGCGCGCCCATGGCGACGGATCCCGCGGACGCAACGGGGGCAGGGGCGCGTGCGTCCGCGTGGGGCGCGCCCATGGCGACGGAACTCGCGGACGCAACGGGGGCGGTGGCCCGCGAGGCCACGGGAGCCTCGGTGGTCAGGGGGGTCAGGGGGGCCGCGGAGGTGGGAACGCCGCCGACGTCGAGGCGACGCTCGAGCCGGTCGAGGCGCGCGGCATACCCCCCCTCGCCGGCGGCGCCGGGGAGCAGCACACGGGCGGCGATGAGCTCGAGTTGCAACCGGGGCGCAGTGGCGCCGGTCATCTCGGACAGCCCGGCAAAGACCACATCGGCCGCCCTGGACAGCGCACCGGCACCGAAGGCCGCGGCCTGGGCTCGCATCCGCTCCAACTGATCGGCGGGCACGGCGCGCAGCACGGCCGCTGCCCCATCGGGCACGGCCTGGACGACGATGAGGTCGCGCAGCCGCTCGAGCAGGTCCTCGCAGAAGCGCCGCGGGTCCAGGCCGCTCTCGATGACCCGGTCGATGGCCCGGAAGAGCCCGGCCGCGTCCCCGGCACCCATCGCCTCGACCGTCGCGTCGAGCAGCTCGGCATCGGTGAAGCCGAGCAGCGCCGCCGCCGACTCATAGGTCAGGCCGGCGTCGCTCGACCCCGCGATCAGTTGGTCGAGGACCGAGAGCGAGTCACGCACCGACCCACCGCCGGCCCGCACGACGAAGGACAGCACGCCAGGCTCGACGCTCACCCCTTCTTGGGCGCACAAGCGCTCCATGTAGTCGGTCAGTTGCCCCGGCGGCACCAACCGGAAGGGGTAGTGGTGGGTCCGGCTTCGGATCGTGCCGATGACCTTCTCGGGCTCGGTCGTCGCGAAGACGAACTTCACGTGCTCCGGTGGCTCCTCGACGATCTTGAGCAGCGCGTTGAAGCCTGCCGAGGTCACCATGTGTGCCTCGTCGATGATGTAGATCTTGTAGCGACTCTGCGCCGGCCCGTAGGACGCTCGCTCTCGCAGGTCGCGCGCATCGTCGACGCCACCGTGGCTGGCCGCGTCGATCTCGATGACGTCGACCGTGCCGGGGCCGCCACGGGCCAGCGCCACGCACGAGTCACACGTCCCACACGGGGTCGGCGTCGGCCCCTGCTCGCAGTTCAGGCAGCGAGCCAGGATGCGGGCGCTCGTGGTCTTGCCACAGCCGCGCGGACCACTGAAGAGATAGGCGTGATTCACCCGCCCGGTCCGCAGCGCCTGCATGAGCGGCTCGGTCACGTGCTCCTGCCCGATGACGTCCGCGAAGGTCTCCGGACGGTAGCGGCGATACAGGGCGACGGACACGCTGTCACCCTAGTCGCGCCCCCCGTCACCCGGTGTGCCGTCCACAGCCGGCCCGCTCCCCCGTCACCCCTGTCGACGGGTCGGGTCCGATGGATACCGTCGCCTCATGGCCTCCGACCTCGTCCTCGTTGCCAATGCCGCCGATGCCACGGTCTCGACCTTCGCGCTCGACGCCGCCGGTCAACGCCTCGAGCCGCTGGCCACCTCCGCGGTCGGCAGGGGCTGCTCGACCTTCGTTGTCGACGAGGACCGCGACCTCGTGTATGCCGCGACCAAGGGGGACGCGGACGGCCACGGCCAGGGCGTCGACTCCTTCCGCCTCGACCGCACGACCGGCGCCCTCACCCCGCTCGGACACGTCGACGGGACCGGCTACCACTACCTGGCACTCGCGCACGGCGGGCGTGTCCTCGCCGGCGCGGCATACCACTCCGGCGAGGCGACCACCTGGGTCCTCGACGGGGAGGGCGGGATCAGCGACCCGGTCGCCGAGGTCGCCTGGCGCAACGCCCACGCCGTCGCGACCCGCGCAGCCCATCTCTATGTCGTCTCGCTCGGCGAGGACCTCCTCGCGCAATACCTCCTCGGCGACGACGGACGACTCACGCCGCTCGACCCGCCCACCGTCCCCGCCCCGCCCGGCAGCGGCCCTCGCCATCTGGTCATCGACGAGGCCGGCACCCATGTCTACGTCGTCACCGAGTTCTCCGGCGAGGTGCTCACCTACACCCGTGACACGGCGACCGGGACCCTCGCGGCGGCTGGCGCGACAGTCGCCCACGCGACCGACCGGGGCTTGCGGCACAGCCGTTTCGGCGCGGATCCCACGGCCGAGCACCTCATCTGGGGCGCCGACATCGCGCTCGCCCGCGGCGGGCGTCTCGTCTTGGCGAGCGAACGGTGCGAAAGCACCCTGGCGTCGCTGCGGATCGCCGACGACGGCGTCGCCGGCCCCATGCTCGACCTCGCCGACACCGAGCCGCAACCGCGCGGTTTCGCCGTCACCACCGACGGACGGTATGCCGTGGTCGCCGGCGAGCGGGCGACCACCGTCGAGCTCGTGGCGGTCGGCGCCGACGGGTCGCTGCGCTCCTTGGCCCGGGCCCACACCGGTCATGGCGCCAACTGGGTGCGCACCATTGCGCGTCGCGACTGACCCGACGCCGCGACGCGCGTGCTCGGGAGGCCGACCCGACGGCATACCCTTGGGGAGTGCGCATCGACGTCTGGTCCGACTTCCTCTGCCCCTTCTGCCACCTCGGGCGGCGCCAGTTGGCGCTCGCGCTCCAGGAGTTCGAACACGCCGACGACGTCGAGGTGATCTGGCACAGCTTCCAGCTCGATCCCAACGCCCCGGCGGTCGGCGAGGGCAGCAACGTCCAACGGGTCGCGGACAAGTACGGCGTCTCCCTCGAGCAGATGGAGGAGCAGCACCGCTCCATGGCCGAGCAGGCCGCCGTAGTCGGCCTCGACTTCCAGTGGGACAAGATCGTCCCCGGCAATTCGTATGCCGCGCACCGGCTCCACCACTACGCCCGCTCCGTCGGGTGCGAGGCCGAGTTCATGGACCGCCTGATGACGGGGTGGTATTCCGAGGGAGCCGCCATCGGCGACGACGAGACGCTCGTGCGCCTGGCGACCGAGGCCGGCCTCGAGGAGGCGGAGGTGCGGGCGGTCCTCGACTCCGATGACTTCGGCCACGAGGTCCGCACCGATCTCGCCCTCGCCAACCAGATCGGCATCACCTCGGTGCCGACGTTCGTCCTCGACCAGAAGTACGGCGTCTCCGGCGCCCAGGGCGTCGACTCTCTCCTCGGCGCCGTGAAGTACGCCTGGGATGACCAGGGGAACCGTCCCGAGGCCGCGGGTGGCGGATGTGGTGGAGGTTGCTGCGGCGGTGCGTGCGGATCGGGCGCTGCCGACGACGTGGACCAGGCCGGTGCGCTGGCCGCTGCCGGCTGCGGCGCGGACGGGTGCGGCGACGGCGGCTGCGGTGGCGGCGGCATCTGCGGCGGCCACGACGAGCAGGCCACCGCGCAGGATGCTGCGCACGCGCACTGAGCACTGAGGCCCGGACGGGAACGAGGACACCCCGCGTACCTGGAAGAGCTCACCTGCCCTTGCTGCATTCCTGCCCTGGGGGGGTTCAGTGAGGTACCACCACGCGGGGTGCCGGGCACCACTCTAGGCTGCGGGCGGCCGGCCTCGAAATCCGAGGACGACTGAGTGGGTGCGGGCCCGTCAATTGTTCCGGCTCGCGGCCCGGGCGGAACTCCTCACGTGGACGGCGCTCCTCCTCTGCCCCCCCGTGGACCTGGTCCGTGCAGCTCTGACCTGACCCCTGCGGCTTCTCCGACCCCTCTGCGCCGGACCGCCGATTTCGGCCCGACCGGTGCGCTCCGGTATCTTCCTCCGTTGGAGGATTCGCATAGTGGCCTAGTGCGCACGATTGGAAATCGTGTTGGGATAAAACCCTCGGGGGTTCAAATCCCCCATCCTCCGCCAACCAGAACGCCCCGCTTCGTGCGGGGCGTTCTGCATTGCCTCCGGTGGGCAGAAGTGGGCATCTGTGACCACTTCTGCCCACCGCGGGCGTCGTCAGGGAGCCAGCAGGGTCCAGACGCCCCACGAACACGCCCCGAGGGTGAGGGCGAAGGTCGTGTTCCACGCCAGAGCCGGTATGCCGCTGAGTTGGCGCAGCACGGCCGGGTCACTTCCCGCCGTGGTCGCCGAGGCAACGGCACCCAGGTGGCGCCAGCCCCCGACCAGCAGGATCAGCGCGATCCCGATGAGGACCTGGGCCTGCACCGCGGCCGTACCCCACCACCACAGGCAGCCCAGGGCTGCGGTCGTCAGGCCGACAACGATGGCGGTGAGGAGGGAACGCACCCGCGGGACGGTGATGAGCAAACCGACGAGAAGCGCCGTCAGCAGCGGTGCGGCATACCGCTGGGAGGCCGCCGCGACCAGGCCGAGGGCGACGACGCCGGGCATCGGGTAACCAGCCCACGTCGTGACCAGCCGACCGATTCCTCGAGGTGGGCCGACGGTGACGGCGTGCCCGGACATGTCACCGCGCAGGACGAACCCGGTGAATCGCCGACCGACCAGCATGCCGACGAAGGCGTGCCCCAGTTCGTGGACGAGGGTCACCCCGAGGCGCAGGACTCGCCACAGCGGGTCGACGAGGGCTGCCAGTGCGGCGGCGAGAACGACGACGCCGAGCACGCTGAGCGACAGGTCGGGCGGGGTCGCTGCCGGTGAGAGCCGGTGCGCGATCTCGTCGGGCCAGGATTGGAGGAGCACACCGGTGACGGTAGTCACGGTCCTTGTGAGTGGCGTCGGTCAGGCCGGGAGTCGCTCGACGAGCACAGCCGAGCCGACACCGGCGGCGCCAAAGGTCCTCAAGCGCGACCTGCGCGCCACCATGAACTGACAGGGCGGGCGTTCCCCCTCCACTCCTGTCTCCGTTCGTCGCGACATTTCGCGCGCTGGGCCTAGGTCACACCGGGATCGGTGGCGGCCGGCGAGGGCCTCGCGCCACGATGGAGACATGAGCACCGGCGCTTACGCAGCGGCATACGAGCAGTCCATCTCCGACCCGGACGCCTTCTGGGGCAAGGCCGCGGAGGCGATCGAGTGGGCCACGCCCCCCGCGACGATCCTCGATGATTCGCGCCCGCCGTTCTATCGCTGGTTCACCGGCGGCCGCCTCAACACCTGCTTCAACGTGCTCGACCGGCACGTGCGTGATGGCCGCGGTGAGCAGGCGGCGCTGATCTACGACTCACCGGTCACCGGGGCCAAGAAGACCTACACGTATGCCGCGTTGCTCGACGAGGTGGCCCGCTTCGCCGGCGGGTTGAGCGACCTCGGTGTCGAGCAGGGCGATCGCGTCCTCATCTACATGCCGATGGTGCCGGAGGCCGTCATCGCGATGCTCGCCTGCGCCCGCCTGGGGGCCATCCACTCGGTCGTCTTCGGCGGCTTCGCCCCGGCCGAACTGTCGGCGCGGATCGAGGACGCCGAGCCCAAGGTCATCGTGTCGGCCAGTTGCGGGATCGAGCCGACGCGAACGATCGCCTACAAGCCCTTCCTCGACGGCGCGATCGAGCGCAGCAGCCACAAGCCGGAGCGGTGCGTCATCCTTCAACGGCCCCAGTTGGCGGCCGAACTCGGCGAGCGGGACATCGAGTGGCAGCAGGTCATGGCCGAGGCGGAACCGGTCGGCTGCGTCGACGTGGATGCCACCGATCCGCTCTACATCCTCTACACCTCCGGCACGACCGGCCGACCCAAGGGCATCGTGCGCGACAACGGCGGCCACGCGGTCGCCCTCGCCTGGTCGATGGCCAACATCTATGACATCGGGCCCGGTGATGTGTGGTTCACCGCGTCGGATGTCGGCTGGGTCGTCGGCCACTCCTACATCGTCTATGCGCCCTTGCTCGTCGGCGCGACCACCGTTGTCTACGAGGGCAAACCGGTCGGCACACCCGACGCGAGCGCGTTCTGGCGGATCCTCGGCGACTACGGCGCGAAGGCGATGTTCACCGCCCCCACGGCATACCGGGCGATCAGGAAGGAAGACCCGAGCGCCTCCCTCAAGGAGGGGCACGACCTGTCTGGCCTCCAAACGCTCTTCCTCGCCGGCGAGCGCCTCGACCCCGACACCTACGAGTGGGCGAGCCAGACCCTGGGCGTCCCGGTCGTCGACAACTGGTGGCAGACCGAGACCGGCTGGCCGATCGCGGCGAACCTGCGGGGCCTGGAGCCGATGCCGATCAAGCCGGGCTCACCGTCGGTGCGCGTGCCCGGCTACGACGTGCAGGTGCTCGACGACACCGGGCAGCCGGTGCCGGCGGGTCAGGAGGGGGCGATCGCGATCAAGTTGCCGCTGCCCCCTGGCACCCTGCCGACCCTGTGGCAGGACGACGAGCGTTATGTGTCGGGCTACCTGTCGGTCTACGACGGCTACTACCTGACCGGCGACGGAGGGCTCATCGACGAGGACGGTTACGTCTACGTGATGGGGCGGACGGATGACGTGCTCAACGTTGCGGGGCACCGATTGTCGACCGGATCCATCGAGGCCGCCCTGGCCGGACACCCCGATGTCGCCGAATGCGCGGTCATCGGCGTGGCCGACGACTTCAAGGGCCAGATCCCGCGCGGGCTGGTCGTGCTCAAGGCCGGCGTCGATGCCGATGCCGAGGGCGCGCGGATCACTCGAGAGCTCGTGCAGCGGGTCCGCGACGAGGTCGGTGCGGTGGCGAGCCTGCGCCAGGTCGACATCGTCGGCGGGCTGCCGAAGACGCGGTCGGGCAAGATCCTGCGCAAGACGATGCGCGAGATGGCCGACGGCAAGACGCCAACGATCCCGGGCACGATCGAGGACGCGAGCGTGCTCGACCGGCTTGCCGGCGTGCTGGCGGACACCAAGCACTGACGCCGGACCCCGGGCGCTGCCTGCTCCGCCCCATTTCCCCACCCAGTTCGTCGGCCCGTCGCCGCGAAAACGGTTGCACCCGGCATACCCGACGACATGGGTTGGGAAATGTGGAGGAGGGCGAAGGGGCGGCGTGCGGCAGGATCGCCTCGTGCTCGATGTGCTCTCCGGCTTCGCGACGATCGCGATCGTCATCGCGGTCGGCGCCTTCGTCGCGCACATCGGGCTCGTCGACGCCAGCGCCCAGGTGCTCCTCAGCCGCATCGCCTTCTTCGTCGCCTCCCCTGCGCTGCTCCTCACGACGATCGCGGCGACCGATGTGTCGCACGTCCTCTCCGGCAACCTGGTCGCGACCGCCGCTGGGGCCGCCGTCCCCGCCCTCACGTATGCCGTGGTCGGGCATCGCGTGTGGCGTCGCCGACCCGGGGAGCTGGTCATCGGGTCATTGGCCAGTTCCTACGTCAACTCCGGCAACCTCGGCATCCCGGTCGCGGCCTATGCGCTGGGCAGCGCGTCGTTCGTCGCGCCGACGCTGCTGCTGCAGTTGCTGGTGCTCCAACCCGTGGCGCTCGCCCTCTTGGACTCCGATCGCTTCGGGCGTCGACCGCGAGCGCGCGACCTGCTCGTGCGGCCCTTCACCAATCCGCTGACCATCGGCACCCTGCTCGGGCTGGGTCTGGCGGTGACCGGCTGGTCCCTCCCCACTCCCGTGCTACGGCCGATCGAGCTGATCGGGGCCATGGCGGTGCCGGGCATGCTGCTCGCCTACGGGATTGCGCTGCGCCTGGGAACTGGTCTGGGTGGCGACATCCCGGCCGGCGAACTCGCCCTCACGACGGTGCTCAAGATGATCGTCCAGCCGCTCGTCGCGTGGGCTGTCGCCGCCGGCCTGCTCGGGGTGCAGGGACACGCCCTGCTCGCGGTCGTGGTCTGCTCGGCCCTGCCGACCGCGCAGAACATCTTCGTCCACGCGACCCGCTACGACCGGGCGACGACCCTGGCTCGCGACACGATCCTGCTGACCACCATCGGCTCGGTCCCGGTCATCCTGCTCGTCACCGTCCTGCTCGGCCACTGAGCCGGCGCAGCGCGACGACACCCCGGCCCACCGCCACGGTCATCGAGCCCCATTGGGCTGCCATCGCTCGCAGCGACGGCTCCGAACCGGCGATGACCAGCGCTTGCGAGAAGACGGCAGTCCCCAGGACGAAGAGCGCGATCGGCGCCGCCACCCCACTCCTGCGTGCCTGACCGGTCATCGACCATTCCCCCTGTGCGATCACCCGGCCCCCACGACCCGGTTGCGCGACCCGTCTCACCGAGCGAGCAAGCCACAGGCCGGCCGGCCCACCTCGTGGACGCACGGGACACAATGGCGACATGCTGACGCCCGCCCTCGCTCGCCGCCTGCGCGACGAGAGCGGGCTGCTCTGGTCACCGGTCGCCGGTGATCGCTTCGTCATCGACGCCGAACTCCTCGCCGACCAGGTGTTCTGGATCAGCGACCTGACCGTGGAGCCGCAGTCGTTCGGCGGCGTCACCGTCCTGGGCTTCAACGGCACGACCGAGTGGGCGCTCGACTCCGTCGACCTCGACCAGGCCCTGTGGTTGCCGCGCGAGGACCAGTTGCGCGAGTTGCTCGGCGATCGGCTCGCCTCGGTCCACCGCACCGACTCCGGCTGGGAGGTGAGGTATGCCGCGGGCGACGGCACCCGGCATACCGTCACCGAAGCGGACCTCGAGTGCGCCTACGCGCTCGCGCTGCTCACCCTCTGACCCGCCCGGCGCCGCCCCATTTCTCAACCCAGTTCGTCGACCTGGCGCCCAGCAAGCGCTTTCCCGCCCTCAACCCACGCACTGGGTTGAGAAATTGCGCG
>JAKPEG010000123.1 GCA_029552065.1 Actinomycetes bacterium
GCCCGACTGGTAGCCGCTGGAGAGGGCGAGGTCGACGAGGACCTTGGACGCGTCCTCGAGCGGCGAGGGCTGGACCGAGAGGACGCCGGAGCTGCGGACCTGGACGCGGGCGGAGGACATGGCGCGGAGGCTACACCACCGGCCGCCGCCGGCCATGAATGACGAGCTCGGCGCCGCCGCGCAGGACCTCGACGAGCTGGGTGCAGCAGCCGAGCGTACACCACGGGCATTCCGCGCCGCCGCCCCGGTCCGTGGCGAAGAACACCGCGACGACGCCGCGCTCGCGGTCGGGCTGCGGGTCGGCCGGGTGCATGTCGGCGTTCGGCTCGGCCTGCTCGGCCCAGGCGAGGGCGCTCTCCGGCGTCCAGGCCGGGACCTTGTCGCCGGGCTGCAGGTCGTCGGTCACGCCTTGGCCTGCTCGGCGCTCGCCTGCGACCCATCGGCCCGGTCGTTGCAGTAGCCCACGGTCACTCCGCACAGGCGCCGCACCTGCGAAAGCTCGAAGGGCGTGAGGCTGGCGAAGCCGGCGCCGTCCGGGGCGACCCACGGCTGCAAGAGCCCGCGCTCGGCGAGTTCCTCGGGCGTCTGCAGGTCGCACACGGCCAGGCGATGGGTCTCGCCGTGGCGGGTGATCGACACGTCGATGCTCGCGGCGCCCCGCGTCGGCTCGCTCGCCTTGATCGCGTGGGCTCGCGCCATGGGCCACACCCGATCGATGTCCGGCCCGAGCCTGCCCGCGAGCTCGGCGCGGTAGGCCGGCGTCGTGGCGAGGGTGCCCGCGGCCTCCACGGCGCACACCGCCGCCTCGAGCTTCTCGGGGCTCCAGTCGGCCATCTCCTCGGCGATGATCTTCGAGCCCTCCGCGACCACGCCGACCATGAGGCGCCGGAACGCGGGGTCGTCGGCGATCTGCTGCGCCCGGGTCTTGGCCTTCTCGGCGGCGAAGTAGGTCGGCTGATGCACGGCGAGCTCGACGCGCCCCGCCTTGTTGCTGCGCAGATAGCAGCCCTCGGGAAGCACGGCGGGGATGATCGCCCACGTCTGGCCGGCGGGGAGGCTGGAAAGCGTCTCAGGGGCCAGTGCAGCGCGGCCGAAGAGGTCGCGGTACCAGGCCAGCTCGCGCTGATCTTGCTGATTCAACTCGGACATGGCCCCGCCGACGTGCCCGCGACCCCACCTATTCAGGACGGCGCCCTGAATCGGCCGATCGGCGCCGGCGTCTGGTGGCCGATGACCGACAACCCGACCAAGTCGCCACGGTGCGACAATGCACAATCACGTCTGCGCGCCCGCGTCTTCCTCGCCCGGTACGCGCACCTGTCCCTCTCCGA
>JAKPEG010000134.1 GCA_029552065.1 Actinomycetes bacterium
CCACGACCTCGGCGAGCGAGTCGACGTCGCCGACGTTGCCGGCGAAGACGACGTAGGGGATCCCACGAGCGGGCCCCGTCATCGGTTCCCACAGCGACACGATCCCCGGCAGCATCGGCCCGCGCACCATCGCCCGCTCGATCGACAGGCCGTGCGTGGCCACGTCCGACGAGGTGATGCCCCCCTTGGCCACGACGAACCTCGGCGGCCGATCCCCAGCTAGCTCGACGACCTGCCGGACGACCTCGACCACGGCATCCGAGACCCGCCGGGCAATGCCGAGCGACGTCTCGGCATCGTCGGCGCGCACCAACACGCGCGAGGTCCGCAGGACGACGTTGCCCTCGGCGATCCCCTCCGCAACGCGACGGGCGAGGGCGCGCACCAGCCCCTCGTCCCCGTCGGACAGGACCGCCGCGACGTCGAGTTCCACCTCCATCGGGTGGTCGTGATCGATCAGGCGCTCCACCTGTTGGGTCGTGAGCGACACATGCGAGCCGACGACGACGAGCCCCCCACGAGCGCCCTCAGAGGGCCGTGTCCGGCGGATCGCCGACACCTCGCGGACCCCCACCGGCGCCGGGACCTCCTGGCCGACGAACGCCCGCACGAAGGGCGGGCCGACCCGAAAGAGCAGCCGCGCGCCCTGCTGCTGCGCGGCATACAGCGCGATCGCGAGCAGGCGTAGGTCGTTCTCCTCGACGATGTCGACGACGACGGGTCGCGCGCTGCCGAGCCCGAGCAGGACCCCGAGCGTCCCGGCGGGGTCGGTGCGCAAGGTGGTGAGGTCGATCCGCGCGACGCCCTCGGAGGTATGCCGTCCGGTCGCCTTCTCGGCCACCCAGGCGCTCAAATCGGACGCGAAATAGCCGAAGGTCGCATCGCGGGCGAACTCCGTCTGCCCGACGGGTGTGTAGCCGTCGGCGGCGTTACCGGCGTAGTGGACCGAGCCGACGGTGATCCGGCCGGCGTCGGGGAAGGCGGGGACGAGGACCAGTCCGTCGATCGCCTCGCCGGTCGCGGCGGCGAGTTCCTCGGCCAAGATGTCGGTCTCGAGCGGGAAGTGCCCGCGCAACGTCGAGTCCGACCTGGATACGAAACCCACCCGGATCCCGACGCGGGTGGCAGCTGCGAGCGCCGCACGGACGACCTCCCGGGTGCGGCGCTCCGCGTCGGTGGGAGAGAGGCTGCGGGTGTTGGTAAGCACGTAGACGGCCGGAGCGCCCGCGCGCAGGGCCCACTCCATCGACTCGGCGTCCCAGCGCAACAGGACCGGCAGGTCGGCCACCGACTGGCTGCCCGTGGGATCGTCGTCCAGCACGACGAGCACCCGCCCGCGGGCGAGCGCGGCGACCTCGCCAGCCGCCACCGGTCGCCCTGGCGGCAGCCCGTCGAGCAGGGCGGAACGGGACACAATCACGGCCACTCCTGGGACTCGGGTTGGTCCCGATTGTGGCCGGTCGCCCGCGCCACCGCACGGACGGATTCCCCGAGCGAGCCGCCCGGGCCCGCGCATCCCTCGGTAGGGTGTGCCCGTGCCCAGCCTGGCCTCGGCCCTCCACGGCCGCGCCAACGCCCTCAACCTCGTGCGTCTGGCCCTCGCCCTGGCCGTCATCGTGAGCCACGCATATCCCGTCGGCGGGCTGGGCATCGAGCCCCGGTGGGGCGGTGCCACCCTCGGCACGTGGGCGGTGCTCGGCTTCTTCTGCCTCTCCGGCTATCTCGTGGCCGACAGCCGCCACCGCCTGAGTGCCCTCGGCTACCTCCTCCACCGGTGCCTGCGGCTGCTCCCGGGTTTCTGGGTCTGCCTGGTCGTCGTCGGTTTCGGGTTCGCACCGCTGGTGGCGCACTGGGCCGGTGAGCCCTATGCGACGGCCGACGGGGCGGCATACGTCGTGGCCAACCTGGCCCTGCGGATGACGACCTTCGCCGTGGGGGACACCCTCGCGAGTGTGCCGATGGCGCACGTGTGGGACGCCTCGCTGTGGACGCTCTTCTTCGAGTTCGCCTGCTATCTCGTGCTCGTGCCGGCCTTCGGCTGGGTCTGGGCGCGGCGGCATACCGTCGTCGTGTCGGGCGGACTGTTCGTCGGGTCGATCGTCGCGGACACGGCGCTGCGCCGGGCCGGGGTCGCGGACTACACGTTCCTCGGGGGGCTCGTCCACCTGCTCACGTTCTTCCTCGCGGGCACCCTCGTGTGGGCCCTGCGCGACCGGCTGCCCAGCCACGCCCTCCTCGCCGCCGGAAGCGTGGCGATTCTCGTTGCCACCTCGGCCGTCGGCTATTCGATGCGCGTGGGTCAGCTCCCGCTCGCCTACGCCCTCCTCTGGGTGGGAGGCGCGGTGCGCCTCGGCTGGGCACGGCGCACCGACCTGTCCTACGGGGTCTACGTCTACGCCTACCCGGTCGCCCAGGCTCTCACCGTCCTGCAGGTGCCGCAGGCCGGTGTCGTCCCCTTCGTCGCCGCCACCGTCGCCGTGACCCTCGTCCTCGCCGCGGCGTCCTGGTTCCTCGTCGAACGGCCCGCCCTGCGGCTGCGCTCCCGGCCGTGGGCCTCCAGACCCGCCCTGGCGCACGAGGCCGGACGACCCGGTGCCGGGTTAGGTTGAGGACATGACCGCCGAGCAGCCGGGCCTGCGCATCGCCCCCGAGGACGAGGTCGTCGAGCTCTGCCGCGACCTCATCCGGATCCCCACGGTCAACACCGGCGGCGACGACAGCCAGGGGGAGCGGGCGGCCGCGGAATATGTGATGGCCAGCCTGCACGAGGTCGGGCTCGATCCGGTGCTCGTCGAGAGCCGGCCGGGACGCGCGAGCGTGATGGTCCGCATCGAGGGCGCCGACCCGAGCCTGCCCGGCCTCGTCGTCCACGGTCACCTCGATGTCGTGCCCGCCGACGCCGCCGACTGGCACGTCGACCCGTTCGCGGGAGAGGAGCGCGACGGCTGCCTCTGGGGGCGCGGCGCCGTCGACATGAAGGACATGGACGCGATGCTCCTCGCGTCGATCCGCGACCTGGCCCGCACGGGCGCGCGCCCGGCCCGCACGACGACCTTCGCCTTCTTCGCCGACGAGGAGGCCGGGGGTGTCCACGGCAGCATCTGGGCCGCTCGCACCCATCCGGAGTGGTTCGAGGGGGCCACCGAGGCGGTGAGCGAGGTCGGCGGCTTCAGCGTGACGATCCCCGCCCGCGGCACCGGCGCCCCGACCCGCGCCTACCTCGTGCAGACCGCCGAGAAGGGCATCGCGTGGCTGCGCCTGCACGCCCGCGGCCGCGCCGGCCACGGCTCGGTCCCCAACGACGCCAACGCCGTCGTCCGCCTGGCCCAAGCGCTCGCACGCATCGACGCGCACGTGTGGCCGCGCGAATACATCGCCTCCGTCCGCGGCCTGCTCGACGGGCTGAGCGAGCTCACCGGCATACCGTATGCCGCGCACGACCCGTCCACCTTGCCCGCCCAACTGCTCCACACCCTCGGCGGCGCACAGGGATTCGTGCTCGGCACCCTGCGCGACACCGCCCAGCCGACGATGCTCACGAGCGGCTACAAGCACAACGTCATCCCGCAGACGGCCAGCGCGGCCCTCGACTGCCGCTTCCTGCCCGGGCACGAGGACACCCTCATGGCCACGGTCCGGGAACTGGCCGGGGAACACGTCGAGGTCGAGGTGGTCCACTTCGACGTCGCCCTCGACGCGCCGTTCAACGGCTCGATCGTCGAGGCGATGAAGCAGGCGCTCTGGTCCCAGGATCCAGGTGCCGCGGTGCTGCCCTACTGCCTCTCCGGCGGCACCGACAACAAGGCGCTCGCGACCCTCGGCATTGCCGGCTACGGCTTCGCGCCGCTGCGGCTGCCCGCCGAACTCGACTTCGTCTCGATGTTCCACGGCGTCGACGAGCGGGTGCCGGTCGACTCGCTGCGCTTCGGGGCACGGGTGCTGCGGCGCTTCCTCGACCTCGCCTGAGCTCCCCGGCGCTTCGCCGGGTGCCGGATTCCCCGACCCGCGCGCCCACGGGAGGGGCCGAACCGCTACGGTCGGTGCATGACCGCAGACCCGCGTGCCGCCCTCGCCCGGCTCGTCGCCGCCTTCGAGCGTCACCTCGAGGTCGCCACGGCGCGCCGGGACCCAGACGACCCCGCGGTCGTCGCCGCCGCCGAGGCGCTCGCGCAGGCCTTCGACGACTACGACGAGGAGCTCTTCGAGGCGAGTGAGGTCGCCACTCCGTTGGCGGTCTACGGCGACGAGGACGAGGACTTCGACGAGGACGAGGAAGCCGTGGTCTCCGGCAGCGACGACGTCGCCGCGTCCGGGGTCTACGCCGGGCTGGACGACGAGGACCTCGACTTCGACGACTCCGACGACTCCGAGAGCGACGACGAGGACGACGACGAGGACGACGAGGACGACGACGCCTGACGGCGCGCGACCGCCTGGCCGGGGCACCGACCCGCCAGGTGCAGATCGTTCAGGCCGAGACCTCGTCGAGGGCGGCGCGGATCTCGTCGGGGAGTTCCAGTGCCTCACTTGCCAACCCGGCCCGCAGCTGAGCGACCGTGCGCGCCCCGATGACCGGTGCGGTGACCCCGGGCAGGTCGCGGACCCACGCGAGGGCGACCTCCGCCGGACTCACCCCGAGTCCCCGGGCCGCGGTGACGACGGCTTCGGTCACCGCCGCCGGGCGCTCGCCGAGGAAACGCTCCCGGAAGCCCGGAAAACGCCGCGACCCGGCCCGCGAGTCCGGCGGTATGCCGCCCCGGTACTTCCCGGTGAGCACCCCGTGCCCGAGCGGTGACCAGGCCAGCACCCCGAAGCCGAGGGCGAGCGCCGCGGGCAGCAGCTCGTGTTCGGCATCGCGCTCGATGAGGGAGAGCTCGGATTCGACGCACACGAGAGGCACGCGCAGCGCCTCGAGCAAGGAGAAGGCCCGCGCCGCCTGCCAACCGGCGTGGTTCGAGACCCCGACATAGCGTGCGCGACCGGACGACACGGCATACGCGAGGGCGCCGACCATTTCCTCGACGGGGGACTGGTCGCTCCACGCCTGGGCGAGCCACACGTCGACGTGGTCGGTGCCTAGCCGTTGGAGCGAGGTGTCGAGATCGGCGAGCAGGGCCCGGCGCGAGGTGTCGACGACCCGGCCATGGGGTCCGCGCCGCACGCCCGCCTGGGTGACCAGGACGAGGTCCGAGCGGTCGAGCACGGATCCGAGGAAGCCGCCCAGCCACTGCTCGGCGATCCCGCCGCCGTAGGCGTGAGCGGTGTCGACGAGGGTGCCGCCGGCCTCGGCGAAGACCTCGAGCTGCTCCCGGGCGGTCTCCTCGTCGGTGCCCATGCCCCACGTGAGCGTGCCCAAGGCGAGTCGGGAGACGGCCAGGCCGCTGCGGCCGAGCCGTCGCATCTGCATGGTCCCAACGCTAGCCTGCCGACATGCGACTGGCTCTCAACCTCGGCTACTGGGGTGCCGGCAACAACAAGGCCAACGTTGTCCTCGCCCAGGACGCCGACCGGCTCGGCTACGACTCGGTATGGGTCGCCGAGGCCTACGGCTCTGACGCACCCTCCGTGCTCGCGTGGGTCGGGGCACTCACCGAGCGGATCCACCTGGGCAGCGCCGTCCTGCAGATCCCCGCGCGCAGCCCGGCGATGACCGCGATGACGGCGGCGACGATCGACGCCCTATCCGGGGGACGCTTCCGGCTGGGCCTCGGGGTGAGCGGGCCGCAGGTGAGCGAGGGCTGGCACGGCGTCCGGTTCGCCGACCCCCTGGGGCGGACCCGCGAATACGTCGACGTCGTGCGGATGGCGCTGCGCCGCGAGACCGTCCGCTATGCCGGTCGGCATGTCACCCTGCCGCTGCCCGACGGTCCCGGCAAGGCACTCAAGCTCACGATCCGTCCCGAGCGGGACGAGCAGGTCCCCGTCTACCTCGCGGCCGTCGGCCCCAAGAATCTCGAACTCGCTGGCGAGATCGCCGACGGCTGGCTCGCGATCTTCTTCAGCCCCGAGCACGCGGCGGGGCTCGTCGGCTCGCTCGAGACCGGCGCCCGTCGCGCGGGCAAGGGCGCCGACGGCGGGTCGCCGCTCGCTGGCTTCGACATCGTGCCCACCGTGCCGGTCGTCCTCACCGACGACCTCGACTTCGCGTATGCCGCGGTGGCCCCCTATGCCGCGCTCTACGTTGGAGGGATGGGCTCACGGGAGAAGAACTTCTACAACCAACTCGCCGTGCGGATGGGCTACGAGCGGGAGGCCGCCCTCATCCAGGACCACTACCTGGCCGGCCGGGCCCGGGACGCGGCTGCGGCCGTCCCCCGGGAGTTCCTCGACGCCACCTGCCTGCTCGGGCCGCGGGAGCGGATCCGCGACCGGCTGGCGGCATACCGGGAGGCGGGGGTGACCACGCTCGCGATCTCCGCCTACGCGCTCGGCCTCGAGCAGCGGCGCGCCACCGTCGCGGCCATGGCAGACGTCGCGCAGGAGGCCGGGCTAGGCTGACCCCCCGTGTCCGACCTCAGCTACCTGCAGTCCCTCGTCCTCGGCGTCGTCGAAGGTCTCACCGAGTTCCTCCCGGTGTCCTCCACGGGCCACCTCACGATTGCGGAGAAGCTGCTCGGTCTGCCGGTCGACGACAAGGCGGTCACGGCATACACGGCGATCATCCAGCTCGGAGCGATCGGCGCGACCTTCCTCTACTTCTGGCGCGACATCGTGCGCCTCGTGGCCGCGTGGTGGCGGGGGCTGCGCGATCCGCTGGCGCGTGCGGACCACGACTACCGGCTCGCCTGGGCGGTCATCGCGGGGTCGATCCCGGTGGCGCTCGTCGGCTTCGCGCTGCGCAAGGTCATCGAGGGCACGCTGCGGAGTCTGTGGGTGGTCGCCGCCGCCCTCGTGCTCTGGAGTGTCGTCATGTGGCTGGCCGAGACCCGGCACGCCACACTCGTCCGGCAGGGTGCGCAGCGGGGCGAGGACACGGTGACGGTCCGCGACGGGCTGGCCATCGGCCTGGTCCAGTGCTTCTCGCTCGTGCCGGGGGTGAGCCGCTCCGGGGCGACGATCTCGGCCGGCCTGTTCCGGGGGATCGACCGGGTGACCGCCACCCGGCTGTCCTTCTTCCTCGCGATCCCCGCGCTCACTGCGGCCGGGCTCTTCGAAGCTGCGACGACGCCGCTGGCCGGGCTCGGTGTCGGGCAGATGCTCGTGGGCGTGCTTGTCGCCTTCGTCGTCGCCTATGCCTCGATCGCCTGGCTGCTTCGGTTCGTCGCCCACCACACGCTCACGGCCTTCGTGGGCTACCGGGTCGCGCTGGGGCTGGCCCTCGCGGTGGCCCTCGGCGCGGGCTGGCTCACCGCGCGCTGAGGCGACCGGACGGCATACCGGCTGGTCTCTTGCGGGCCGGGCCCCGTCGGGAGCCGCGGGCGCGGCTCAGAGCCAGTTGTGGCGGCGGAAGAACACGAACAAGGCCAGGCTCGCGGAGGCCATCACCGCCATGATGAGGAAGTAGCCGTAGTAGACCTCGAAGTCGCCGATCGTCACGTGGGCTTCGATCTCGGGCATGTAGTGGAAGTTCATCCCGTAGATGCCGGCAATCATCGTCGGGACGGCGGCCATGGCGACCCACGCCGAGATGCGGCGCATGTCCTCGTTCTGCTGGACGGTCACCTTGGTCAGGTGGGCACTGAGGATTTCGGAGAGCAGCCGGTCATAGGACTCGACGTGGTCGTTCGTGCGGGCCAGGTGGTCCTCGACATCGCGGAAGAAGGGGAGGACCTTCTTCTCGCCCTTTCCCACGTAGTTGAGGAAGGGGAAGCGACGCATCGCCTCGGCCAACGGGAAGGCGGCCCGGCGGAACTCGAGCACCTCCCGCTTGAGCCGATAGATGGC
>JAKPEG010000138.1 GCA_029552065.1 Actinomycetes bacterium
ACCCGACCGGCTAGCGCAGCATCGCGGCCATGCGCCGGAGCTCGCGCTTCACGTACCGCTGCACGTCGCGGTGGACGCTGCGCATGATCCGGTGCCCCTTGGTCCCGCGCTTGCCGATCTTCTTCTGGATCCCGAAGGCCAAGCCCATCGCGGCCGTGACGTGCTTCTTCCGCTGCCGGCGCTTGTAAGCCTCGGCGCGGCGCTTTTGGATGATCTTGAGGCGTGCCCGTTGTTTTCCGCTGCTGGCCTCGCCGGTGACGCCGCCCCGTTCCGCGTAGTCGCCCTGGCGAGCCTCGCGGTCGGAGATCCGCGGCAGCTTCAGGCTGATCATGCCCTTGTTCACGAGCCACTTCAGGATCGCGTCGAGCGGCGGGCGCCGGCCCGGGCGCCGGCCCGGGCGGCGACCGACCTCGACGAATACCGCGTGCTCGGCTGCGTTGCCGACGACGGCGCCTTCCTTCGTCTCGTGCGCCAGGAAGCTCTGCTCGTATGTCCCGGTGGCCCTGATCCCGGCCTGCCGCGCGTGCGTGACGCCTCTGGTCGCACCGTGGCGAGCAGCCTTCAAGGCGACCGCGCGCAAGCCCTTCTCCATCGACGGCACGAGCTTCTTCAGGCGCTGCTCGAGCTCGACGAGGTTCTTGACCTTGACCCTCACGTCCTGGCCCCGCCCCACTTCGACGCGGCTGGCGCGGGCTCGCCGAGCGCGACGGTCCGATCCTCGCCGTGGCGACCACGGGCCGGCATCTGCGACGTCAGCTTGATCGACCAGCCGAACGGGTCGCGCCCGCGCGAGAGCACGGGCAGTGCCGCCGGAGCGAAGCGGAAGCGCGTGGGCTCGGCGCCGCCGGGGCACTGGTCGCGCACCACGACCTCGTAGAAGAACCGCTGCCGGTCGCCGTTCCAGGGCTTCCCGTCGAGCCGGCCGAGCAGCGCGTCCTGCCGGACCTGATTCGGCGACACGTGGTACAGCTCGATCTGGCCCTCGGGCTGGACGCCGCCGGGGCCGACGGTCAGCGCGACCTCGTCGAGCTTGCGGACCTCGACGGGCTGCAGCTCCACGCGCCGGACGTCGCGGTACACGTTGTCGTCGCCCTGCTCCTCCCACACGAGCCAGACCCGGTACGACGTGAAGCCGAGCGATGTCTTGAGCCGGCGGACCTGATCGACGACATCCTGCAGGCTGACAGCGACCGAGCAGCCGATCGACCAGACCGGGGCGTTGCCCTCAGGCGTCGCGCCGCAACTGTCGGCGGACAGCACGCCGGCGTCGGGGCCGACAATGTGCCCGTAGTCGGGACAGCTCGGGTCGTGGGGCGTGCAGCCGCAGTTGCAGGACATCGCGTCACCGATGCGTGCGCCAGAGGACCTCGGCCGACGTGGCGCCCGCGAGGCCGCCGGCGAGGTTCGTCAGGAGCACGGTGAACTTGTGGTTGTAGCGGCACTGGAACACCGCGCCGCGCCCGGTCGGGTGGCTCGTGACCGGCGTCTTGCCGACGAGCAGCAGCCGGTCCGGCTGGTTCGGGTCGGGGTACGGCGCGATCTCGATGAACTGGACCGTGCAGGTGCCCGAGACCACGGCGCCGGTCGGAACGCCGTCGGAGCCGATCGCGCCGTTGTAGCCGAGCACGACGACCTCGATCTCCTGCAGGTTGTCGCCGGTGTTGATGACCGAGTCGCGCTGCGAGGCGACCTGCACCGAAGCGGCGAGCGTGGCCTGCGAGGCCTCGTAGCCCGCATCGGGCAGGCTGGCGACGGCGACGGCGCGGAGACGATTCCAGGGGGAGCTCATGCGTAGCACTCCTGCAGCCCCGACACGGTGCCGAGGCGATTGCGGTTGAGGAAGGACCACAGGTTGATGTGGCCCCCGAACATGTCGGCGAGGTGGTACCGCCAGCGGTTGTACTCGTCGTCGAGCAGGCGCATCTGCTCGGAGGCGTCGAGCACGATCCCGTCGATCTGCTTCACGCCGAACTTTTCGCGCGCCGCCGAGATCTGGTCGATGATCTTGTCGCACTCGCAGAGGCAGCGGCGCACCCGGCCGATCGCGGACTCGGGGCACTCCTCGATGTTGCGCCGGAGCATCGTGACGATGTTGTGATCGACGACGATGCCGGAGACGTTGAGCACCTGCGGGTACTCGGTCCAGCCCAGGTGCCAGGCGATCTTGCCCTTCTCGTCGTCGGTCAGCGGCATGGCTTATCCGTTCTCCTGCGCGAGCTTGGCGGCGCGGTCGGCCGCCTCGCGGGCCTTCGCGGCGAGCTCGTCGGCGACGCGGAGCTGCGCCTTGCGCTTGTCCTCGAGGATCGCCTTGACCTGCCGCGCGTTGGCCCGGGCGACGAACTCGGCGACGCGCCCCTCGGCGTTGTCGTCGGCGTGGACCAGGGCGAGCTGCAGCCGGTCGACGTAGACCGGGATCCGCGGGTCGCCGGCGTCGATGACCTCGCCGCGGGCGAACGAGACCATGTTCGTGCGGAAGTCGGCCGTGACCTTGAGACGGGCCTCGGGCGCGGTCGCGTGGATCTGCCGGACCTCGTCGGGCTTCAGGGCGAGGTACTGCTCGGGGAGGAGGACCCGCATGTACGCGGCGGCCTCCTCGGCAGCCTCGGCGCCGACGCCGGTCGTGCTGGCGAGAGCCGCGACCTCGGCACGGAGCGCGGCCATGTCGGCGGCGAGCTGGCCGACCATGGCGACGAGCGCCCGCAGGTCGGTGGAATTGGACGGGGCGACCGCGGCGTCCTTCGACTTCGCGGCCGCCTTCTCGGTCTTGCCGGTCTCGCCGGCGGCGGTCTGGGTGCTTTCGCTGTTCACGAGGGCACTCTACGGACGCCGGCGAGGCCGGTCACGGAGCGGCAGGTCAGGTGACGACGGTCAGGGCCTTGGTCGCGGCGAGGATGTACGTGTCGCCCGCGACGAGGCCGCCGCCGAGGGCCGCGGCGTTGTTGGCGTACTCGGTCAGGCCGGCGCGGAGCGTGCCGCTGCTGATCGTCAGGCCGCCGGCGACGGAGATCCGGCCGGTGGTGTTGTCGAGCGTGATCGAGCCGAGCAGGACGCCGCTGCCGTCGTGGACCGACAGGACCACGTTCTCGGACGCGTCGAGCCGGAGCCGGCCGCGGAGGGTGCCGGCGGACTTCAGGCCGAAGTCGGCGGTCCCGGTGCCGCTCTTGCTCAGGGTCACGTTCGGCGAGCTCGACGAGTCGCCGATGCCGAGCTGCTGGGTGCTCACGTTCGACAGGTCGACGAGCGCCGCGCCCGCGACGCCGCCGCCGGCCCCGCCCTCGATGTAGCGCCGGATCGTCGTGCCGTCGCTGTAGAGCGAGATGACGGTGCCGTTGCCCGTCACCGCGATCGTCGCGCTGCCGTCGACGGTCTCGGAGCCGTCGCCGTCGATGATCATCGAGTTCGACGCGCTCACCTTCTGGAAGTGGAACGGGACGAACTTCGGCCAGTCGGCCGCCGGCTTGAGCGTGATCGTGATGCTGCCCGAGCTCGTGTCGGCGAGGTGCCGCTGGAACTCGAGGTGCTGGGTGTCGCTCGCGGTCAGCGTGCGGGCCTGGTCCGCCTTGATCGCCGCGAGCGGTTCGCCGTTGTGCTGCTGGACCGCCGCGCCGAGCGAGGCGATGCCCTGGGTCTGAATCGACATGGATCAGGTCTCCCTTCGGCCCGGCGGGCCTCAGATGCGCTTGGCGAGGTTGGTGGCGAGGGCGGCCGGCAGGGGCATGATGAGCGCCTGGAAGCCGGTGACGGCGCCCGAGAAGGTGAGGGTCGGGACGC
>JAKPEG010000173.1 GCA_029552065.1 Actinomycetes bacterium
CCGACCTGCAGTTCGCGTGGCGGGCGGTGCGCGCGGTGAAGTCCAACGCGATCCTGCTCGCCCGCGACGGCGCCTCGGTCGGGATCGGGATGGGTCAGGTCAACCGGGTCGACTCGTGCCGCCTCGCGGTGTCGCGGGCCAGCTCCGGGCCCGATGGGGCCGAGCGGGCACGCGGCGCAGTGGCTGCCTCCGACGCCTTCTTCCCGTTCGCCGACGGCCTGCAGATCCTGCTCGACGCGGGCGTGCGTGCGGTCGTGGCGCCGGGTGGCTCGGTGCGTGATGCCGAGGTCATCGAGGCGGCCGAGCGCGCCGGCGTGACGATGTACTTCACCGGGACGCGGCACTTCGCCCACTGACCCCTTGTGTCCGGCAAGGTGGTTGCCCTGGTGTCAACTCGCCGGACGTGACGAGGGGGGACTGCGCTACGTCCGGCAAGGCGACGGCATACCAACCACCTTGGCGGACATAGCGGGGGGTCAGGCCTTGGCGGGCGGGCGGTAGCCGGTCGGCTCACCCTGGCCGAGGTCGACGATCGCAGCGACCGGGCCGCCGCCCTCGGGGCCCTGGTGCGCCGCCGAAACCGACACGAAGACCGCCGGGTCGCCGGTGACCGACGCCGTCACGCCGCCGACGCACGACTTGATCTGCCGGTGCCAGTGCACGTCGGAGTCGTCGAGCATCGCGTTGCGGCGACCGTGGACGGTGCCGTCCTGCGAGGCCTCGCACTTGAGGAAGACGTTGACGAGCCGGCCGTCGATGTCGGACCAGTGCGCCCGCTCGGGCAGGTCGAGCCCGGCGTCGCGGATCGCGGCCCAGATGCCGTCCTGGTCGAGGGCGTCCTGCATGACCGAGTGCCCGATCCGGTAGCGCCCGCCGATGCCGCGCGCGTTGCCGACGACGACGACCTGCGCCTGGTCGAGCTCGACACCCGAGGAGCACGAGGCCACCGACGAGTAGAGCTCGCGGTTGTGCATGACGTCGGCGTCGGTCGGCATCTCGATCTCGCCGAGGGCGACGGCGATGCCCAGGCCGGTCGCGCCGTTGGACAGGTCCATCGACTCGTGGGTGTGCTCGGTCCAGACCGTCTTGCCTCGGGACTTGGCGTCGCGGATCGTGTGGATCGTGAGCAGCGGGGTCTTGGTCTGGACGTAGTGCACGTCGGCCGGGTCGGTGATGCCGGCCCGCTCCATCGCCACCTTCACGGCGGCCGCGACCTTCTCGATCATCGGCGTGTAGCCGATCTCCTCGGGCAGCAACTTCTCGCTCATCGCGAAGCCGGCCGTGAGGCGCGGCTCGTCGGTCTGCTCGGCCTCGTCCGCCGGGATCGTCGCGAAGATCGTGGCGTGCGGACTGATGACGCCATCGGTGCCTCCGGACCACACGATCGGGACGCCCTTGACCTGCTCCTCGTCGACGCCGTGCTTGCGCAGCACGTCGCGGAAGGCCGTGTCGGCGAGGATCCGGGTGTAGTCGTTGACGCCGCCATTGCCCTCGGTCTTGCCGATGATGGCGATGACGCGGCCGGCCTCCATGACCCCGGACGTGATGAGCTCGTCGAGCCCGGACGCGTCGGACACGGTCTTGATCGGTACCTTGCGGACCTCGATGGGTTCGGGCACGGTCTCTTTCCTTTCCTGGGGTGTTCGATCGGTATGCCGCGGGGCCGGCTACCGCTACGCGGATCCGGCTGCGGGGGAAGGGTTCGCGATGACCGTGCCGGCGCGCCCCTCGAGCGCTTCGCCGATCCGGTCCAAGGAGGTGATGACGCTGCGCGGGCCGCCAGCCTCCACGAAGCGGAGCGCGGCCTCGACCTTGGGGCCCATCGACCCGGAGGCGAACTGCCCGTCAGCGGCGTGAGCGCGCATCTCGGCAACCGTCACCGACCTCAGGTCGCGCTGGGTGGGGGTGCCCCAGTCGACGGCGGCGTTGGCGACGTCGGTGGCGATGACCAGGACGTCGGCGTCGACCGACCGGGCGAGCAGGCACGCCGTGAGGTCCTTGTCGATCACCGCCTCGACACCTCGCAGTCGGCCGTGCTCGCCGGCCACGACCGGGATGCCCCCACCGCCTGCTGCGACGACGGCATACCCCCGGGAGAGAAGCGTTCTGACGGTGCCCGCCTCGAGGAACTCCCGCGGTTCCGGTGAGGCGACGACCCGGCGCCACCCACGCTCGCCGCGGTCCTCCCACGTCTGGCCGTGGTCGATCATGGTTCGGGCGGCCTCGGCGCTGACGTAGCGGCCGATCGGCTTGCTGGGATGGGTGAAGCCCTGGTCGTCGGCGTCGACGCGGGTGCGGCTGACCAGGGCGGCGACCGGTGTCGCACAGCCGCGTTCGGCGAGTGCACCTTCCAGCTCGTCCAGGATGGTGAAGCCGATCGTCCCCTGTGTCTGGGCGCCGCACCAGTCCAGGGGGACCGGGGGGACGACCGCTGCGGCCAGCTCGTTCTTGACGAGGAGGTTGCCCACCTGCGGGCCGTTGCCGTGGGTGACGACGACCTCGTGCCCGGCGGCGATGAGGTCGGCTGTCGCCGCCATCGCCGTGTGGATCGCCGCGATCTGGTCCTCCGGCCGGGCGCTGCCGTCGGGCGAGGTCATGGCATTGCCGCCGAGGGCGATGACGACCCGCATGCGTCCTCCTCGACCAGTCGCGCCGGGCCGGCTGCCCGTCGTGGGGACGAGCCTAGGGAACCTGCGTCACACGCGACCTTGGCACACCTTGTCGCAAGCCCTCCGTGGCGCTTGGCACTCCTCGCCCACCCCTCACCCCAGCCCGAGGTTGCGGTAACGGCTGTGGCGGGCCGCGAGGCGCGAGGCCGGCTTCATCGCGCTCAGCTCGCCGAGCTCGTGGGCGATGACCTGGGCGAGGCGCTGGCAGAAGGCTTCCGGTTCGTCGGCGGCGTCGGGGCGCTCGGCCACGATGCGGTGCACGATGCCGTCGGCGAGCAGGTCGGTCGACCGGACTCGCTGCTGGGCGGCCAGCACGGGAGCGTGGGCGGTGTCGCGGTACAGGATCGCGCTTGCCCCCTCGGGCGGCAGGGGCGAGAGCCACGAGTGCTGGGCGCTGATGACCCGGTCGGCGGGCATGAGGGCCAGCGCCCCACCGCCGGTCCCCTGCCCGAGCAGGACGCCGAGGGTGGGCTCCGCGAGGACGACCAGCTCGGCCAGGCAGCGGGCGATCTCACCGGCCAGACCGCCTTCCTCGGCTTCGCGGGAGAGCGCCGCTCCGCTGGTGTCGATGATCGAGACCAGCGGCAGGTCGAGCTCGGTCGCCAGGCGCATGCCACGTCGCGCCACTCGAAGACCGCTGGGGGACAACGGTTTCTCCGGAGTTTCACGGCGTCGGTCCTGGCCGAGGACCACGCACGGGACCTCGCCGAACCGGGCGAGGGCGAGGAAGAGTGACCGGTCCCATTCGCCCGCGCCCGTGCCGAAGAGGGGCAGCACGTCGTGGGCGCCATACCGGAGCAGCTCGCGCACCCCGGGCCGGTCGGGGCGACGCGAGGCAGCGATCGACGTCCACGCGTCGACCTCCTCGAGTGGCTCGACGGGCACGTCGGCGACGACCTCGGGCGAACGGGGTGCGAGCACCAGGTCGAGGAAGCGGCCCGCGACCTCTGCCAGCCCTTCGACCGGCAGGACGGCATCGAGCAGGCCGTGCTCGTAGAGGTTCTCGGCGGTCTGGACGCCCTCGGGGAAGGGCTGCCCGTAGAGCGCCTCGTAGACGCGTGCACCGAGGAAGCCGATCGTCGCCCCCGGCTCGGCCACCGTCACATGGCCCAGGGAGCCCCAGGAGGCGAACACCCCACCGGTGGTCGGGTGGCGCAGGTAGGTGATGTAGGGGAGCTTGGCCGCCTTGAACGCGGCGACGGCCGCGCTGATCTTGACCATGGTGACGAAGGCGGGCGTGCCCTCCTGCATCCGGGTGCCGCCGGAGGACGGGGCGGCGAAGAGGGGAAGGCCCTCGCGGGTCGCGCGCTCGAAGGCGAGGACCACGCGCTCGGCGCTCGTGCGGCCGATCGAGCCGGCAAGGAACCGGAACTCACCGGCGATGAGGGCCACCCGGCGACCGCCGATGCGACCTTCGCCGGTGATGACCGACTCGTCGGTTCCCGCCTTCGCCGCCGCCTCGGCGAGCTCGGCGGCATACGCACTGCCGTCGGCCGCGACCGGCAGTGGCGCGTTGTCCCAGGAGCGGAAGGTGCCCTCGTCGAGGACCGCCTCGAAGAGGGCGCGTGCCCCCAGCCGTCGCGGGGGCGGCTCACTCATCGTCGGCCAGCCAGGTGCGGATGGCTTGGGAGTGCTCGCCGAGGCCGGGCGGAGGAAGGTTGTCCGCGCGGCCGCCGGCGTAGGGGTTGTCGTCGAAGCGCAGCGGTGACCCCGGGACGGTGATCTGGCCCAGCACGGGATGCTCGAGCTTCTGGAGCAGGTGCTGGCTCGCGACCTGGTCCCACGTGTAGACCTCGTCGATCGTCCGGACCTTCCCCGAGGGGACGCCGGCCCGGGCGCAGGTGGCGAGGACCTCTTCGCTCGTGTGCCCGGCGAGGGCCTCGTTGACGCGGGCGACGACGGCGTCGCGGTTCTCGACCCGTTGCCGGTTGGTCTCGAATCCCGATGTCGTTGGGTCGATCCCAAAGGCCTCGGCGAACTTCACCCAGAGGCTCTCGGCCGCGCAGGCGACCTGGACCGGGCCGTCGGACGCCTGGAACAGCCCGTAGGGAGCGATCGACGGGTGGTGGTTGCCCTGGGCCCGACCGACCTTGCCGCCGACGAGGTAGTTCGTGCCGTGCATGGCGTGCGCGCCGATGACGCTGGCGAGCAGCGAGGTGCGCAAGACGCGGCCCAAGCCGGTGCGCTCGCGCTCGTAGAGGGCGGTGACGACGCCGAAGGCGCCGTTCATCCCCGAGAGGAGGTCGCCGATCGGCACACCGACCCGCTGCGGGTCGTCCGGGTCGGAACCGGTGACGGACATCAGGCCCGCCTCGCCCTGGGCGATCTGGTCGTAGCCGGCCCGTCCGCCCTCGGGACCGTCGTGCCCGAAGCCGCTGATCGACAGCACGACCAGGCGTGGGTTGAGCTCGTGGAGGCGCTGGGTCGAGAAGCCGAGCCGGTCGAGGACCCCGGGGCGGAAGTTCTCGATGAGCACGTCGGCCCGCTTGGTAAGCCTGGTCAGGATGTCGCGGCCGTCGTCGGACTTGAGGTCGAGGACGATCGACTCCTTGTTGCGGTTGGCCGCCAGGTAGTAGGTCGAGATGTGCGCCTCGTCCGGCCCGACGAAGGGCGGTCCCCAGCCGCGCGTGTCGTCACCGGTCTCCGACTCGACCTTGATGACCCGAGCGCCCATGTCGCCGAGCATCTGGCCGGCCTGCGGTCCGGCCAGGGCACGCGACAGGTCGATGACGAGGGTGCCGTCCAGGGGTGCACTCATGGAGCCACTCTGCCAGCGGGGGCCCACCCCAGCCTTGGCACCCCTTGCCGAACGGAGTGGTATGCCGTGGGCGCAGGTCGACAGCACGCCGCCCTCCCGCGTTTGGCCCGTCCCGGGTTTGCACAGACGGTCAACGACCTGCGCAAACGCCGCGGTCAGACGTAGTCGTACTCACTGGCAGCGGAACCGCCGGCGAGCGCGGCATACCCGGGCCCCCGGTCGAAGAAGGGAGCCTCCTCGCCGCGGTCGCTCCGCAGCGACGCACGGAGCGCGTCGGAGGCGGCGACGTCGATGACCGGGTCGTCCTTGGTGCCGCTCGCGACCACTCCGTATGCCGCGCGCGCACCCTCGAAGGACACCTTGCCCCAGCGCAGGTCGCGCTC
>JAKPEG010000175.1 GCA_029552065.1 Actinomycetes bacterium
GCCCGTGTCGGTGCAGCGGTTGGCGGTGGCGGCCCTGGTCCGCAGCTCGCGCGGCGTCCTGCTCGCCCAACTGTCGGCCCGGACCAATCTCGCGGGGTGGTGGACCCTGCCCGGAGGGGGTGTCGATCCGGGGGAGACGCCGATCGCCGCCCTTCACCGCGAGGTGTTCGAGGAGACTGGGCAGCGGATCGACCCGACGGGCTATCTCACGACCCTCGTTGCCCATTGGGTCGGGAGGGCCCCGGACGGCCGGCTCGAGGACTTCCACGCCGTGCGGCTCGTCTTCGCCGCCGACTGCTCGGATCCGGTCGACCCGGTCGTCCACGACGTCGACGGGACGACGTCGGCGGCCTCCTGGGTGTCGCTCGACGGATTGGACGGCTGGCCGCTGGCAGCGGACGCCCGGCGGCTCCTGCGGGGGTGAGCCGTCAGCGGCGGTGACGACGCACGCGGCGTCAGCGCCGGCGGCGACGGCGGCGCAGCAGGCCCACCTGCCCGGCGAGCACGAGGACGAGCCCGGCGACGACGAGCGCCCCGGGACCCAGCCGGGCCAGCTCGATGCTCGGCAGTCCGAGCGCGGTCCAGCACACGGCGATCGAGATCCCGAGCAGCACGAGCGACGTGACGAGCAGGCCGACGTTGGGGCCGCGCGGGGGCGGCACGAGGGTGCGGCCGCCTAGCCCGACCTCGGTCGGCCCAGGCCGGCCCACCGGGCCGACCTGGTGCTGGCCGCTCATCGCCCGGCTCCTGTGGTGGCGGGCGGCGAGGCCGTCGCGCCGGTGGTGGGGCGGCTGCTCGTGGAGTTGCCCGTCGATGCGGTCGAGCGACCGCTCGACGTCGCCCAAGGCACTCCCGGTGGGGTGAGGATCCGCACATCGCCGAAGGCGAGCGACACGTGCACGACGACGTCGGGCGTCGCACCGGTGCCGATCGTGACCGTCTGGGAGCCCACGATCCCGTCGGCGATCGTGTGGCTGGGCGAGCCCTCGGGTCGGTCGCGCTGGACCACCTCGCCGAAGCTCACGTCGAGTTCGATCCGTGCGGTGATCCCGTCGGGCACGTGGACGAGAAGCTCGCCGAATCCCACCGAAACGCTCACCTCGCGGGCCGGAGTCGTGCCAGGGGTGATCCCCGACAGGTCGAGGTCGCCCTCGCCGAAGGCGACCGCGTGGGCGCTCGCCGGCTCACCGGAGGCCGGTTCCCACCGGACCGTCCCGAAGGCGCCCGCGACCACCCCCTGCGGCAGGGCGGCATACCCGATGCTCGAGGCGACGACGAGGGCCGTGAGCAGGGCGGTGAAGCCGGCCCGACGACCGGCGAGCGCCGTCCCGAGCAGGACGAGCGAGGCGGCGCCACCGGCCGCGGCGAGGCCGACCGCGACCGGCCGTGTCGTCGCCGCCGTGAGGTTGGGCAGGCCCATGACCAGGCCGTATGCCGCTGCGCCCAGTCCCAGCGCGAGCGCGAGCACGGGCAGCCCACCCCGTGGTCGGCGCGTGTGGACGACGACGAGCGAGGGAGCGCTCGGTGCCCAGGTGCGCCCAGGGCCCATTCCGTGCGGCGCACCGGGCGGTGTCGGCACCGTGCCTGAGCTGCGTCCGGGCGTGGGGGCCGGCGGCCGGACCGCGTCCTGCGGCGTGGCGGCCCAGGGGCCGGGCGGAGCCGTCGACATCGGCGGCAGGGCCGGCGAGGTCTGCGAGGACGACGACGAATAGGGCGGGGGAGGCGACCCGGGGGTGGTCGTGGGCCCCAGGCCACTGAAGGGGTCGGAAGGAATTGCGGGGTTGGCGGGAATGGGGGGGTTGGAAG
>JAKPEG010000103.1 GCA_029552065.1 Actinomycetes bacterium
GACGACGACGAGCTCAGCTGGGCGGCCCGCTGCTCGTGCCCGGTGCGCGCCGACTGCAAGCACGCCGTGGCCACGCTCGTGGCCCTGCGGGATGCCGCCGGTGCGCCGCCGGCGCCGACCTGTCGAACATGAACGTCAACGAGGTGGTGGCCAACCACGCGAACCTCGCCGCCGGCGCCGCCCTCGGCAGCCAGGCGCCGGTTCACCCCAATGACCACGACGGTCTCTCCCTGCGCGAGGCGGCGATGGCGTCGGGCGTGGTCGGGGCCGAGGAGTTCGGCCGGCTCGTCGACCCGCGGTCGATGACCCATCCCACCGCCGGCTCCTGACGGGCGTGGCAGGCCAGGGGGCAAGCTGGCGTGGTTGGCCGCAGGGCAGGGCAGGGTCGAGTCAGGTGAAGGTGTCGCCCCACCCGGTCTCGCGCGCCCGGCGGTAGCGCTCGCCCTGGCGCTTGCTCACGATCTCGTCCCGGACGCCGCCCTCGGGAGTGCACAGTCGCAGCTGGACCAGGCCCTTTCGGGTCAGCGGATGGCGCAGCACCCGGCCCGCCGGCTCCCCTGCCACGTCGCCCGCGCCGGGCGCGACCACGGCGAGATAGCTGAACTTCTCGTCCTCGTGGCCGAGGTCGCCGGACTTCAGCCGGCGGTGCAAGGAGGAGCGGGTGAGGCGCACCGCGGCGTGGCACCAGTCGCCGGCCGTCAGCGGACAGGGGCCGGCGTGCGGACAGGGCGCGACGATGCGCCACCCCGCGGCGAGGGCGCGGTCACGCGCAGCCAGCACCGCGGCATACCCCCGCGGTGTGCCCGGCTCGACGACGAGCACACTCGTTGATGAGGCGGCGAGGGCGGCGTCGACCACGTCGCCGGCGACGGCGGCCGGGAGCTCTCCGAGCAGGTAGGACACCGTCGTGAGGTCGGTGGCCGGAAGTGCCACGCCGGCGGCGAGCCGGACCTGCTCCCAGGTCGTCGCGGCGAGTCCCGCGTCGTCGCTGCCCAGCGCGAGCCGGCGGCCGAGGGCGAGGGCCGGGGCGGACGCGTCGAGGACGCGGCTGTGTACCTGGGGCCATCGCGCGTGCACGGCCCAGACGGCCGCGCCGGTGCCGCCTCCGAGGTCGAGGTGGATCCGGGGTGGGGGCACGTCCTCCGGCAGCTCCGCGAGCGTTCGCGCGATGGCGGCGCGGGTCGCGGGCATCCGGTAGGCCGCATAGGCCGCCGCGCGCTCGTCGTCGGCGATGGCCAGCTCGCGGGGTGGGGCGCCGGACCGGTAGGTGTCGCGCAGGGACTCGGTTGCGCGGCGCGCGGCGGACGTCGTCGAGGCGGGGAGGGCCTCCCTCAGGACGTCGTCGAGGTCGCGCATGGGGCCCATGATCGCCGATCTCAGGTGAGCGACTGCCACGCGGTGTAGACGCCGACGCCGACGAGGAGGATCGCGAAGGAGCGCTGGAGGAGCCGGTCGGGCAGGCGCGGGCCGAGCCGGGCCCCGACGAAGCTGCCGAGGACGGTCGCGACGGTGAAGGGCGCGATGACCGACCAGTCGAGGGCGAGCCCGTCGCCGAACGCTCGGGCGACGAGGGCGCTCGCGGTGTTGAGGGTGAGCACGAGCAGTGAGGTGGCGACCGCCTCGCGCATCGTGAAGCCCAGGGCGATGACGAGGGCGGGCACGACGGCGAAGCCGCCCCCGACCCCGAAGAACCCGGTGAGGAGGCCCACGGCCGTGGCCGCACCCATGATCGACGCGGCCCGGTTGGCGGCGAGGGCCGGCGGCTCCTGGCCCACCCGGCGCGGAGCGGCGGAGGCGCGCCGCCAGAGGACGGCGGCGACGACGAGGAGCAGGCCGGCGAAGGCGAGGAGCAGCGTGTGGCCGTCGACCCGGCGCGCCAGCGTCGTGCCGAAGACCGTGCCCACCGCGCCGACGACCCCGAAGACGAGCCCGTCCCGCCAGTGCACCCGGCCGGCGCGGGCGTGCTCCACGAGCGCGATCGCGGACGTGATGCCGACGATGACGAGGGAGGCCGAGGCGGCGTCGTGCGGGGCCAGGCCGAGGGCGAAGACGAGGACGGGCAGGGACAGGATCGCGCCCCCGCCGCCGAGGCTGCCGAGGATGACGCCGATGACCAGCCCGGCCACGACCGATGTGATCACGACGTCCTTTCGCCCGCTCGAATCAATACCCTAGGGGGTATCATGGCATCGTACCGCCCGGGGTGTGTCGCCCAGTGGGCGTCCGCGGCATACATCGGGCGCTCCGAGCGTTGTACGGCCCAGTCCAGACGAACCATTGAACCAAGGAGCCCCATGGCCACCGTCGACCTCACCGCTGACACCTTCGAGAAGACCGTGACCGAGAACGACATCGTTCTCGTTGACTGGTGGGCCTCGTGGTGCGGCCCGTGCCGTCAGTTCGCCCCCACCTATGAGGCGGCGAGCGGCACGCACGAGGACATCGTCTTCGGCAAGGTCGACACCGAGGCCGAGCAGGCGCTCGCCGGGGCGGCCCAGATCACCTCGATCCCGACGATCATGGCCTTCCGCGAGGGCATCCTCGTCTACGCGCAGGCCGGGGCGCTGCCGCCGGCCGGGCTCGAGAAGGTCATCGAGGGCATCCGGGCCCTCGACATGGACGACGTGCGGTCCCAGGTCGCGGCGCAGGCCGCCGCGTCGCAGGGCTGAGCCATACCACCCGGGGTACCATCCGCAGAGATCAGGGAAGACATGGGAAGGGACGTCATGGAGCTCGACGCCGACGAGATGCAAGCAGTCGTCAAGCGGCTCAAGCGCGCCCAGGGCCAGATCGGCGGGATCATCAAGATGATCGAGGACGGCCGGGAGTGCCAGGACATCGTCACCCAGATGGCGGCGGTGTCCAAGGCGCTCGACCGCGCCGGCTTCGCCACGATCTCGCTGGGGCTGCGCCAGTGCGTCTCGGACCCGGAGCACAACCCGATGGACGTCGCAGCCATGGAGAGGCTCTTCCTCTCCCTCGCCTGACATGGAGGCCGCCGACTGGGATGCCCGGTATGCCGCGACCGACCTGGTGTGGTCGGCCGCGCCCAACGTCTGGGTCGAGGAGCTCGTCAGCGGTATGCCGCCCGGCCGGGCCCTCGACATCGCGGCCGGCGAGGGCCGCAACGCCCTCTGGCTCGTCGAGCAGGGCTGGGAGGTCGAGGCCGTCGACTTCAGCCCGGTGGCCGTGCAGCGGGTCGCCGACCTGGCCGCCGGCCGGCTCGGGGAGCGTGCGTCGCGGCTGACCGCCGTCGTCGGCGATGCCACCGCCCTCGTCGGTGAGGGCGACCGGGACCTTGTCGTCTTCTGCTACCTCCACCTGCCCCGTGACGAGTGGGATGCCGCGATCGCGGCCGGTCTGCGGGCCTGCCGGCCCGGGGGCACGGTGCTCGTCATCGGCCACGCGCGCCGCAACCTCCTCGAGGGGGTGGGCGGGCCGCAGGACCCGGCGATCCTCCTCGACCCCGAGCACGTCGTCGCCTCGGTCGAGGGCCTGCCGGTCGTGGTCGAGCGGGCCGAGCTGCGACAGCGGGTCGTCCCGGACGCGGACCGTCCGGCCCTCGACACCGTCGTGCTGCTCCGTCGCCGCTGACGCCCGTGCCGGGCGTCGAGGTCGAACGCGTCAGCGACGCGGTGTGGCGGGTCGGCACGCCCACCGTCGGGCTCACCAGCGTCCTCGTGCGCGGTGAACAGCGGGCCCTCGTCGTCGACACCGGCGGCGGGCCCCGGCAGGGCCGTCAGGTCCAGCGGGCGGTGCGCGAGCTGACCGCCCTCCCGCTCGTCGTCGTCAACACCCATGACCACTGGGACCACTGGTTCGCCAACGCGGTCCTCCTCGACGAGCCGGGGTCGGCGGCCGAGCAGCGCCAGGCCTGGGGACCGCCCGCAGTGGCGTGGGAGGCGCGCGCCCGCGAGCAGTGGTCCGAGGCGCTCGGGCACGAGCCGGAGCTGCGTCCCGACGTCCTGCGACCACCGACCGGCACCCTCGAGGACGGTGCCGTCCTCGACCTGGGCGGGCTGCGGGTCGAGGTGCGCGTGCTCGGTGGGCACACGGCATACGATCTCGCGCTCGTGGCCGGGGAGGTGGCCCTCCCCGGCGACCTCGTCGAGGAGAGCGGGCCCCCGCAGCTCGACCGCACGTCATCCCTCGACCGCTGGGTCGAGTCGCTCGACGTGCTGCTGGCGACGGGGACGCGGACCTTCGTGCCGGGCCACGGCCGGCCCGTCGACCGAGCCTTCGTGGTCGATCAGCAGCGGTGGCTCGCGGCCCAGCGCTCGGGTGGGACCCGGCTGACCCGGAACCTCGGTCCCTGACGCAGCAGCTCCCGCCTCCAGATCGAACCACCGCGTCACGGAACCGGGCGGGCCGCGAGAGAGGCCGCCGGCAGGTTCAGCTCGTGCCGGCGCGCCAGGTCGTGTAGCCGCCGCTGAGGTTGCGCACGTCCTCCCACCCGCGCTGGCGCAGGATCCGGGCGGCGACGTGCCCGCGCAGGCCGACGGCGCAGTGGACCACGACCGGGCCCGCGGGCACCTCTTCGAGCCGGTCGCGCAGCTCGTCGACGGGGATGTTGAGCGCGCCCTCGATGGAGCCCTTGGCGAACTCCGAGGCGGTGCGCACGTCGATGAGGGCCGCTCCGGAGGCGAGCGCCGCGTCGAGCTCGTGCCACTGGATGCACGCGGACAGCCCGGAGTGGAGGTTGTCGTCGATGTGGCCGAGCATGTTGACCGGGTCCTTTGCCGAGCCGAACTGCGGGGCGTAGGCGAGCTCGAGGGCGGCGAGGTCGCGGGCGCGCAGGCCGGCCGTCATCGCGGTGGCGATGACGTCGATGCGCTTGTCGACGCCCTCGCGGCCGACGCCCTGCGCGCCGAGGATCGCGTCGGTCTCCGGGTCGACGAGCAGCTTGAGCGCCATCGTCGCGGCGCCGGGGTAGTAGGTCGCGTGCGAGGCCGGGTGGGTGTGGATGGCGCGGTGGGCGCGGCCCGCAGCGCGCAGGCGCTTCTCGTTCCAGCCCGTCGCGGCGACCTGGAGGCCCATGACGCCGACGATCGCCGTGCCGAGGACCGGTCGGTCGGTGCCGCCGTCGCCGGCGATGACGTCGGCGACCCGACGGCCCTGGAGGTTGGCGGTGTTGGCGAGCGGGACGAGGGCCTGCTCGTGGCTGAGCCCGTCGACCTTCTCGACCGCGTCGCCGACGGCGTAGACGTCGGGGGCACTGGTGCGGAAGTGCTCGTCGACGGCGATGCCGCCCCGGTCGCCGACCCGCAGGCCCGCAGCCTGGGCCAGGGTGGTGTCCGGGCGCACGCCGATGGCGGCGACGACGAGGGCGGCCGGCAGGACGGTGCCGTCGTCGAGGGTCACGTCCTCGACGCCGATCGCCGTCACGGACCGACCGAGGTGGAGGTCGACGCCGGCGGCGCGCAGGGCCCGGTGCACGGGGGCGACCATCTCGGGGTCGAGGGGGGCCATCACCTGGGGGGTGGCTTCGACGAGGGCGACCTGCATGCCGCGGTGGACGAGGTTCTCGGTGAGCTCCACGCCGATGAAGCCCCCGCCGATGACGACGGCGGTGGCCGGCTCGGGGGACTCGTCGTCGAAGCCGCGGGCCTCGACGCCCTGCGCGGCCGCGACGGCGGCCACGAGGACATCGGTGTCCTCGAGGTCGCGCAGGGTGAGGGCGCGCTCGATGCCGGGGATCGGGGGGCGCACCGGGCGGGCGCCGGGGGAGAGGACGAGGGCGTCGTAGGTGACCTCCTCCTCGACGCCGGAGGCGAGGTCGCGCAGGGTCACGCGGTGAGCGGCCGGGTCGATGGCCACGGCCTCGGTCCGCACGCGCACGTCGAGCTCGAAGCGGGCCCCCAGCGAGGCCGGCGTCTGCAGGAGCAGCGCCGACCGCGCCTCGATGACCCCGCCCACGTGGTAGGGCAGGCCGCAGTTGGCGAAGGAGACGTGGCCACTGCGCTCCACGACGATGATCCGCGCAGTCTCGTCGAGACGGCGCAGCCGGGTCGCGGTGGACATGCCGCCGGCGACGCCGCCGACGATAACAACGGTGCGTGACGCGCTGGACATGACACAATGATACCCCCTAGGGTATCGTCCTGCAGGACCGGACCCGACCGTGGAGGAACCAGCATGTGCCGAGCAGTGACCTGCCGTAAGTGTGGCAAGACGACGTGGGCCGGCTGTGGCCAGCACGTCGACCAGGTGTTGCGGGGGGTCCCGCAGGGTCAGCGCTGCCAGGGGCACCAGGACGAGCCCGGACAGGGCTTCTTCAGCAAGCTCTTCGGTCGCTGACGCGACCCACGACGGGCCGACGCCACCGGCGTCGGCCCGTCGTCGTGTCCGGCGTCAGCCCGTCGTGCCGCCATTGGCCGCTGCCGCCTCGAAGGCCGGCAGATGGCTCTCCTGCGAAGCGCGCCGGAGGTTCTCGAACACGCGGGTGAGGGCCTGGTCGCCGGCGACCTGGTCGATGAGCCGGTCGTAGAGCGCGACATTGTCGACCTCGCCCTCGGCCCAAGCCGTGGCGGCCGCCAGCAGGTCATCAGGGGCCGTGACCTTCCCGAGGTAGGGGTTGGCGGGCACCTCGACGCCCATCCGCTCCAGCTGCCGCACGAGGGCCGCGATGTGCCGCTCCTCGGCCGCGGCGATCCGCGCATAGGGCTGCACGGTGCCGTGGCGGTCGAGGACCGCGGCGTAGCTCGCGTAGGCGGCATACTCACCGGTCGGGTCCATGAGGGCTGCCCAGGCGGCCTGCTCCGCGGGGGTGTCGACCGTGGCCGGCGCGGCCGTGGCCCCGGGAGCGAGGGTGCTCGTGGGCTCTGAGCCGGCAGGCGCCGGGGGGGACGCAGTGGTCGATGGCCCCGTGGCCGCCGATCCGGCAGACGGTGAGCCGGTCGTGACCGTCGGTGTGGGGCCGGTGGCGGCCCCCGGTGAGGCCGCGCTGCAGGCCGTCAGGCCCAGGAGGGCCACGGCCGTGAGGATGAGGGCTGCGCTTCTCGTGGTCATGCCTCAGTCATACCCCCGGAGGTATGAAGCAGGTTGTCAGGTCCCTGTGGGTGTGCTGTGTCCGCTGTGTGCCATGGGGCGGGCGCTCCCCGACACGAACCATCCCCTTCGCCCGTGGCTGGTGAGGGCGTATGCTGCCCGCTCGAGTTCCCCGGGGATGTCCCGGTCGAGGTGGCAGCCGCCGGCCCAGGCGCCCCACACGGGTTGGACCACTGCCTGGGCGCGCGCGAGAGCCGGGTGGTCGCTCGTCGTGTGCTCGACGAAGTGGAGGGCGCCGCCGGGTCGGAGGACGCGCGCGATCTCCGCCAGCGCGGTCACCAAGGCGGGGATCGTGCACAGGGTCCACGTCGAGACCACCGCGTCGACCGATGCCGTCGACAGGTCGAGGCCGGCGGCGTCGGTGCCGACCCGCTCGACCGGTCGGCCGAAGGCGGCGATGCGCGGCAGGGCGCGCTCCCACGCCAGGTCGGCCGGCTCGACGGCGAGCACGCCCGTCACGTCGGGGCCGTAGTGCGCGAGGTTGCGGCCGGAGCCGAAACCGACCTCGACGACGAGCCCGCGCACGGCGTCACGGCCGCAGGTGGCGGCGCGGAGCCCTTCGACCTGCGGCCCCGACATGGTGCGGTCGACGAGCCGCGGCAGGACGTGCTCGTCCCACCATCGTGGAGCCCTCATGACGCCAGTGTGCGTCAGTGATGGCCCTTGAGCACCATCCGCATCATGCGCGCGTTGATGAGGGCGAAACGGCCTGCCTGCACCGGCAGGCTGCGCCGGGCGCGAAGGGTCCGCATCGTGGGGAGCGGCGCCTTCGTGAGGTCGGCGGTCGGGGTGATGGGCTCGGGGCCCGCGTCGGGGGTCGTCGTCATGGGGTCACTCCGGGATGAACTGCCAGCCGAAGCGGGCCTTGGCCTTGTGGATGAAGAGGTGGTGCAGCATGAGCTTGGTCCAGTGACCCGCGAGGCCGATCTCGCCGCGCGTGTCGCTGAGGTCGCGTCCGGTGGGGAAGCGGTCGAAGTCCGGCACGATCGGCATCATCGTCATCGAGGCCGCCGATCCCTTCCGCAGGCCGGTGCCGGCCGAGGCCACGCAGGCGGCGCCCATCCGGGCCATCGAGGCCTCGACCGGGCGGGCCGAGGGGCCCTGCTTGATCCGGGCCGCGATCGACTCGGCGGCCACCTTCCCCTGCACGCCGGACGGCATGCCGGTCCGGGGCGGCGAGGGGGTGATGACGGTGCCGCGGGGGCTCCTGCGGGGCCGGGAAATCTGGTGCGGCGGGGCGAAGGCGATGCCGGCGGCCCAGATGTTGTCGTAGCCTTGGGCCATGTAGGTCAGCGGCCAGTCGTCGGCCTTCCACTCCTCGTAGGGCTTGCCCGAGTAGTCGGCGTCGACCTTCATGAAGCCCGAGGGGGCGAAGAGCTCGCTCGTGATGTCGTTCCCCGCCCGGTCCTTGGCCCACAGTGGGACGCCGCCGAAGGGCGGCAGCAGCATCGCGAAGTCGAAGGCGAGGGTGTGGTCCTGGCCGTCGAGGGTCTCGTAGTGGACCAGGCCCGACTCGACCGAGTGGACGTGCGCCCCGAGGATGGCCTCGACCTCGCGCTCGCGGAACAGGGAGGCGGTCCAGAGCTCGCTCGTGGTCTCGAAGCCGTTCTGACCGAAGGTCATGCCGCCGACGCCGAAGTCACCGAGCTCGGCCTCGTTCGTGAGGTAGATGAGCCGGGCGCGGTCGCGGACCCCGGCCTGCCGGAGCTCGTGGTCGACGTTGAAGACGTACTCGAAGGCTGCGCCCTCGCAGGTGCAGGTGCCGTGGCCCATGCCGATGACGAGGGTCTGCGACTCCCCGGCGCGCAGCCGGTCGATCGTCTCGGCGAGGCGGGCCGCGGCCTCGACGGCGTGGTCGGCGGTGCACACCGAGACGGTGTGCCCGTGCTGCGGGCCGAGCCCCTCGGTGGCGCCGAACTTCAGCTGCGGGCCGGTGGCGTTGACGAGGTAGTCGTAGTGGAGGGTGCTGGACTCGCCCTGCCGGTCCGGCGCGGTGGACTCGACCTCGACGGCCGGGCGGGAGTCGGCCGCGCCCTCGATGCCGGCCGGATGGAGGCCGACGGCCTTGGCCTGGACATAGGCGATGCCCTGCTTGGCATAGACGGGCGCGAGCCGGAAGACGACGTCCGACTTGCCCATCTGGCCCACCCCGACCCAGATGTTCGACGGGATCCAGTTCCACTGGCTGTTCGGTGTCACGACCGTCACGGTGTTGTTCTTGGGCAGCAGCCGTCGCAGGTGCAGCGCGGCGGTGTGGCCGGCGACGCCGGCTCCCAGGACGACGACGTCGGCCATGGGGTCCTCCTTCGACGCGGTGGTGCGGTCGGTCCGGCCGCTGATCCGAAGGTATACCCCCATAGGTATATTGACAAATACCCTAGGGGGTATGAACCCCTAGCGGGTGGGGTCGACGAGGACGATGCCCCGCGAGAACGAGGACCCCATGTCGGGCAGCGCCTTGGCCGCGGCTTCGAGCCCCAGGGGTCCGCGACCGTCGAGCATCGAGGCCAGCGGGATGCGACCGGCCCGCACGTCGTCGAGCAGCGCGGGGTAGGCCCGCGCGTCCATGCCGTGGCTACCGAGGACGTCGAGCTCCCACGCGATGACCCGGTCCATGGGGATCGGAGCGGCCCCGGCGCCGGGCGGCAGCAGCCCGACCTGGACGTGTCGGCCGCGGCGCCGGAGGCAGAGCACGCCCGCGCGCGCCGTCCCGGGCGAGCCGAGGGCGTCGATGCTCACGTGGGCGCCGCCGCCGGTGAGGTCGTGGACCCGCTCGGGCAGGTCGTCCCCCTGGAGCAGCCCGTGACGGGCGCCGAGGGCGGTGGCCGCAGCAAGGGAGTCGGCCGACAGGTCGACGGCGATGACGTCGGCACCGCGGGCGACCGCAGCCGCCACCGCGGACAGCCCCACCCCGCCGCACCCGAGCACCACGACGCTCTCACCGGCCTGCACGTCGGCCCGGACCGTCACCGCTCGGTATGCCGTGGCCACCCGGCAGCCGAGACCCGCGGCCTGTGCGGTGGTCACGTCGTCCGGCAGGGCGACGAGGTTGGTCGCGGCCGCGTGGACGACGACGCGCTCGGCGAAGGACCCGGGATCGCTGAACCCGGGCTGGCGCTGGTGCGGGCAGACCTGGCCGTCCCCCACCCGGCACACCGGGCACGCGCCGCAGGCGAAGACGAAGGGGGCGGTGACCCGGCGCCCGACCCAGCCGCGGTCGACCCCGTCGCCGACCGACTCCACCGAGCCGGCGAACTCATGGCCCGGGATGTGGGGGAAGCCGACGATGTCGGTGTCGTGGCCGAGCCAGCCGTGCCAGTCGCTGCGACACAGCCCGCTCGCCTCGACCCGGACCACCGCCCCACCGGGGGGTGCGACCGGGTCCGGGACGTCGGTGACCGAGAGCGGGCCGCCGAACGCGGCATACGTCAGTGCACGCACGGGTCCACTGTGCCAGCCCGGGTGCCGGCGAGGCGTGCCCCGGCCGACCCGACCGTGTCGACCGTGTCGACAGGGGCCGACGGGGCCGACGGGGCGCGGTCAGCCGGCCTTGGGGTGGGCGCTCTCCCAGGCGGTGTAGCCCCCGAGGAGGTCCGAGACATCGGTGAAGCCCAGCGAGCGCAGCGTCGAGGCCCCGACCGAGGAGCGCCAGCCGCCGGCGCAGTTGACGAGGACCGGCACGGCCGGGTCGAGGTCGGTGCGGCGGGCGACGAGCTCGGCGAGCGGGATGTGGTGGGCGCCGGGGATCATCCCCGCGGCGACCTCGCCGGCGTTGCGGATGTCGACGAGCTGCACGGCACCGGCGGCGATCGCCTCGTCCGCCTGCTCGACGGTGAGCCGGCTGGCGCGGGCCACCTGGTCCGGGTGCGCGGCCATGGCGCCCTCGGGGTCGGCGAGGTGCCCGACGACGTGGTCGAAGCCGATGCGTGCGATCCTTGTGGCGACCTGCTGCTCGAGCCCCTCGGGCGCGATGAGGACGATGCGGTCGGTGGGGGCGAAGACCATGCCGACCGTCTCGGCCATCCGGCCGTCGGCGGGCACGTTGATGGCGCCCGCGAGGTGGCCGGCGGCGAACTCCTGGGGGTCGCGGGCGTCGTGGATCCGGGCGCCGAGGGCGACCTCGTGCTCGAACTCCTCCCAGCTCAGCGCGGGCACCGTCGTGTCGAGCTCGCGCAGCTGGCGGTCCTGGCGGTTGAGGGTGGCGTCGTAGACGAAGTAGCCGGGCGCGCTCGGCTGTCCCTCGGTGACGACCGCGAGGAAGGCGTCGACGTCCATCGGACGGCAGGCGTAGTTGCTGCGGCGCTGCTCACCGATCGTGCTCTGGCGCTCGGTCGAGAGGTTCTTGCCGCAGGCCGAGCCGGCGCCGTGGGCGGGGAAGACCCGGACGGCGTCCGGCAGCCCCATGAGCTTGCGCTGGACCGAGTCGTGGAGCATCCGGCCGAGCTCCTCGGCGGTGTGCCCGATCGACGCGAGCAGGTCGGGGCGACCGACGTCACCGATGAAGAGGGCGTCGCCGGTGAGCACGCCGTGGGCGACCTCGTCGGTGCCGTGCTCGAAGACGAGGACGCTGATCGACTCGGGCGTGTGGCCCGGGGTGGCCATGATCTCGAGGGTGACGCCGTCCGGGCCACCGAGCGGGATCCGCTCACCGTCGTGGAGCGCGCGGATCTCGAACTCCGCCGTCGCCGCGTCGCCGTAGCCGATCCAGGCGCCGGTGGCCTTGGCCAGCTCGAGGTGACCGGAGAGGAAGTCGGCGTGGAAGTGGGTGTTGATGACGCCGACGATGGTCAGCCCGAGCTCGCGGGCGTCGGCGAGGTACTCCTCGACGTCGCGGCGCGGGTCGACGATGACGGCCTTTCGGGAGTCCTCGTCGGCGACGAGATAGGAAGCCTGGGACAGGCAGTCGAGGTAGTACTGGGTGAAGATCATCGGGTCGTCTCCTCCGGGGTCGCGGTTCCTTTGGATACCCTAGGGGGTATATTGGTCATGAGCAACCGAGCCTCTCCAAGGAGTATTCCGAGCATGTCCGCGTTCGTGCACCGCCGTCGCCGTTCCGTCCTCGCGCTGACCGCCGGTGCCGGCCTGGCCGCCGTCCTCGGCCTCGCCGGGTGCAGTGGCTCGACCGACGAGACCCTCGACGCCAAGGCCTTCGCCACCGCCGTCGCCTCGCCCGGGGTCACCGTCGTCGACGTGCGAACCCCCGAGGAGTTCGCCGCGGGCCACCTGCGCGGTGCCGTCAACATCGACGTCAACGGGCCCGACTTCAAGGCCGCCGTCGGCGAGCTGTCCAAGGACGGCGAGTATGCCCTCTACTGCCGCAGCGGCAACCGCTCGGCCACCGCGCTGGCCACGATGAAGGATCTCGGCTTCACCCACGCCTACCACCTCGGCGGCGGCATCGGCGCCTGGACCGCAGCCGGCGGCGAGGTCGTCACCGACTGACGGGCGCGGCACACGGCCCACCACGCCCGCTCGGCGCGGTGGGGGAAGCGCTCGGCGCGAGGTGGCCCCAGCCGGGCACGCC
>JAKPEG010000200.1 GCA_029552065.1 Actinomycetes bacterium
GTACCCCGAAGCGGCCAGCCTGCAGCGCCCCCGCACCCGGGCCGAGTGTGTGGACGGGCCCCGGCCCTGCCCGTGGGTCGGCTGCCGCCACAACCTGCACCTCGAGGTGACGCAGTTCGGCGCGATCGCGTTCCGCGACCCGGGCCGGCAGCCGTGGGACGACCAGCCATCGTGCGTCCTCGACATCGTCGACGAGCACCCGAACGGCCTCACGCTCGACGAGGTCGGCAAGATCTTCGGGGTCTCGCGCGAGCGGATCCGGCAGATCGAGCGGGCGGGTCAGGCGACGATGCTCGGCACGGCCCCTATCGTCCGCGACGACGTGCGCGACCTCGAGGCGCCGCCGGGGACGTGGGACGGCTAGTAGGCCGGGCAGGTCTCGGCGACCTCGAGGCAGTATTTCACCGTGTCGGCGTTGCTGTCGTCGGCGACCCAGAACGGGGCCTCGAGCGCGCACCAGGTCCGCTCGATCTGGCAGCTCGGGTCGCTCGCACCGGGTAGGCCGTACGAGCAGTCCTCGTAGCCGGCGATGCAGCCCTGGAGCGCGTCCTCGTCGACGACGCCGCACATACCGGTATCCGGGGCTGCATCGTCGGCGCAGATCTCGGCCTTGAGCATGCAGAGCTCGAGCTCGACGGGGATCGGCGTGACGGGAGGGATGAGGGCGAGGAGGAGAGCGGCGAGAACGTGCATGCGCGGACCGTACACGCGGCCGCCGGTGCGACCGAGCAGCGCGATCAGTCCGCGGCCGTGTGCGTCCGGCTTGCGCCCTTGTGCTGCGCGGTCAGCTTCAGCGGCGGGCCCGGCGTCGGCTCGGGATACGCCCACGGAAGCCCGGTCAAGGCCGCAAGCGCCGCGATGAAGACGTTGACGGCCTTCACCCAGATCCAGAACGCAGGGTCGATCGCCAGGTTGCTCTGCACCTCGTCCTTGGCGCGCACGATCGCGTCGCGATTCCCGACGAACGGCGGCTCGGTCAGCGTCGCGCCCTGCGGCGGCAAAAACGCCCCGGCCGGCGACGGCGCTGTCTCGGCCCCGCCGCCGGAGACGTGCCCCGGGATCGGCGCCGTGGCGAAGTCGGCGCCGAGGTGACACGCCCCGTCGACGAGCACCTGCGCGCCCTTGATCCGCACCCCTGCCCCGCCGCCTTGGAGCAGGATCTCGCCGCCGGCCTGGATCGCGTACACCTGGCCCGCGGGCGTGACGAGCCACCTGTACTGTCGGACCTGTCCTTGCGGCCCGGTCGTCGAGATCCCGCAGACCGTCGGCGCGAGGTTGGTCGACTCGTCGTCGAGCCGCCCGACGATGTAGCCCTGGTCCGGGTCGCCTTGGGGGAAGACGACGAGCACGGCCTCGCCCGGGCGTACCGGGATGAAGTCGCCGGCGTTCGGACCGGTCTGCGCGAGGCACAGGTACGCCTGGATCTTGTCGCCGTCCGGCTCGAGCGTGACCTCGACGAGTACCTGCCCCGAGCTGTCGATGTAGCAGAACGCGCGCGACGGGTCGGTCGCGTCCTGGCCCACGCTGGCGAGCGCGACGAAATTCGGGGGCGCCTCCCGCGGCGGTGCGGCGTCCGGCGAGTCGTTGAGCAGGTCGAACACGTCACTTCCCCCTGGCGATGCCGACGATACACGTGTCGCCGAGCACCTGCGGCGCGTTGCGAGTGTCGAGGTAGGTCGCCGCGGTGAGCTGCCAGGACCAGTTGCCGTCCTCGGACTGCGCGGGCGGGTACTTCCAGTCCCAATCGATCTTCATGACCCGGAAGAAGCGCTGCACGAACGGGCTCTCCTCGGCCGTGGCGATCTGGGTGGCGAGCTCGGGCGTGTAGCTGCGGTCGATCAAGGCCTGCACCTTGGCCTGCCGCGCGCTCGTCTCGAGGATGGTCCGCGACGTGGCCGCGCCCGCCGCGACGTCCGGGACCTGTGTCTCGAACACGATCGGCTGACCGGGGCGGAGCCAGAACATGTCCGCGACCTCCGAGTTGTAGGAGCCGTCGGGGAAGACCGA
>JAKPEG010000219.1 GCA_029552065.1 Actinomycetes bacterium
GGCCCAATCTCCGACCCGACCGACCCCGACGCCCTCGCCGTCGTCAAGACGACGATGTTCGGGGCAGTGCTCCTCGCGATCTTCGGGTATGCCGTCGTGCGTCGCCACACTCGCTCCGAGGAGGAGGACGGCCGCTTCGAACTCGTCGGTGCGGGTGTGGTTGGGCGCCGAGCTCCGCTCACTGCCGCCGTGGCCGTGGCCACCGCCGCAGTCCTGGCCACGTGCCTGCTCACCGGCCTCGGGTATGCCGCCATCGGCATGGACGTGGCCGGCTCACTCGCGGCCGCAGCTGGCTGGGCGGCAACGGGATTGGCGTTCGTCGGCCTCGCAGCCGTCGCCGCCCAACTCGCCTCCACCGCTCGCGGCTGCGCCGGTCTGACGATGGGCGCCCTCGGCGTGTTGTTCCTGCTGCGCGCCATCGCCGACGCCGGCACGGGGGTCCCGGGCTGGTTGGGCTGGGTCTCGCCGGTCGGGTGGACAAGCAAGGCGGAAGCCTTCGGGGCGGACCGTTCCTGGGTCGTGTTCCTCGGCGTGGGGCTGCTGGCCGTCTGCCTCGTGGCCGCATTCGCCCTGCTGCAACGCCGCGACCTTGGCGCCGGACTGTTGCCCGCGCGACGGGGTCGAGCCAACGCCGGCGCCACCCTCGCCGGGCCGGTCGGGTTGGCCTGGCGGCTCGGTCGCAGCTCGACGATCGGCTGGACGGTGGGGATGCTCGTCGGCGGCTTGGTCATCGGGTCGCTCGCCAAGAGTGCGATGGACATGTTCGCCGACCCGGCGATCGCCGACCTGTTGCGCAAGATGGGTGGCGGCGTCGGCCTGTTGTCCGATGTCTATCTGTCCACGGAGTTGGGCTTCATCGCGATCATCGCCGCGGCATACGGCGTCACGACCGTGTTGCGCTGGCGCGCGGAGGAGACGCAGGGGCACACCGAGCTCGTCCTCGCCACGGCCGACTCGCGCACTCGGTATGCCGCGAGCCACTTGCTGGTCGCCCTGCTCGGCACCGCCGCCCTCGTCTTCGCGCTCGGCCTCGGCACGGTCTTGGCCGATGCGTCCGGCGGCGGGACCCTCGGTGGAGCCGGTCGGGTCCTGCCCGCCGCGCTGATCCGGCTCCCTGCGGTCTGGGTGTGCGTGGGCGTCGCGGTTGCGGCCATCGGGTGGTTTCCCCGATGGACGGCGGCGATCGGGTGGGGGGCGCTGGCCTTCTTCCTCGTCGTCGGCGAGTTCGGTGGCGTGTTCGGGATGCCGCAGTGGCTGATGGATCTC
>JAKPEG010000230.1 GCA_029552065.1 Actinomycetes bacterium
TGGTCCTGCTCCACGACCAGCCCTCGATCCGGCTCGTGGCGATCATGCTCTCGACGTCCACGAGCTTCGCCCCGGCGTGGATCGCCAGCGGCTTGCCGATCAGCTTGCGGGCCGCGGCGACGACCGGCGAGCGTCCGGACCTGTTCTCGACGCGCTTGTCGAGTGCCGCGATCGCCCAGGCCCACTCGGGGCACAGGGTCAGCGCGTGGTGGACGTCGTACTCGCGCACGAGCGCGGGGATGCTGTCGATGTTGCTCATCTTCTGCTCGACCTGTTCAACGCCTGTTTCGGCGGCCTTTTCTAGTGCTCAACTCGCACCCGCGGTGCGATCCTTCACTCAACGCGGCGCACCTGAGACGGGATCGCCGCGAGCCTGTTCAATTGCATATGCGCAGTCAGGACGCCGTCTAACGGGCATGGTAGCGACATCGCACACCCCATCCATTCGGGTCCTGCACATCTCTAGCGAGAGCCCGGCGGCCGACGAGTCGCAGCGCTTCGAGGACATCTCGCGGGCCCACGTCCAGATCGCGGACGGCAGCATGACGCCGGCCTTCGACTTCTACCCGCTCGGCGACGTCGACCTCGACGACATCCTCGCCGTCGCGCGCCGGTGCTACCTCGCCGGGGTCCGCGACGCGGGCGGCGACGTCGACGCGGCCGCGAAGGCGCTCGAGCAGGCGAGCCGGGCGACGCTCGCCGAGATGGAGCAGGCCGTGCGGGACGCAGCCGGCGGCGCCTCGCTGTCCGTCGAGCTCGAGGGGGATGCGGCGTGATCCGCTCAGGAATCCAGCATGCCGTCGCCCTGGCCGCGTTCGAAATCGGGGCCATCCGCCAGCACGAGGCGCTCGAGCGCGCCGTCGCCGACCTGGCCCGCTTCATCAAGCCCACCGCTGACGAGCTCGCCCGGCTGCGGGAGGCGCTGCGCGACGAGGCCGCCAAGCTGTACGCGACGAGCGGCCACACCTTCGAGTCGGCGCTCGGGCGCGTCTCGGAGCTGCTGCGCGACGTCATTGTCGTCCGCCCCGATACGCCGTGGGAGGACCTGCGCGAGCATCTGCGACCCCGCCCCGTATGGCACCCTATGGCCCGCGCTGCGCTCCTGCGGGACTCCGTCCCAGCGTGCAGGAGCGGCGTGCAGCGCACTGTGGGCCATAAGGGGTGACATTGACGGGCCGGGCCCCAGTCCTGTCTGCGGGCGCCGACAACGACAAGGGGACGGCGGGCAACGCCCACCGTCCCCCGTCGTCGGGCGACCGGCGCCGGTCTCACTCGCCGAGGGCCATCCCGGCCAGCGAGAGCAACTCATCCGCACGCTTCCAAGCCGCCCGCCGCGCCGCCTCTTCCTCGTCGTACGACGCGCCCGCCGCCTTCATCTCCGCCACCTTGCGCTGGTCGGCCTCGATCTCCCCGCTCGACATCGCCGCCGAGAAGGCAAGGTCCTGCACCCGCCGGGCCCGCACGACCGCCGCCTCGGCCGCGAGCACGTCATCCGCCGCGCACTCACCACGCGACAGGCGAACGACGCACACCGTGAGGGCCTCGGTCGGGGCCTTCTCGTTGGCATGGATCGCATAGGCCAGCCACGAGAACGGGGCCGCCTCACGGTTGCGCCCGCCGTTGCTGTCCAGGCCGTAGAAGTGCTGCATGAACAGGGTCCGGCTGTAGCCCTCGCGCACCCGCTTCTCGGCGCCGGCGGCGAGCGCCTTGGCCCGCTTGCACTCGATGAGCCGGTCGGCGTACGCGTTCAAGATCTCCGCCGAGACCTCGGCGCGGACGCGGTTCAGCAGGTCCCAGGTGAGCCGCACGCCGACGTAGGAGCGGCCGTTGCACTTGAAGCACTTACCGCCGAGGACGGACAGCGGGCCATAGCTCCCGGTGCCGCAGCAGCGCCCGCAGGCGTCCTTGAAGCCCAGCGCGAAGAGGCGGGCCTGCACGTCCTGTTCGGTGGCAGGGGTCGACAGGCGCGGGTGCGAGAGCGTGGAGATGAAGGCGGCGGTGAGGGCGGAGGGCTTGGCGGTCTTGGCGGCGGCGTTCATGCTTCCTATCTAACCCTTGTCGCTTTGGCTGTCAACCGAAAAACGACAGGGCGAAAACGAACAAGGCCCGACCCCCCAAAGGGCCGGGCCCGGGCGGGCGGCGGCGAGCCGCTAGGCCAGTTCCACACCCCACATGTCCGCCGCGATGATGAACGCCTCCTTCCCCGGGATGTCCGCCCACCAGCCCCGGTGCAGCGTCGTCGCCGTCCGGTCAAACTCGCCCGTCTCGCTGGTGAAGTGCGTCACCATGGCGCCGTCGTCCTCTTCCGTGACCGCCACCTCGAAGAACGACCCGTCCGCCATGCGAATGATCGTGGGGTACAGCGGGACGCACGGCGCCGGCTCGTTGGTCCATGGGACATCGCAGCCGCCAAGCATGGCGGAAACGTCAATGACGACCACGGACTCGATCTCGGCGAGGTCGAGGCCGGCCGCCGCGGCGATCCGCTCGGCGTTCAGGCGAGCGGCGGCGGCCTCGTGGACGCTTCCGATCGTGAGGGCGGAGGCGGCGAGGGCGAGGAGCTTACGGATGCGGGACTCGGCGGCGGCGGCGTTCATGAACACAGCATGCACCCTGTCCTTTCCGGCGTCAACCGAAAAACGACAGGCCCGCGAAGATCGTCACCGGCCCCGGGCCAGGCCCTCACGGACAAGCGAACGGGCGAACTCGCTCGGCGAGACCCCGGCCGCTTCCGCGCGCCTGGCCAGCTCGGCCCGATCGCCGGGGGACAAGCGGAACGCCACGTCCGGGCGGGACGGCCGGGGCTCGACGCCCTGCACCTGCCGGCGCCAGCGGTCGGGCGGCATCCCATGGGCTTTCTTGAACGCCCGCTCGAGCGCCTTGCGGCCGACCCCCAGGGCCTCGCACACGGCATCCCGCGACGCCCCGCCGAGGAGCAGCCGCTCGGCCTCGGCCAAGGTCTCAGGCGCCATGGCTGCCCCCACGAAGCGCCCGGACGAGGGCGGCGAGCAGTGGCGCCGGGATGACGAAGCCGCGGCCGAGCATGGCGCCGGCGCGCCCGTGCCCCTCGCCCGCGATCGCCTCGATAGCGTCGCACACGGCCCCGGGGTCGGCAGAGTCCGCCGCGAGCAGCACGTCTAGCGTGCCCGGGCCGAAGGGCCGGGCGTCGGCCTGCGCCGCGGTCGCAGCCGCGCTCGCAGCCTTGTGGGCCTCGATGACGCGCCCCTCGGCGGCGAGCAGGTGCCGCCGGATCGGTTCGGCCTTCTCGGCGTCGGTCGGCAGGCAGACAGCGGCCATGCGGAGTTCGCCCACGGCGGCGATGAGTTGAAGGTTGACGGTGTCCAGGTGATCCATGTTCGGTCCTCTCAACGCCCCAAGGCCCGACCCTTGCGGGTACGGGCCGGGCGGGGGCGGCGGGCGGGGCTAGCCGAGGTCGTACTTTGCCAGGAAAATGGCGGCCTCATCCTTGTCCTCGGTGACATACGCGGCATACTGCGCATCGGTCATGTGCGCGGGCTTGGCCAGCCCGGCGAGGAAGCGGACGTAGTCGCGCACATGGGCCTGCACGTCGCAGTCCTCGCCGTTGGCCTTGGCATCGAGGCGGCCCTCGTACGTCTCGCCGTCGCCGAAGACCACGGTGAAGTCGTGCTTGTCGTAGCCGCCCGAGGCCGGGAAGGTGTCGAGGTTCGCCCGCATGAAGGCACGGGACTTCTCCCAGCAGTCGAGACCGGCGAACACGCGGGTCTTGCACAGGTGCGTGGGGCCCTCGGCGCGGGTGATGGTGATGCAGACGGCGGCGGTCTTGGTGTTCTTGGCGGCGGCGTTCATGAACATCACTCTAAGCCATATCCGTTTGGCCGTCAACCGGAAAACGACATGCGCCCGAAAATAGTCCACGGTCGCTGCACGTGCCCGCGAGGACCTGTTCGCGTGGGCGGAGCAGCACGCCGCGCAGCCGCGCGAGCCCCGGCCCGCGCCCCGCGTCACCGGCTGGCAGATCGGTGGGATCCGGGCCGCGCGCCGAAACCGGCTCCGCCGCCGCTGACATAGTGGATCCTCCATGCTCGACGCGGGTCTCGGCCCGCGATTTTCCGACCGATCCACCATAAAAGCCCGCCGTGCGCGGGCTTTCTCGCGTCTACGGCAGGCGGCTCCAGCACGCGGCCTGGGTGCTCTCGACGCACTCATCGACCGCGCCGGCGCAGTCCTTCGCGTCCATGCCCCCGCACGGCCCGATCGCCGCGTCGACGCAGGCGGCCAGCATGATCGCGCAGCTCTGCGGGGTCAGCTCGGCCAGGTCCACCGGCGGCAGGTCGCAGCCGAAGGCGAACGGGTCGTCGGGGT
>JAKPEG010000051.1 GCA_029552065.1 Actinomycetes bacterium
GTCCTGCCCGAGCTCAAGGGCAAGCTCGACGGCTACGCCCTGCGCGTGCCGACACCGACCGGCTCGGCGACCGACCTCACCTTCGAGGCCGGGCGCGAGACGACGGTCGACGAGGTCAACGCGATCGTCAAGGCTGCGGCCGAGGGCCCGATGAAGGGCAAGCTCGTCTACACCACCGACCCGATCGTCTCCAAGGACATCGAGACCGACCCGGCGTCGTGCATCTTCGACTCGGGCCTCACCAAGGTCATCGGCAACCAGGTGAAGGTCGTCGGCTGGTACGACAACGAGTGGGGTTACAGCAACCGGCTCGTCGACCTGTGCCTGCTCGTCGGCTCCAAGCTCTGAGTCGACGCCCGACCACACGGCATACGAGAAGAAGGGTTTGGCACCGTGAAGACCATCGCGGATCTCGGTGACGTACGCGGCTCACGCGTGCTCGTCCGCTCGGATCTCAACGTCCCGCTCGACGGTGACCGCAACATCACCGACGACGGTCGGATCCGGGCCTCGGTGCCGACCATCAAGGCCCTGTCCGAGGCGGGCGCACGCGTGATCGTGTGCGCCCACCTCGGGCGGCCCAAGGGCGCGCCCGAGGACAAGTACTCGTTGCGCCCGGTCGTCGCCCGGATGGCCGCACTGCTCGGCCGACCGGTCGCCTTCGCCGACGACACCGTCGGCGAGGACGCCCTGGCCAAGGTCGGGGCGATGGCCGACGGCGACGTCCTGCTCCTGGAGAACATCCGGTTCAACGCCGGGGAGACGAGCAAGGACGAGGTGGAGCGTGGCGCCTTCGCCGCCGAGCTCGCGAGCCTCGCCGACGCCTTCGTGTCCGACGGCTTCGGGGTCGTCCACCGCAAGCAGGCCTCGGTCTACGACGTCGCAAAGGTCCTCCCCTCGGCGATGGGCGGACTCGTCGCGGCCGAGGTGCAGGTGCTCAAGCGGCTCACCGAGGACCCCGCCCGGCCCTATGCGGTCGTGCTCGGCGGCGCCAAGGTCGCCGACAAGCTCGCGGTCATCGACAACCTCATGAAGACCGCCGACCGGCTGCTCATCGGCGGTGGGATGGCCTTCACCTTCCTCGCGGCCCAGGGCCTCGAGGTGGGGTCGAGTCTGCTCGACCGGGACAACATCGAGACGTGCAAGGGCTACCTCGCCCGCGCCGCGCAGACCGGGGTCGAGATCGTCCTGCCGGTCGACGTCGTCGCCGCGAGCGCCTTCTCGGCCGACGCCGACCACGAGGTCGTCGCGGCCGACGCGATCCCGGCCGACCGGATGGGCCTGGACATCGGCCCGGCCTCGGCGGTGCTCTACGCGAGCAAGATCCGCGACGCGAAGACGGTCTTCTGGAACGGCCCCATGGGCGCGTTCGAGATGGCCCCCTATGCGGCCGGCACCCAGGCCGTCGCTGCCGCGCTCGTGGAGGCCACCGCCGCGGGCGCCCTCACCGTCGTCGGCGGCGGCGACTCGGCGGCCGCGGTGCGTCAGCTCGGCTTCGCCGACGAGCAGTTCGGGCACATCTCCACCGGCGGCGGCGCCTCCCTCGAATACCTCGAGGGCAAGGAACTGCCGGGCATCGCGATCCTGAGCTGACCGTCCCACCCCGTTCGCACCACCGATCGACGGGTATGCCGCGGGCTCGCCCCGCGGCATACCCGTCCCGCTCCCGAAGGACTCCCATGGCTGGACGTACCCCGTTGCTCGCGGGCAACTGGAAGATGAACCAAGACCACCTGCAGGCCACCCACCTCGTGCAGAAGCTCGACTGGACCCTGCGCGACGCCAAGCACGACTTCGGCGCCGTCGAGGTGGCCGTGCTGCCGCCGTTCACCGACCTACGCTCGGTGCAGACCCTCGTCGAAGGCGACCGGCTGGCCGTGAAGTACGGCGGTCAGGACCTGTCCATGCACGACTCGGGCGCCTACACCGGCGAGGTCTCCGGGGCCTTCCTCGCCAAGCTCGGCTGCAGCTACGTGACGATCGGGCACAGCGAGCGGCGGGAATACCACGCCGAGACCGACGCGGTCGTCAACGCGAAGGTGAAGGCGGCCTACCGGCACGGGCTCACCCCCATCCTCTGCTGCGGAGAGGGCTTGGACATCCGTAAGGAGGGCGGCCAGGTCGCCCACGTCGTCGGCCAGCTCACCGCCGACCTGCAGGACATCCCGGCCGAGCAGGCCCGCTCGATCGTCATCGCCTACGAGCCGATCTGGGCGATCGGCACCGGCGAGGTGGCGACCCCCGAGGACGCCCAAGAGGTCTGCGCGGCGATCCGCACGTTGCTCGCCGAGCTCTACTCCGGCGACCTTGCCGACGGCGTCCGGATCCTCTACGGCGGCTCGGTGAAGTCCTCGAACATCGCCGGGATCATGGCCAAAGAGGATGTCGACGGCGCGCTCGTCGGCGGTGCCTCCCTCGACCCGGCCGAGTTCGCCGCGATCTGCCGGTTCAAGGACCACGTCACCGGCTGACCCCCACGACTGCGAGCTCCGCGGCCGGCCCTGTTCGTGGAACGGGCCGGCCGCGGGGTATCCTGACCCTCGGCCCTTGGGGGGCCGGACCCGACCGAGAGCCGACGAGTGAAGGTGGCCTGCTGACGTGACGTTCGTCAAGATCGCCCTGCAGGGGCTGCTGGTGCTCTCCAGCCTGTTCCTCACCCTGCTCATCCTCATGCACAAGGGCAAGGGCGGCGGGCTGTCCGACATGTTCGGCGGGGGCATGTCCAGCTCGCTCGGGGGGTCGACGGTCGCCGAGCGTAACCTCGACCGGTTCACCATCGCCGTCGCCGTCCTCTGGTTCGTCGCTGTCGTGGGCCTCGGCCTGCTCGAGCGCTTCACCGCCTGAAAGGACGGGACGCACACACATGGCCAGTGGCAATGCGATCCGCGGCAGCCGCGTCGGCGCGGGGCCGATGGGGGAGGCCGAGCGTGGCGAGGCGGCCCCTCGCGTCTTCGTGTCCTATTGGTGCTCCAACGGGCACGAGACCCGGCCGTCATTCGCGCAGGAGCCCGGCATGGTCGCGCCCGAGCACTGGGACTGCCCCCGGTGCGGCTTCCCCGCAGGCCAGGACAGGGAGAACCCTCCCGCGCCGCCCAAGGTCGAGCCCTACAAGACCCACCTCGCCTATGTGAAGGAGCGTCGCTCCGACGCCGACGGCCAGGCGATCCTCGACGAGGCACTCTCGGCGCTGCGCCAACGCGGCCTCATCCAGTAGCGGCAGGCCGGCCCACTGGCTCGGCTCGATCCGTACCCTTCATCGGGGCCCTCGTCTGTCCGACCCGAGCGCAGTCCGGCTCAGCCGGTGACGGCGGGTAGGGTCCCGGCGGCCTCGACGTCGAGCAGCCACAGTGTCCGCTCGCGCCCGCGCACCCCGGCCGCGGGCACGTCCCAGCGACCGGCACCCGGGGTGAGCGCACGGCATACGGCCGGGGCCTTGTCCGCGCCGCCGACGAGGAACCACACCTCACGGGCCCGGTCGAGGCACTCGAAGGTGAGGGACACCCGGTCCGGTGGCGGCTTGGGCGAGTCGTGCACGGCCACGGCGACCGCCTCGGTGGTGCGCTGGGCCGGGTGGTGGGGGAAGAGCGAGGCCACGTGCCCGTCCGGCCCCATCCCGAGCAGGACGAGGTCGAACAGCCCGCCACCGTGGGTGCGCAGTTCCTGGGCGTATGCCGCGGCGCTCGCCTCCGCGTCGGCCGACCGGTCGGGCCCGGCGATCGGGTGCACGCGGGCCGGATCGAGGGGCAGCCGGTCCAGCAGGGCCGCCCGGTTCTGGACGTCGTTGCGCTCGGGGTCCCCCGTGGGCAGGTAGCGTTCGTCGCCCCACCACAGGTGCACCCGCGACCAGTCGACGAGGTCGACGAGTGGCGACCGGCCCGCCGCGGCGAGGACGCCCGAGCCCAGACCTCCCCCCGTGAGCGCGACGTGGGCGACCTCGCGGACGGCGAGGGTGTCGCAGAGGGTGAGCAGGAGACGGGCGGCGGCCGCGGTCGCGACGGAGTCCCGGTCGGGGTGGACGAGGACGAGCGGGGCGGGCCGGCCGTTCGGATCCGCGGACGAGTCCGGGTGAGGGCTCACCGGCGGCTCCGATCGGGAGTTGCCGCCAGCTGGCGGGAGTGGTTGCGCAGCTGACGTTCGGCGGCTCGATGGGCCTCGCTCACCTGCGCGGACCGGGCACCGCCCCGTGGCCGACCGAGCAGGGGGACACCCTTGCGCAGGACATCGGCATAGGTCTCGTCGGCGTCGAGCCGGCGCAGTTCGTCGGCCAGACACTCGGCGTCGGCCCGCCGGCGCAGGCTGATCCGGCGCTCGGGCTGGCCCGGCTGGGTCATCGTCGCAACGAAGTCGCCCGGACGTTCGAGGTCGATCGGCCCGCTGGGCCGCTGCAGGCGCACCCCGTGGATGCCGCCGCCGGCGCGGGTCCGCTCGCGGGTGACCGGGACCCGCAGGGACCAGGCCAACCATGCGGCGAGCAGGTCGCTCGAGGGGGAGTCGGGCGCTCCGGTGACGGTTGCCGAGACGACCGGTTCGTAGGGCGGACCGTCGAGGGCGGCCGCGAGCAGGCCCCGCCAGAGGGTCACCCGGGTCCACGCGAGGTCGGTGTCGCCCGGCGTGTAATGCTCGGCGAGTCTGGCAAGCATCGCTGCGGGGCGGGAGGATTCGGCCGCGTCGGTGACCCGACGCGAGGCCATGGCCGCGATGGGGTCGGTCCGCAGGTCGGCCGGCGCCTCGCGGGGCCACCAGGCGACCACGGGGGAGTCGGCCAGCAGGAACGGCGTGACGACGCTCTGCCCGTGGGCGGCGAGCGGCCCGAACAGGCGCAGGACGACGATCTCGCTCGCGCCGGCGTCCCCGCCGACCCGGATCTGGCCGTCGATCCGGCTCGAACCGCGCCGGGTGCCGGCGACGACGACGACGATCCGGGAGGGGTGCTGGCGGCTGGCCTCGGTGGCCACCTCGATCGCGTCGTCGGCGTCGGCGTCGCGGACCACGACGACGAGGGTGAGCACGCGGCCGAGGGCCATCGCGCCGACCTCGCTGCGCATCTGGACGAGCTTCTTGCCGATGGCCGCAGTGGAGGTCGCGGGCAGGTCGAAGATCACGGCTTCCTCCAGGCACGTCCGTCACGGGCCAGCATCCGATCGCTCGACCGGGGGCCCCAGCCGCCGGCGGCATAGGCCTCGGGCTTGCCATGGCGGGCCCACCAGCGCTCGATGGGGTCGAGGATCCGCCAGGACAGTTCGACCTCGGCGTTGCGCGGGAACAACGGCGGTTCGCCGAGCAGGACGTCGAGGATGAGCCGCTCGTAGGCCTCGGGCGAGGACTCGGTGAAGGCGGTGCCGTAGCCGAAGTCCATCGTCACGTCCCGGACCTCCATCTGCGCCCCCGGCACCTTGGCCCCGAACCGGATGGTCACCCCCTCGTCGGGCTGGATCCGGATGACCAGCGCGTTCTGCCCGAGTTCCTCGGTGGCGGTGGTGGTGAAGGGCAGGTGCGGAGCCTTGCGGAAGACGACCGCGATCTCGGTCACCCGCTTGCCCAGACGCTTGCCGGTGCGCAGGTAGAAGGGGACGCCGGCCCAGCGGCGGGTGTCGATGGTGAGGCGGACCGCGGCATACGTCTCGGTGGTCGAGCCGCTGGGGACCCCCTCCTCCTGCAGATAGCCGAGGACCTGCTCGCCGCCCTGCCAACCGCCCGCGTACTGCCCGCGCGCGGTCCCGGTCGCGATGTCCTCGGGGATGCGGACCGCGGAGAGGACCTCCTCCTTCTCGGCGCGCAGCGAGGCCGCGTCGAAGGAGACCGGCTCCTCCATCGCGGTGAGGGCGAGCAGCTGGAGCAGGTGGTTCTGGATGACGTCGCGGGCGGCGCCGATGCCGTCGTAGTAGCCGGCGCGCCCGGCGATCCCCACGTCCTCGGCCATGGTGATCTGCACGTGGTCGACGTGCTCGGCGTTCCACAGCGGCTCGAACATCTCGTTGGCGAAGCGCAGGGCGAGGATGTTCTGGACCGTCTCCTTGCCCAGGTAGTGGTCGATTCGGAAGACCGAGTCGGGTTCGAAGACCGACTCGACGATCCGGTTGAGTTCGCGTGCGGAGGCCAGGTCGTGGCCGAAGGGCTTCTCGATGACGACCCGGCGCCAGGACCCGCCCTCGGGACGGGCCAGCCCGCTGCGGTCGAGCTGGCGGCATACCTGACCGAAGAGCCCGGGCGGGATGGACAGGTAGAAGGCGAGGTTGCCGTCCGTGCCGCGGGCCTGTCCGAGCTCGTGCACCGTGCGCACGAGGGTGTCGAAGGCGGCGTCGTCGTCGAAGGTGCCGGGCACGAAGCGGATGCCTTCGCTCAGGCTGCGCCACACGTCCTCCCGGAAGGGGGTGCGGGCGTGCTGGCGGACCGAGTCGTGGACGATCTGCCCGAAGTCCTCGTCGGCCCAGTCGCGGCGGGCGAAGCCGATCAGGCTGAACCCGGGCGGGAGCAGACCGCGGTTGGCCAGGTCGTAGATCGCCGGCATGACCTTCTTGCGGGACAGGTCGCCGGTGACCCCGAAGAGGACCATCGCGCAGGGACCCGCGATGCGGGGCAGCCGACGGTCGCGGGGGTCGCGCAGCGGGTTGACCCCGGCGGCGACGCGGGCAGGGCGCATGCGCCGAACCTACCGGGCCGAGAGGGCCTGGGATACGTCTGCGAGCAGCGCCTCCCACGCGGCCTCGAACTTCGCCACGCCCTCCCGTTCGAGCACCGCGACGACGTCGGTGTAGGACACCCCCTGGGCCTCGATCGCGTCGAGCAGGTCCTGCGCGGCGGCATAGCCGTGGGTGATCGTGTCGCCCCGGACCAGCCCGTGGTCGGCGACCGCGCGCAGAGTCTTCTCCGGCATCGTGTTGACGGTGCCGGGGGCGACCAGCTCGGTGACGTAGAGGGTGTCGGAATAGGCGGGGTTCTTCACCCCGGTGGAAGCCCACAGCGGGCGCTGGGGGCGCGCGCCGTCGTCGGCCAGCGAGCGCCAGCGGGGCGTCGCGAAGACCTCTTCGTAGGCCTGGTAGGCCAGTCGAGCGTTGGCGACCGCCGCCTGGCCACGCAACGCGCGGGCCGCCTCGGTGCCGACGGCGTCGAGGCGTGCGTCGATCTCGGTGTCCAGCCGGGAGACGAAGAACGAGGCCACCGAATGTATGCCGGTGAGGTCGAGTCCCGCGGCGTGTGCGCGTTCGAGCCCCTCGAGGAAGGCGTGCATGACCGCGCGATAGCGCTCGAGGGCGAAGATGAGGGTGACGTTGACCGAGATGCCCTCGGCGAGGCAGGCCGCGATCGCGGGGAGCCCCTCGATCGTGGCCGGGATCTTGATGAGGACGTTGGGCCGGTCGACGATCGCGTGCAGGGTGCGTGCCTGGGCGATGGTCGCGTCGGTGTCGTGCGCGAGTCGAGGGTCGACCTCGATCGACACCCGGCCGTCGACTCCCGCCGTCGCCTCGAAGACCGGCCGGAACAGGTCGCAGGCCGCGCGCACGTCGTCGGTGGTCATCGCGACGACGGCCTCGTCGACGCTCGCCCCGGCGGCGGCGAGGGCGGCGATCTGGGTGTCGTAGTCGCTGCCCGAGCCGATCGCCGCCTGGAAGATCGAGGGATTGGTCGTCACCCCGGTCACCTGGTCGTCGCGGATGAGTGCGGCGAGGCTGCCGGACTGCAACCGACCCCGGGACAGGTCGTCCAGCCAGATGGACACGCCCGCCTCGGCGAGTGCCGCGAGGGGCGCAGGGGGGACGCTGGAGTCTGTCATGGTCAGCGCTCCTTGCTCGCGGTGAGGGAGGCCTTGGCGGCGGCGACGACCGCCTCGGGGGTGAACCCGAACTCGCGGAAGAGGGTCGCCCCGTCGGCGGAGGCGCCGAAGTGGTCGATGGCGACGATCCGGCCGGCGTCGCCGACCACCTCGCGCCAGCCCTGGGACACGCCCGCCTCGATCGACACCCGGGCGCGCACCGAGGGCGGCAGGACCCGGTCGCGGTAGGACCGGGGCTGGGCGTCGAACCACTCGCGGCATGGCATCGAGACGACCCGGGTGGCCACCCCACGGCGCTCGAGCCGCTCGCGGGCGGCCATCGCGAGGGCCACCTCGGACCCGGTCGCGACGAGGATGACCTCGGGCGCGCCGGTGCCGTCGGGCCCGCCGTCGACGAGCACATAGCCGCCCTTGGCGAAGCCGCGCGCTGCCTTTCCACGGGTCGTCTGTGCGAACACCGGCAGGGCCTGGCGGGACAGGACGAGCGCGGCCGGGCGCCGGTTGCGCAGGATCGCCGCCCAGGCGGCCGCCGTCTCGTTCGCGTCGGCGGGCCGCACGACGTCGAGTCCGGGGATGGCGCGCAACGAGGCCAGTTGCTCGATCGGCTGGTGGGTGGGACCGTCTTCGCCCAGGCCGATCGAGTCGTGCGTCCACACGTAGGTGACTGGCAGCTGCTGGATCGCCGAGAGCCGGACCGCCCCGCGCATGAAGTCGGAGAAGACGAGGAAGGTGCCGCCGTAGGGCCGGGTGAGCCCCTCGAGGGCGATGCCGTTGAGGATCGTCCCCATCCCGAACTCGCGGATGCCGAAGTGCAGGGTGCGGCCATAGGGGCCACCCTTCCATTCGCGGGTCTGCCGGTCGGCAGGGATGAAGGACGGTTCGCCGGCCATCGTCGTGTTGTTGGACTCGGCGAGGTCGGCCGACCCGCCCCACAGCTCGGGCAGCACCGGCGCGAGAGCGGAGAGGACCTTGCCCGAGGCGGCGCGGGTGGCGATCCCCGTGGCGTCGGCCGCCCAGCTCGGCAGGGCCTTCTCGAAGCCGTCGGGAAGCCCCCCGGCCACGAGCCGGTCGAGCAGGGCGGCACGCTCGGGCTGGGACTTGCGCCACGCGGCATACCGGCGGTCCCACGCGCGACGGGCGGCCTTGCCGCGGGTGGCGGCCTTGCGGGCGTGGGCGAGCACGCGCGGCTCGACGACGAAGGACCGCTCCGGGTCGAAGCCGAGCTCTTCCTTGAGCCCGACGATCTCGGCAGCGCCCAGGGCCGAGCCGTGGGACTTGCCGGAGCCCTGCTTGGTCGGCGAGGGCCAGGCGATGATCGTGCGCAGCACGACGAGGGTCGGCTTGTCGGTCACCCGCCGGCCGGCTTCGATCGCGGCGAGCAGGGCGTCGACGTCCTCGACATAGGTCGCGCCGTCGGGGTGCGACCCGCGCCAGTCGACCGTGTGGACGTCCCAGCCGTATGCCGCATAGCGCGCCGCCACGTCCTCGGAGAAGGAGATGTTCGTGTCGTCCTCGATGGAGATGTGGTTCTGGTCGAAGACGACGGTGAGGTTGCCCAGGCGCTGGTGGCCGGCGAGCGCACAGGCCTCGTGGGTGACGCCCTCCATGATGTCGCCCTCGGAGGCGATGACGTAGACGTGATGGTCGAAGATGCTCTCCCCAGGGGCGGCCTCGGGGTCGAGCAGGCCCCGCTGGCGCCGCTGGGCCATCGCCATCCCGACGGCGCTGGCCAGGCCGGTGCCCAGCGGGCCGGTGGTGATCTCGACCCCCGGGGTGTGGCGGTATTCCGGGTGCCCCGGGGTGAGGCTGCCCCATGTGCGCAACCGCTCGAGGTCCTCGAGGGTGAGCCCGTAGCCGGAGAGGAACAGCTGCGTGTAGAGCGTGAGGCTCGAGTGGCCGCAGGACAGGACGAAGCGGTCGCGGCCCAGCCAGGCCGGATCGCTCGGGTCGTGGGTCATCACCTGCTGGAAGAGCAGGTATGCCACGGGCGCGAGCGACATCGCCGTGCCGGGATGGCCGTTGCCGACCCGTTGGACGGCGTCGGCGGCCAGAACTCGCGCGGTGTCGACCGCGCGCACGTCGAGGTCTGTCCATCCGGCGGCCTGCGCCTGCGGCCGGCGCAGGTGGGCGTCGCGGACGGCGAGGGGCGAGCGACGAGCGGACGAGCGGGCGGCCACGGGTTCTCCTCAGCTGGTGGGGTGTGTTCGAGGCGAGCCTAGCCGCGTGGTGCGGGCCACCCCGGGCTCGTGCCGCGTGTTTCCGGCGCGCCGGTAGACTCCTGCTTCGTGACCGCTGTCGATCCCCGGGCCGAGCTGGCGCGGACGCCGACGGCACAGGGCACCGGGTGGCGCTTCCTCGTCGGCCAATACGTCGCCCTCACCAAGCCTCGGATCATCGAGTTGCTGCTCATCACGACGGTGCCGGTGATGATCCTGGCCGCGCGCGGCATACCGTCGGGGTGGCTCGTCCTCGCGACGCTCGTCGGGGGGACGCTCTCGGCGGGCGCCGCCAACACCCTCAACTGCGTGATCGACCGCGACATCGACGCGCTCATGAACCGCACGGCCAGTCGCCCGCTCGTCACCGGGACGATCTCGACCCGAGCGGCGGTGACCTTCGGCATCGTCCTGGCCGTCGTCGCCACCCTCGTGCTCGGGCTCGCGGTCAACTGGCTCTCGGCCTGGCTCGCGCTCGGGGCTTTCGCCTTCTACGTCGGCGTCTACTCGGTCGTGCTCAAGCGGCGCACGCCGCAGAACATCGTGTGGGGCGGGGCGGCCGGCTGTATGCCGGTGCTCATCGGCTGGTCCGCGGTCACCGACTCGGTCGGCTGGCCCGCGTGGATCCTCTTCCTCGTCATCTTCTTCTGGACGCCGCCGCACTACTGGCCGCTGTCGATGAAGTTCAAGGACGACTATGCGGCGGCCTCGGTGCCGATGCTGCCAGTGGTGGCCCGCTTCGTCGTCGTCTCCCGGCAGATCCTCGTCTACTCCTGGGCGATGGTCCTCGTCTCGCTCGCGCTCGTCCCGGTCGCGCCGATGGGCTGGGTCTATGCCGTCGGTGCCCTCGTGAGCGGCGGCTTCTTCCTCGCCGAGGCGCACCGGCTGCACCACCACGCGGTGCTCGGCTCGCCCCAGTCGGTGCTGCGCCCGATGCGGCTGTTCCACTATTCGATCACCTATCTCACGGTGCTCTTCGTCGCCGTCGCGGTCGACCCGCTGCTCTACCTGCCGATCCCCGGCCTGGCCCGTTGAACGGCATACCGCTGCCGTGCCGTCACCGGGCCGTAAGCTCCCCGCAATGGCTCTCGACCGGATATGCCGCAAGGCTGGAGTCATGACCCGATCGACGATGTCCACCCGTCTGCCCGCCCGCCCCGCCATGCTCCTCACGGTCGCCGGCACGCTCGCCGCCGCCCTCGCCCTGTCCGGCTGCGGCTCCGCGACCTCCTCCACGTCCGCCGCCACGGCCGCAGTGCCGACAACCGCGATGCCCGACAAGAGCGCGATGCCCGACACAAGCGCGATGCCCGACAAGAGCGCGATGCCCGACGCGATGGCCAAGGGCGCCTACGTGAGCTACGCGGACTACCAGGCGTCGATGGCGATGTATGCCGGCTCGAAGGTCGTCCTGTTCTTCCACGCCCCGTGGTGTCCAGACTGCCGGGCCACCGACACGGCCCTCACCGGCACGGGAGTGCCCGACGGGCTGGTCGTCGTCAAGGTCGACTACGACACGTCGACCGAGCTCAAGCAACGCTTCGGGATCACCCAGCAGCACACCTTCGTCCAACTCGACAAGGCCGGCGCGGCTGCGAAGAAGTGGACCGGCAGCAAGGACGGCGCGGCGATCAAGGCGCAGACCGTCTGATGCTTGCCGTACTCGGGGCGCTGCTCGCCGGCGCTCTCACGACCCTGGCTCCCTGTGTGTTGCCGCTGCTGCCCGTCATCGTGGGCGGAGCGGCCGCCGCGGACGCGGGCGGGGAACCGTCCGTCGGAGGGGGCTCGACCGCGCTGCGGGTCCGCGCGCCGTGGTTCGTGCGGCACCGGCGGGCCCTGGTCATCACCGGCTCGCTCGGCCTCTCGATCACCGTGTTCACGCTCGTGCTCAAGGCGAGCACGGCGCTGCTGTCGATCGACCCGCGGGTCTGGTCGGTGCTGTCCGGCGGGATCCTCGTGCTGCTCGGCATCACCGGTGCCTTCCCGGACCTCTGGGAGCGCGCCGTGGCCGCGCTCGGCCTGCAGGGTCGCTCGGACGCCCGCCTTCGGGCCGCGATGGCGCGTGGGGGGCACACCGGCGACATCCTCACCGGTGCGGCGCTGGGCCCGGTCTTCTCCTCGTGCAGCCCGCTCTACGCCTACGTCGTCGTCACGGTCCTGCCCGCGCGGCTCGGCCACGGACTCGTGCTGCTCACGGCATACGTCCTCGGCCTGTGCGCGACTCTGCTGGCCGTCGCGGTGGCCGGTCGCCGCCTCGTCGCCCGGCTCGGCTGGGCGGTCGACTCGCACGGCCGGTTCCGGCGCATCCTCGGGGTCGTCTTCATCGTCGTGGGGGTGGCCGTCGCGTTGGGCTGGGACCGCGCCGCGCAGGCCTGGATCCTCGAGCACGCGCCGTTCGCGCCGTGGGAGCTGGACTCGGGCTTCATTCCCGGGGAATGAGTACCTCGACCGCGCAACCGCCGGGGGCGTCGTCGACCGAGACGGTGCCGCCGTGGGCCGCGACGATGCCCGCGACGACGGCGAGCCCGAGTCCAGCCCCTTCGCCCGCCCGCGGTGTGCGGGCATCGTCGCCGCGCCACCACGGCTCGAACATCCGCGCCCGGACCTCGGCCGGTATGCCGCCGCAGGTGTCACTCACGCGCAGGGTGACCGTGTCCGGGGCCGCGTGCACCGCGAGCCGCACGGCACCCCCAGCGGGCGTGGCCTGGATGGCGTTGGCGACGAGGTTGTCCAGGACCCGGCTCAACTCCCGCGCGTCCACCCGTGCGGCGGCGGGACCGTCAGCCCGCCCGTCGAGACTGACGCCGGCGCGCTCGGCGAGCGGCCGCGCGGCGGCGAGGGCATCGGAGGCGAGGTCGGCCACGTCGACCGGCTCCCGGCTCAGGGTGAGGGCACCGGAGTGGATCCGCGAAAGGGCCAGCAGGTCCTCCACCATCTCGCCGATCCGGTCGGCCTGCGCACGGATCCGGGCGGGATAGTCGTTCCCGGCCGGCGCGACCCCGTCCTCGATGGCCTCCGCCATCGCCCGGATGCCGGCCAGCGGGGTGCGCAGATCGTGCGAGGCCCAGGCGACGAGTTCCCGCCGCTGCGCCTCGACCTGCGCGTCCCGCTCCCGCGCCGCGGTCGCGGCGGCGACCTGCTCCGCCGTGCGGCGGTCCAGCCGGTGCACCCGATTGGCCAGGACCAGGCCGTAGAGGAGCGCGACCGGGGCCACCGCGGCGACGACGAGGAGCACGAGCGAGGTGTCGTGGTCGCTGATGAACATCGCCCGGGAGGCGGTGACCACCCCCGCTGCCACCGACCCGACGACGACGAGCGGCGCCGCGACGAGGGCCGAGCGGATGCTGCGACGGGCGAGAGCCCACACGCCCAGGGCACCGGCAGCCCCGACGGCGGCGGCCGTGCCCGCGGCGATGAGGACCGTCTCGGTCTCCGGGGCCATCGCAGGTGCGAGGTAGGCGAGGGTGGCGAGGTGGGCGAGACTCACGGCATACCGTCGATCGCGGCGGCGGGGGTGGGGTCCCAGCGGTAGCCGACCCCCCACACGGTGGAGATCCGCCGAGGTGCGGCGGGGTCGTCCTCGACCTTCTCGCGCAGCCGGCGGACGTGCACGGTCACCGTCGACTCGTCACCGAACTCCCACCCCCAGACTTCGCGCAGCAGGTCGGTGCGGGTGAAGGCCCGCTCCGGATGCCCGAGGAGGTGGGCGAGCAGGTCGAACTCGCGCGCGGTGAGGGCCAGGGGTATGCCGCCCCGGCTCGCCGTGCGCGCCCGCGGGTCGACCCGCAGGTCCCCGTCGACGAGGGGCCGAGCCTCGGGAGCGATCGCGGTGCTCGTGCGGCGCAGGATCGACTGGACTCGCAGGACGAGTTCCCGGGCGGAGAAGGGCTTGGTGACGTAGTCGTCCGCCCCGACCTGCAGGCCGAGAATCCGGTCGTCCTCCTCGCCCCGGGCGGTGAGCAGGACGACCGGCAGGTCACCGCGCCGGGCCCGTAGCCGACGCAGCACCTCGAGTCCCTCCAGGCCGGGGAGCATGAGGTCGAGCACGACGACGTCGGGAGGTTCTGCGGCCGCCTGGGCGAGCGCCGCGGGGCCGTCGTCGGCCTGGTCGACGAGCAGTCCGGCCCGGATGAGATAGCCCGCGACCACTTCGCGCACGGTGGGGTCGTCGTCGACGACGAGGACGCGGGTCATGACCGTCAACCCTAGGCGTACGGTCCGCTCGCCGAGGGAGGGCGAACCTTAGGGTTCGGTGACGATCGCCGGGCGGCGGGCGGCGTCGTCGGGTGGGCCGTCGAGCCGGAAGAGATCCTCGACCGAGCAGCCGAAGAGCCGGGCCATCCGGATGGCGAGGGGGAGTGAGGGGTCGTACTTGCCGGTCTCGATCGCGTTGACGGTCTGCCGGGAGACCCCGAGCAACTCGCCGAGCGCGCCCTGGCTGAGTGCGCGCTCGCTGCGCAGCTCACGGACGAGGTTATCCACGATCCGCGCCTTGACGCAGCACGACGCGGTTGGCGACGAGCCAGACGAGTGAGAGGAACGCCAGCCTGAAGGCGGCCTCACCCATGTTCCGGCCGGCCTCGGGGCCGCCGATCCGATAGAAGAACTCGGCGGCCGCCATGGCGATGGCGAAGACTCCGACGATGGACAGCGCTCGGTCCTGCAGGAGGCGGTCGCGTTCGTCGACGGGTTGACCGGCGTCGAGCCTGGTGAGTTCGCCCACGGTGCCTCGGGCCGCACCCCGGATTGCCCATGCGGTGTATCCGAGTCCGCACAGCAGAGCTGCGGCGACCGCCCACTGGTGATTCCACGCCGACCAGGCGGTGCCGGCGAGAAATACCGGGAAGAACACGCGGTTTGCCAGAGAGAGTTTCGTCTTCATGTCCACGACCCTATGTCAAGGATCCTTGACTGTCAAGTCACCTTGACACGGGTTGACCGGTCGCGCGGGTGCCGGGCTCAGACCGGGTTCCGGTAGAGGTTGAGCGTCCCGAGCGTGAGCGCGACCGCGAGCAGTGCGGCGAAGAGCATGTGGGTGAGGACGAGCAGGATCGGGACCCCGGTGAAGTACTGGACGTAGCCCAGCACCCCCTGGAGCAGGCTCAGATGCAACACCGAGGTCCACGACCGGCCCAGCCGGGCGAGCTCGCCGGGGGTAGCGCGGTGTGCAGGGGCAGTGCCCCCGCCGGCCCGATCGTCCTCGACCCGCCCGGACAGCCGGACGGCCACGAGGACCGCGACGAGCAGCCCGAGGAAGAGCATGACGAGGTCCGCGTGCAGCCAGGAGACGGTGCGTGGGTCGAAGCCGGTGCGGGCCGGGGCGTTGGCGTCGCCCGAATGCGGGCCCGAGCCGGTGACGACGGTGCCGAGGACGAGCACGAGGCCGCCCACGGCATACGTGATCCAGGCGAGGCGCGCGGTGACCGGGGGGACGAGCCGGGTGCGCGGCCGCTCCAGATCGTCGCCGTCCTCGGCCCCGCGCAGCATCGCCGTCGCGACGGCGACGAGGACGACGGTGGCCATGAAGTGGAAGGCGACGATGAACGGGTTGAGCCCCGTCCACACGGTGATCCCACCGACGACGGCCTCCAGGAGGATGCCGGCGATCATCGCCCAGCCCAGCAGGTGGAGCCGGCGACGATGGGGGAGGTGGGTCTTCACCGCCCAGAGCGCGAGCACCGCGACGACGATGAGGACACCGGTGAGGGTCCGGTTGCCGAACTCCACGAACTTGTGAAAGCCCTCGTTCTGGGTCGACACCGGGGTGAGTGAGCCCTGCGCGCAGGTCGGCCAGTCCGGGCAACCGAGCCCGCTGCCGGTGAGTCGGACGACCCCTCCCGTGACGATGATGAGGATCTCGGCGACGACGTTGGCGAGCAGGATGGGCCGCACCCACGCGGGGCGGCAGACGGGAAGAGCCACGAGCCCCAGGGTATGCCGCCCCGGATCACCCGCCGTCCGCGGGGGACCCTGCGGGGGTGCGTGGATCGGGTGAGCTGGTGCAGGTCCCCATCCAGGCCAGGTCACACGATGTGGCCGGACACACCGGGGGGCGGCCAGCCGTCCGACCGGCTCAGTCAGACCAGCGGAAGGTGCGGGCCGCGAGCAGGGTCGCGAACGCACCCCAACCGAGGAGGACGAGCAGTGCGCCGACGGAGAACGACCCGTCGACGAATGCGGCCCGGAGCCCGTCGCCGAGCGCCGCCGACGGCAGGATGCCGGCCGCACCCGAGACCGCCTCGGGGAGCTGGGTGCGGGGGACCAGCACCCCGCCGAGGACGAGGAAGAGCACCCACAGGAGGTTCGCGACGGCGAGGACGCCTTCGGCACGCAGCGTCCCCGCGAGCAACAGCGCGAGAGCGACGAACGCCCAGGTGCCCGCGAGAAGCATGAGCACGGCATAGAGCCAGCCAACCCCGATCGGATGCCAGCCGAGCAGCAGCCCGACCCCGCCGACGACCGCCCACTGGACGAGCTCGACGCCGAGGGTCGCGATCGCCTTGGCCCAGAGCAGTCCGTCGCGCCCGAGCGGGGTCGTGCCGAGCAGCCGCAACACGGCATACCGTCGGTCGAAGCCGGTGGCGATCGCCTGGGCCGTGAACGCCGCGGAGATCACGCAGAGCGCGAGGACACCCGGCACGGCCAGGTCGATCCTGCGCCCCTCGCCGAGGGAGGGGACAGTGGCCAGAGCCAGCCCGACCAGCGCTCCGAGGGGCAACACGAGGGATACGAGCAACTGCTCGCCGTTGGCCAGCAGGGTCGCGAGTTCGAACCGGGCCTGCGTGGCGATCCGGGTGGTCGCCGGGGCGGGGGCGCTCATCGGCGGACCTTGCGGGTGAGCTCGAAGTAGACCGTCTCGAGGGTGGAGTCGCCCACCACCTGAACGGGCGCGCCTTCGGCGACGGTGCGTCCCTCGCTGAGCACGACGAGGTGGTCGGCGAGGGCCTGTGCCTCCTCGAACGAGTGGGTCGTCACGACGACGCTCGTGCCGGCCTCGCGGACCTCACGGAGCAGGTCGTAGACCTCGAGCCGGCCGTGCGGGTCGAGACCGGCCGTCGGCTCGTCGAGGAAGACGACCTCGGGGGCGCCGACCAGGGCGGCGGCGAGGGCGACCCGCTGCTTCTGGCCGCCCGAGCACCGCCGGATCGTCGTGCCGGCGAACCGGTCGATGCCCAGTCGCTCGGCCAGTGCGTCGACGTCGGCCGGTCGGGCGTAGAAGCGGGCCAGGTGTCGGAGCAGGCGCAGCGGCCGGGAGCCGTTGGGCAGCCCGCCGGCCTGGAGCATGACGCCCACGCGGGCGCGGTGCGTGGGGGAGGAGCGCCAGGGGTCCTCGCCGAGCACCCGGACCGTGCCGGCGTCGGGGCGTTGGAGGCCGACGGCGCACTCGATCGCGGTGGTCTTGCCGGCGCCGTTGGGGCCGAGCACGGCGGTGATGGCGCCGGACGGTGCCTGCCAACTCATCGCGTCGCAGGCGGCGACCCGGCCGAACCGTCGCCCGAGGTCTTGCAGGACGAGGACGGCGGACACGTTCGTGAGTGTAGGCCGCACGTGGCCGCGACCCGGGACGGGGTCGCGGGCGACCTATCGGCAGCTCGACGACGGAGCTCGACAACGGAGCTCGACAACTGCCGGATCTCAGGTGTGCGCAGATCGGGTTGCTGCCGCGGGCCTGACCCGCCGGACGCACCCCACCGCCCGCCGGCGCGGGCCGGCGGGCGGTGGGGTGCGGTGCTGGCCGGGTCACTTGGAGAACTGCTGGACCGGCGAGAGCTCCCAGGCCGTCCAGGGTGAGGTGACCCCGTTGCTCGACACTCGGAAACTCACCTGCTGGTACATCTCCTCGTCGCCGATCTCGGTGTCGGGCAGGCTCACCTCGGCCCACATCGTCACGGTGTCGGTGCTCGCGAAGTAGCGGTTGTGCGTCGTGGTGGAGATGTGGTCGTCGTTGTTGAGGCCACCGTCCTCCTCGTGGACGTGCCGGTCGAGCTCGATCGAGCGGCCGGCGTCGCAGGTGACGGTGACGTTGTAGCGGATGACCTTGACGCCAGCCGCGTTGTGGTGGTCGTAGACCGGTCGCAACGGCGAGACGGTGCATCCGCTCGAGGTGGTCGTCGCCGACGCGCTCGCGGCGACCGTGAGCGGCAGCGCCGCGGCCGCGAGGGCGATTCCGACGGCGCGCAGGCCGCGGGTGCGGGTGCGGGTGAGACGGAGAGCCATGATCGTGCCTTTCGTTGAGTGTCGGCGGCCTGTCCGCCGGCTCCCTCAACGGTCCCCGTCCGGCGCGCCGCGCGCGTCTGCCCTGGGTCGCATCCCTGAGGTATGCCGCGCGGCATACCTCAGCCGCCGGCGACCATTCCGCAGGCATAGGCGAGGGCGACCACCTGGGCGCGGTCCCGGCAGGCGGTCTTGTGCAGGATGCGCGAGACGTGGGTCTTCACCGTGCCGTGCCCGAGCCAGAGCCGGGCGGCGATCTCGGCGTTGTCCAGACCCTGGGAGAGCAGGACGAGCACCTCGCGCTCACGTCCGGTGAGGCCGGCCAGGCGTTCGGGGGCTGCGCCGGTCGGCTCGGGCACCCGGCGGACGGTCGCGAGCAGGCCAGGGACGACGGCCGGGTCGATCCAACCCCGGCCGGCCGCGACCGACCGGATCGCCTCCGCGAGGAACCTGGGGGCGTCCTGCTTGAGCAGGTAGCCCGCGGCCCCGGCACGGAGTGCGGCGTGGACCTGCGGGTCGTCGGCGAAGCCGGTGAGCACGAGGACCGGCGGCGGGTCGGCATCGCCCTGCAGGAGCCGGGTGAGCTCGATTCCGTCCACCTCGGGCATCCGCAGGTCGGTGAGCACGACGTGCGGGGCCAGTGCGCGGACGTGCTCGGCCACCGCGCGCCCGTCGCCGGCCTGGCCGACGACGCGGATGTCGGGCGCGGCCGCGAGCACGGCGAGGATGCCCGAGCGCACGAGCGGCTCGTCCTCGGCGACGACGACGGTGATGGTCATGCGACGGGGACGAGCGACGGTGGCAGGCTCATCCGCACGACGAAGATGCGCGGGCCCACCGGGGCGGCGGTGAGCCGTCCCCCGAGCAGGGTGGCGCGCTCGGCGAGTCCGGTGAGGCCGTGTCCGCCGCTCCATCCGGCCGGCCGATCAGCGGCCGCGGGCCCCCTGGCGGTATGCCGTCCGGCCCGGCTCGTCGCGGTGAGGACGAGGCATCCTGCGGCGTCCCGGGGGACGAGCTCGAGCGTGCAGCTGCTGCCCGGTCCGGCGTGTTTGACGACGTTGGTGAGGGCCTCGTGGACGGTGCGCAGGACGGCGTGGGCGCGCGGGTCCTCCGGCAGGGGGAGGACCTCGGTCGACCAGTCGCCCACGAGGTGCACTTCGACGCCGAGGTCGCGCGTGCCACGCACCCAGGCGTCGACCTCGGCGAGCAGCTCGGGGGGCCGGCGACCCACATCGGGAGCGCCGGGGGAGCCGGGGGAACCGGGAGCAGCGGCGGTTCCGGGGAATCCCGGGTTGGGTGGGGGTGTGCCGGTCGGCAGCAGCTCGGCCACGAGACGACGCAGTTCGACGAGGCTGCGCTCGGCACCGGCCTCGATCGCGGCGAGGCTCCCTGCCGTCTGGTCGGACCGGAGGTCCCGGCTCCGCCGGGCGCCCGGCACGGGAAGGTCTCCCAGGCTCGCGCGCGCGGCCGCGGCGTGCAGGTGGACCGCGGTCACCGCGCCCCCGACGCCGTCATGCAGTTCCCGGGCGATGCGCCGACGCTCGTCGACAAGCTCGGTCTCGGCATGCCGGCGAGCGTCGGCGACGGCTACCCAGGTGCGGGCGACAAGCCGATGCTGTCGGATCGACGAGGCCAGCACGAGGGCGGTGAGCGCGCCCCACAGGGCCAGGACCGTGAGGGTCGCCGAGACCGGGGCTGCGGTCAGCCGTGCGCTCCCGTGGCTGTGGGCGAGCAGGACGGCCAGGACGGCGGGCAGGAAGCCCGCGATCCGCCGCAGCCCGAGTCGGGCGGTGCCGGCGTGGAGCGCGAGGAACAGCCCGGCGAAGGGCTGCCAGAGGGGGACGACGAGGCTCACCGAGCCGAAGAGGGCCTGGCTGGCGAGGGTGAGACGCGGGGCGCGGGAGAGCCACCAGAGGCTCTGGTGGGCGGCGAGGGTCGTGACGACGGGCAACCACGGGGAGATGGTGGAGCCGGTCATCGTCCGGACCGCCCCGTGCCAGACGAGCAGGTCCAGACCCGCGGCCGCCGCCACCGCCGCGGCCCGCGAGCCTCGGGATGCCCACACGTCAGTCGCCGCCGCAGAAGCTCGCCCACGGGAAGAGCACGCACCAGAAGCCGTCGGAGCCGGGCCCCGGTGGGATATGCAGGGTCGGTGCCGTGCTCGCGTGCACCAGCTCGAGTCCGGTCCCTCCGCCGTCGCCCTGGAAGGTCCCGATCGGTCCGACCGCGCGGATCGCGATGAGTTCGGCATGTGGCTCTCCGTCGACGAGCCACGCGATGTGCGCGATCCCTGAGGCGACCTCGGGATGGGTGGCGATCGCGGCTTCGAGGTCGGGCAGGGCCCGCAGCAGCCGGGGGAGCTCGAGGCGGGCTTGGCCGGCGAAGTGCCAGCCGCCCCCCGCTGCCAGGCCGAACACGGTGACGACGGGCGGCGTGGTCATGGCTGCTCCTGGTGGAGAGGGAGTGAGAGCGAGGAGTAGGCATCCGGCGATCGTCGGGGAGGAGCGGGCAGCCCGCGCGGAGATACCGGTCGGCTGCGGCACGGCGACGTCGCAGGACCGTATGCCGGGCCGTCCCGGTCGCTGCCGTGCGGTGGGAGGAGCGACGTGCCGTTGCCGGCCCCCGGGCACTGACTGTCGGAACGAATTAGGGCATAATGGTGTGGTGATTATCGAGGCGGACTACGACCCGCGTACCCGCGCGCGCGTCCTGGCCGTGGTCTCGGAGCACGGCCCGGTCACCGCGTCGGCGATCGGCCGCCGGCTCGGACTCACCCCGGCCGCCGTCCGGCGCCACCTCGACGCCCTCGCCGAGCAGGGCGCGATCAGCGCCCGCGAGTCGGTGGCAGCCGGGTCGGCCCGCGGCCGCGGCCGTCCGGCGCGCCACTGGGTGGTCGCCGAGGCGGGGCACGAAGCGCTCGCGGCCGACTACGACCACCTGGCCGCGGCCGCCCTGCGCTACCTGCGCGACGCCATCGGCCCCGAGGCCGTCGCCTCGTTCGCGCGGTCGCGGGTCGCCGACCTCGAGACCCGATATGCCGGGCAGCTCGCCTCCGCGGGAACCGACCCGATGGCGCGGGCCGAGGCGCTCGTCGACGCCCTCCGGGGTGACGGCTTCGCGGCCACCGTCCGGCCGGTCGGTGACGGAGGCCTGGCCGGCATCCAGGTGTGCCAGGGGCACTGCCCGGTCCAGCATGTCGCGCAGGAGTTCCCGCAGCTGTGCGAGGCCGAGACCGACGCCTTCTCCCGACTGTTGGGCGTCCACGTCCAGCGCCTCTCCACGCTGGCCCGTGGACAGCACGTCTGCACGACCTATGTCCCCGCCCCGACCATCCCCACACGGAAGGTTCCCACCTCGTGACCGAGATCGAGCACCTCAACCCTGGCCTGGCCGGGCTGGGCCGCTACGAATACGGCTGGGCCGACACCGACACGGCAGGTGCCACCGCTCGCCGGGGCCTCGACCAGGAGGTCGTCCGCGACATCTCCCGGCTCAAGAACGAGCCGGCCTGGATGCTCGACCTGCGCCTCAAAGGACTGCGCCTGTTCGATCGCAAGCCGATGCCGGCGTGGGGCAGCGACCTGTCCGGGATCGACTTCCAGAACATCAAGTACTTCGTCCGCTCGACCGAGAAGCAGGCGACGAGCTGGGACGAGCTGCCCGAGGACATCAAGAACACCTACGACCGGCTCGGCATCCCCGAGGCCGAGAAGCAGCGCCTCATCGCCGGCGTGGCGGCCCAATACGAGTGCCTCGCCCAAGACACCCAGGTGTGGACCGCCGGCCGCGGCCTCGTCCCGATCAAGGAGATCGAGCCAGGGGACCAGGTCTTCGCCCTCGACGAGCAGACCGGCCGCTTCCGCATCGCCCCCGTCCGCGCCGCCGCTCAGACCGACACCCGCCAGACGTATGCCGTGCGCGTGGGCACGAGGGAGATCCGCGCCACCGACAACCACCCCTTCCTCGTCCTGGAGGATCGGCGCCGCCCTGGGCGCCAGCGTGCCCGCTACGCCCGGACCTGGAAGACGCTCGCCGAGTTGTCGCCCGGAGACCTCGTCGCGGTCCCCCGTGGACTGCCGGAGTTCGGGTCGTCCAGGGTGTTCCGACAGGCCGACGGCTTCGGACCGGCCCGCAGCTCGTCGGACCTGCTCTGGTTGCTCGGCTTCTTCCTCGGCGACGGCAACGCCCAGAGCGCGGGTCGCACCCACCGTGTCCAGTTCGCCGTCGTCGCCGACGACCGCGAGGTGCGCGCCGAACTGGGGCGGATCCTCGCCGAGCAGTTCGGCGCGCGGATGATCGAAGCCGACGACGTGCGCACGGTCGTCAATTCCAAGCGGCTCGTCGAGTGGTTGTGGGCCAACGGATTCGCCGGCACCTCACTGACCAAGTCGGTGCCCGAATGGGTCTTCGCGCTGCCCGAGTCCGAGCGCCTTGCGTTCCTGGGCGGGTGGATCGACGCCGACGGCTATGTCGGTCCGGCTCGCTCGGGTTCGGTCCTGCTCACCTCCGGCAACGAGTCGCTGCTGCGCCAGGCCGAGGGTCTGGCGCTCACCTGTGGCCTGCGGGCAGCGGGGCCCTACCACTTCACGTCTGTTCATCCCACCGATCCCGAGCGCCTCGTCGACGGCTACCGGCTGCAGATCACCGGCGACTTCGAGCGGGTCGACTCGCGCAATCCGCGCCGCACGGCCCGGTTCGGTCGCCGGGCCTATCACCACTCGAGCACGACGGCCAAGGGGACGACGTTCCGGACGCACGTCACCGAGCACCTCGGGTTCGCCCGCATCGCCAGCATCACTCCCCATGCGGTGGAGCCGGTGTGGGACATCGAGGTCGACGGCCCGCACAACTTCGTGGCCGAGGGCGTCGTCGTGCACAACTCCGAGGTCGTGTACCACCAGATCCGCGAGGACCTCGAGGAGAAGGGCGTGATCTTCGTCGACACCGACACCGGGTTGCGCGACTACGAGGACCTCTTCCGCGACTACTTCACCTCGGTGATCCCGGTGGGCGACAACAAGTTCGCCTCGCTCAACACCGCGGTGTGGTCCGGCGGGTCGTTCATCTACGTGCCTCCGGGGGTCAAGGTCGACATCCCCCTACAGGCCTACTTCCGGATCAACACCGAGAACATGGGCCAGTTCGAGCGGACGCTCATCATCGCCGACGAGGGCTCCTACGTGCACTACGTCGAGGGCTGCACCGCCCCGATCTACAAGTCCGATTCGCTGCACTCCGCCGTCGTGGAGATCGTCGTGAAGAAGGACGCGCGCGTGCGCTACACGACGATCCAGAACTGGTCCAACAACGTCTACAACCTCGTCACCAAGCGGGCGACCTGCGCCGAGGGCGCGACGATGGAGTGGATCGACGGCAACATCGGCTCCAAGGTGACGATGAAGTACCCCGCCGTCTACCTGCTCGGCCGCCACGCCAAGGGCGAGACCCTCTCGATCGCCTTCGCCGGCGAGGGCCAGCACCAGGACGCCGGGGCGAAGATGGTCCACGCCGCCCCCGAGACCTCGAGCAGCATCGTCTCCAAGTCGGTCGCGCGCGGCGGTGGCCGCACGTCCTACCGCGGGCTCGTCCAGATCCAGGAGGGAGCGCGCGGCAGCAAGTCGACCGTGCGCTGCGACGCCCTGCTCGTCGACACGGTGAGCCGGTCGGACACCTACCCCTATGTCGACGTCCGCGAGGACGACGTCCAGATGGGGCACGAGGCCACGGTCTCCAAGGTGAGCGAGGACCAGCTGTTCTACCTCATGTCGAGGGGCCTCACCGAGGAGGAGGCGATGGCGATGATCGTCCGCGGCTTCGTCGAGCCGATCGCCCGCGAGTTGCCGATGGAATACGCCCTCGAGCTCAACCGGCTCATCGAGTTGCAGATGGAAGGATCGGTCGGCTGATGCCGCTGCTCGAACAGGCCCACACCCACGGGCCGGCGGTCACCCACGTCCCGGACCAGTCCCGGGCCGAACGTCGGCGGTCCTTCGACGTCGCCGACTTCCCGATGCCCACGGGGCGCGAAGAGGAATGGCGGTTCACCCCCGTCGACCGGCTCGGCGCGCTCCTGCGCGACGAGCCGACGGGGCAGCGCCTCGCCCGCGACACGCATCTGCCCGCCGGCGTGGGCCTGGGGACCATGTCGGTGGGCGACTGGCAGGCCACGGCCGCCGCGCTTGCCGGCCCACCCGCCGACCGGGCCGCGGCCATCTCGGCCGCACACAGCGGTGGGGTCGCGGTCCTCGACATCCCCGCGGACCTCGTCGTCGAGGAGCCGGTGCGGATCACCCTGAGTGGCGAGCCGGCGGGCCCTGCCGCCTCCGTCGTGCACGGCCACCTGTTCCTGCGGATCGGTGCGCACGCGAAGGCGACCGTCCTGCTCGGCCACGTCGGCCACGCGGCATACTCCGAGATGCTCACCGTCGAGGTCGGCGACGGGGCCGAGCTCACCGTCGTCTCGCTGCAGGAATGGGCCGACGAGAGCGTCCACCTGGCTCAGCATGCGGCCCTCGTCGGGCGCGACGCGGCATACACGCACATCGCCGTCACCCTCGGCGGCGCGATCGTGCGGCTCAACGTCGACGTGCGGTATGCCGCCCCGGGCGGCACCGCGACGGCGCTCGGCCTCTACTTCGCCGACGCCGGCCAGCACCTCGAGCACCGGCTCTTCGTCGACCACGAACCGCCGCACTGCCGCAGCCACGTCGAATACAAGGGGGCCCTCCAGGGCGACACGGCACACACCGTGTGGGTAGGCGACGTGCTCATCCGGGCCGGCGCCGAGGGCACCTTGACCTACGAACTCAACCGCAACCTCGTCCTCACCGACGGGGCACGCGCCGACTCGGTGCCCAACCTCGAGATCGAGACCGGGCAGATCCTCGGTGCGGGACACGCCTCGGCGACGGGGCGGTTCGACGACGAGCAGCTGTTCTACCTGCAGGCGCGCGGGATCCCGGAGAGCGAGGCGCGCCGACTCGTCGTCCGCGGCTTCTTCGCCGACCTCGTCGCCCGGATCCCGGTCGCCGACCTGCAGGGGCACCTCATGGCGGCCGTCGAACGTGAGCTCTCCCGCAGCATCGGCGCCGAGCCGACCGAGCCGACCGAAGTCGGGTCGGCTCAGGTGGTGCCGGCATGAGCGCCGAGTCGCCCACCCAAACCCACCCCGACGAGTCGGTCTTCGTCGAGGTCTGCAGCCTCGACGACCTGGCCGTCGGCACTCCTGCGCTCGCGGAGGTCGCGGGCGTGCGGGTGGCCCTCGTCCGCCTCGGTCCCGACGAGGTGCGCGCCGTGGCCGACCTGTGCACGCATGCCAATGTCTCGCTCTCCGAGGGCGAGGTCGACGGGTGCACGCTCGAATGCTGGCTGCACGGCTCGCGTTTCGACCTGCGCACCGGCGAGCCCTCCGGCCCACCGGCCACCGTGCCGGTGGCCGTCCATCCCGTGCGGGTCGTCGACCGCACCGTCTTCGTCAGCCCCGTCCCCGAGGAGCGCCCCGCATCATGACCGAACTCGTCATCGCCGACCTGCACGTGAGCGTCGACACCGAGGAGGGACCCAAGGAGATCCTCCGTGGCGTCGACCTCATCGTCCGGTCGGGAGAGACTCACGCGATCATGGGGCCCAACGGATCGGGCAAGTCCACCCTCGCCTATTCCGTTGCGGGACACCCGAAGTACCACGTGACTCAAGGCAGCGTCACCCTCGACGGCGCCGACGTGCTCGCGATGAGCGTCGACGAGCGGGCCCGGGCGGGGCTGTTCCTCGCCATGCAATACCCGACGGAGATCCCAGGGGTCACCGTCTCCAACTTCCTGCGCACGGCCAAGTCGGCGATCGACGGGCAGGCCCCCAAGCTGCGCACGTGGGTGAAGGACGTCAAGGGCGCGATGGACGCGCTGAAGATGGACCCGGCCTTCGCCGAGCGCAACGTCAACGAGGGTTTCTCCGGCGGCGAGAAGAAGCGCCACGAGGTGCTCCAGCTCGAGTTGCTGCGCCCCCGCATCGCCCTGCTCGACGAGACCGACTCGGGGCTCGACGTCGACGCGCTGCGCGTGGTCTCCGAAGGGGTCAACCGGGCCCGCGAGGCCACCGACCTGGGCATCCTGCTCATCACCCACTACACCCGGATCCTGCGCTACATCCGGCCGGATCACGTCCATGTCTTCGTCGACGGCCGGATCGTCGAGCAGGGCGGCCCCGAGCTCGCCGACCGGCTCGAGGCGGAGGGCTACGACCGGTTCCTCACGAGCGCCTGACCGCGGGGTCCGCGCAGGTCCGGCACGGCATACCGAAGGAGCGAGGCGAGAGACGACGATGACCGCACAGCCGTTCACCCCCGAGGAATCGGCCCGGATCCGGGCCGACTTCCCGATCCTCGCGCGCACGGTGCGCGACGGCCGGCCGTTGGTCTACCTCGACTCCGGCGCCACCTCGCACAAGCCGCGCCAGGTGCTCGACGCCGAACGCCACTTCTACGAGCACACCAATGCGGCCGTCCACCGGGGTGCCCACCAGCTCTCGGAGGAGGGCACCGACGCCTACGAGGCGGCCCGCGCGACCATCGCCGGCTTCATCGGCGCGCACGCCGACGAGATCGTCTTCACCCGCAACGCCACCGAGGCGCTCAACCTCGTCGCCTATGCCTTCTCCAACGCGACCAGCGGCGGCGGCGGCTCCGGCGGAGTCGGTTCCGGTGGCGACGGCCCGGGTGACGACCCAGGTATGCCGCGCGCGGAGTCGGCGTTCCTGCTGGGGCCGGGTGACGAGGTGCTCGTCACCGAGATGGAGCATCACGCGAACCTCGTTCCGTGGCAGGAGCTGTGCCGACGCACGGGCGCGACCCTGCGCTGGATCCCGGTGACCCCCGAGGGCACCCTCGACCTGCGGGGGCTAGACGAGCTACTCACCCCTCGCACGAAGGTCTTCGCCTTCACCCACGTCTCCAACGTCCTGGGCACCGTCAACCCGGTTCGCGAGCTCGCCGACCGCGGCCACGCGGTCGGGGCGCTCGTCGTCCTGGACGCCTGCCAGTCGGTGCCGCACCTGCCGATCGACGTAACCGCCCTCGGTGTCGACCTGCTCGCCTTCAGCGGACACAAAATGCTGGGGCCGCTCGGGGTCGGGGTCCTCTGGGGACGCCGGGAGATCCTCGACGCGATGCCGGTCTTCCTCACCGGCGGTTCGATGATCGAGACGGTGACGATGTCCGGCTCCACCTATGCGCCGGTCCCGCAGAAGTTCGAGGCCGGGGTGCCGGTGGCCGCGCAGGCCGTCGGACTGGCCGCGGCTTGCGACTACCTGTCCGCCCTCGGGATGGACCGGGTGCACGCGCAGGAGAGCGCGCTCGCCCGTCGGCTGCTCGACGGCCTGGCACAGCGGCCGTGGGTCCGCGTGCTCGGACCGGCCGATCCCGCAGACGGTGCCGGTGACGGTGCCGGGGACGGCGGACACGTCGAGCGCGGCTCGGTGGTCGCCTTCGTCGTCGACGGGGTGCACGCCCACGACGTCGGGCAGATCCTCGACGACCAGGGGGTCGCCGTCCGGGTCGGCCATCATTGCGCCTGGCCCCTGCACCGGGCGCTCGGCGTCGCGGCGAGCACCCGGGCGAGCTTCGCGGCATACAACACACCCGAGGAGGTCGACGTGCTGCTGCGCGCCCTCGATCTCGTGCCGGCGATCTTCGGAGTGGAGGTAACCGCCTGATGGACCTCTACCAGCAGATCATCCTCGACCACTACAAGACCCCGCACGGGGTGGGCCTGCGCGAGCCGTTCGACGCGGAGGTCCACCACGTCAACCCCACCTGCGGCGACGAGGTGACCCTGCGGGTCGACGTTGCCGACGGCGTCGTGCGCGACCTCTCCTATGCCGCGCAGGGCTGTTCGATCTCGGTCGCCTCGACCTCCGTGCTTGCCGAACAGGTGACCGGGCAGCCGGTGGGAGAGGCGCTCGGGGCCTACGCGGCGATGAAGGCCATGCTCACCTCCAAGGGCACCGACTCCGGCGACGAGGACGTCCTGGGCGACGGGGTCGCCTTCGCCGGGGTGGCGAAGTACCCCGCGCGGGTGAAGTGCGCCCTGCTCGGCTGGTCGGCCTTCGCCGACGCCCTCGTCCGCGCCGGCGTCGACATCGGCGCCGATCCGGCGGCGCCGGGACCACCCGCCGCAGCCGACCTCACTGCCACGCGATCGGACGACAAGGACGCACGATGACCACCACCGACCTGCCCGCCTCCGTCGCCGACATCGAGGAGGCCATGCGCGACGTCGTCGACCCCGAGCTGGGGATCAACGTCGTGGACCTCGGCCTCGTCTACGGCATCACGGTCGATGCCGCCCGCCACGCCGTGATCGACATGACCCTCACCTCGGCGGCCTGCCCGCTCACCGACGTCATCGAGGACCAGACCGCCCAGGCCCTCGAAGGCCTTGTCGAGGGCCACCGGATCAACTGGGTGTGGATGCCGCCGTGGGGGCCGGACAAGATCACCGACGACGGACGCGAACAGCTGCGGGCCCTCGGGTTCAACCTCTGAGCCGGCGCGCGGCACGGTGACCGGAACGCCGGGGTCCGCGGGGCTGCGTCGGCTGGAGATCGCGGGTCCCCGGTTCCCCGGTTGGCTGGAACGCCTCGTCGCCGACCACCCCGGTGCCCAGGTCCTCGTCGACGGCCCGCTCACCCGGGTCGACTGGCCCGGCGGCTCGGCGGTCTGCGAGGCCTTCGGGCACGACCCGCTCGCCGTCCTCCTCGTCCGACGCGGCGGGTATGCCGTGGGGCTGGCTCACGGGGACGCCCTCGTGGCCGCCAAGACCGGGCGCCGCCACGTCCAGGGCCGGACCGCGGCGGGCGGGTGGTCGCAGCAACGGTTCGCCCGACGCCGGGAGGGCCAGGCCGACGCCCTCGTCGAGGCGGTTGCCGGCCATGCCCTCCGGATCCTCGTCCGGGAGCCACGGGCGGGCGGCCGAGATCGCGCCGGGGTGGGCGGCATACCGGCGGGGCTCGTCCTCGCGGGCGACCGCCGACTGGCCGCAGCCGTGCTCGCCGAGCCCGGACTGCAGGCTCTGCGGGAGCTGTCGCGGCGCGAGCTCTACGACCTTCCGGACCCCGACGCGCGGGTCCTGGCCACGGCGGTCCAACGGGCCCGCGCCGTGCGGGTCGCGATCGACGACCCGCACGGCCCGGATCCGGTCAGGTGGCGGTGACCGATGGGGTGGGCTTGGTGGTGGGCCCATCGGAAAGCACGCCGGTTGCGCGCAGGACGAAGAAGACGGCGAAGAGCGCGAGGACCACCGCGACGGCCGCGACGAGCGGCACGATCGTGTGCGGGTGTTCGTGGCCGTCGTCGTCGCGTCCTCGCGTGCCGAAACTCATGCCCCTAGCCTGCCCGCACACCGGGCCGGCACGCACATCGGGGTCGGCGGTCTGAAAGGATGACGAGCATGAGCGAGGACTTCCGGATCGAGCAGATGAGCGAGGCAGAGTGCTGGGAGGTGCTCGACCAGGAGAGGTTCGGGAGACTCGCCGTTGCGGTCGGTGGTGACCCCGACATCTTCCCCATCAACTTCCTCGTGGACGACGGCAAGCTGCTCATGCGCACCGCCGCGGGCACCAAACTCACCGAACTCGTCATCAACTCGGCGGTCGCCGTCGAGGCCGACGGCCAGGACCAGACCGAGGCCTGGTCGGTGGTCCTCAAGGGCAATGCGCGGATGGTCGACTCGCTTTCCGAGACCTACGCCGACGACGAGAAGCGGCTCGAGACGTGGCTGCCTTCGGAGAAGCCGATCTACGTCGAGATCACCCCGCGTCAGCTCACGGGCCGTCGGTTCTACCGCAACTCCGGCGCCTGACCCGGCTCACCAACTCACTCGACGTTGCTCACCCCGAAGGTGTTGCACTGCTGGATGTCGCCGGTCTGGTAACCCTGGGTGAACCAGCGCTGACGGGCGGCCGAGGACCCGTGGGTCCACGTCTCGGGCGTCACCCGGCCCTGGGTCGCCTTCTGGATCCGGTCGTCGCCGACGGCCGAGGCGGCCGACAGGGCATCGGAGATGTCCTTCTGGGTGATCGGCTTGAGGTATGCCGTGCCGTTGGCGTCCTTGGTCTCGGTCGCGTGCCGCACCCAGGTGCCGGCCAGACAATCGGCCATCAGCTCGAGCCGCACCGAGCCGGACTGGGCGCCCTGGGGGTCCTGCTGGGCCCGGCCGAGAAGGTTGAGCAGGTCCTGGATCCGGTGGCCGTATTCGTGGGCGATGACGTATTCCTTCGCGAGCTGGCCGGAGCTGGAACCGAAGCGCTGGCTGAGCTCCTGGAAGAACGAGGAGTCGATGTAGACCTTCTGGTCCAGCGGGCAGTAGAACGGCCCGACGTCGTTGGAGGCCGTGCCGCACTGGCTCTGCGTGGCGCCGCTGTAGAGGACGGTCTTCGCCGGGATGTATTGCCTGCCGTACTGCGGGAGGGTCTGCGCCCAGTAGGCCTGCACACTGTTGACCGTCGCGATGACGAGGCAGTCGTCGTTCTTGTTGGCGTCGGCACCGGTCCTGCACTGGCTGAAGTCGGCGCTGGACTGCTGACCGCCCGCAGCGACCTGGGACGGGTCGAGCGGGGTGCTCTGGGTGGTCGTCTGGCTGTCGGGGATCTGGGTGTTGCCCCCGCCGATGGCCCCGCCGCCGAAGATGAGCATGAGGATGAGGATGATGAGCCCGCCGATGCCGCCCCCGACCTGGATGCCGCCGGGGAAGCCGCCGCTGCGGCCGCTGCGGCCGCTGCTTCCTCCGCCGAAGCTGTCGCCGCCCCCGGACTCGACCTGCGAGGTGTCGAGTTGGACGTTCTCGTTGAAGGACATGCACCCTCCCCAGGACGTGGGCCGCGACGCCCGCGGGCCACCCCCACACCCTAATGCTCCGCCCCACCGACGGCCCTCGTCGCCGCTGCGACATTCCCGGCGTCCCTGCGGGTGCTGGCACAATGGGAGGTCCGTCCTGCTCCGCTCGCCGATCCGTGGCGTCCGTCTCTGTGAGGTATGCCGTGATCGTCGCCACCGGGGTGCAGGTGCGCGTGGGTGCCCGGGTGCTCGTGGGGGAGTCGAGCTTCCGGATCGCCGGTGGTGACCGGATCGGACTCGTGGGACGCAACGGTGCCGGCAAGACGACCCTCACGAAGGTGCTCGCCGGGGAGGGCCAGCCGACGGCCGGCACGGTCTCGCGCACCGGAGCGGTGGGCTATCTGCCGCAGGATCCCCGCACCGGCGACCTCGAGGTGCTCGCCCGCGACCGGATCCTGGCCGCCCGAGGGCTCGACGTCACCCTGCGCGACCTGCGGGCGGCCGAGGTCGCGATGGCCTCGCCCGATCACGGCATACAGGAGCGGGCGATGCGCCGCTATGCCCGGCTCGACGCGGAGTTCACCGCGGCCGGTGGCTATGCCGCGGAGTCCGAGGCGGCGTCGATCGCCTCCTCGCTCGGGCTGCCCGAGCGGGTGCTCGGACAGCCGCTGCGGACCCTCTCCGGTGGGCAGCGACGTCGGGTCGAGCTCGCGCGGATCCTCTTCACCGGGGCCCAGACGCTGCTGCTCGACGAGCCGACCAACCACCTCGATGCCGACTCGGTCGTGTGGCTGCGCGACTTCCTCATGTCCTACCAGGGCGGGCTCGTCGTCATCTCGCACGACGTGGCCCTGCTCGACACGGTCGTCAACCGGGTCTTCCACCTCGACGCCAACCGGGCCGAGATCGACGTCTACAACGTGGGGTGGAAGGCCTACCTGCTCCAGCGCGAGGCCGACGAACGGCGTCGGCGACGGGAGCGGCTCAACGCGGAGAAGAAGGCGTCGGCGCTGCTTGCCCAAGCCGACAAGATGCGCGCGAAGGCGACGAAGGCGACCGCCGCCCAGAACATGGCCCGGCGGGCCGAGCGGCTCCTCTCGGGGGTCGAGGGGGAGCGGGCGCACGACCGGGTGGCCAAGCTGCGTTTCCCCGAGCCCGCGCCCTGCGGGCGGACTCCGCTCACCGCGACCGGCCTGTCCCGCTCCTATGGCTCGCTCGAGGTCTTCACCGACGTCGACCTGGCCATCGACCGCGGCTCGCGGGTCGTCGTCCTCGGCCTCAACGGCGCCGGCAAGACCACCCTGCTGCGGATCCTCGCCGGTGTGGACGAGCCCGACACGGGGGAGGTCGTGCCCGGCCACGGGCTCAAGCTGGGCTACTACGCCCAGGAGCACGAGAACCTCGACGTCGAGCGGACCGTGCTGGAGAACATGAAGACCGCCGCACCCGACCTGGGTGAGACCGAGGTCCGCAAGGTGCTCGGGTCCTTCCTGTTTACCGGCGACGACGTCGACAAGCCGGCCCGCGTCCTGTCCGGCGGGGAGAAGACCCGGCTCTCGCTCGCCCTGCTCGTCGTCTCGGCCGCCAACGTCCTGCTCCTCGACGAACCGACGAACAACCTCGACCCGGCCTCGCGGGCCGAGATCCTCGGGGCGCTGCGCACCTATCGCGGGGCGGTCGTCCTCGTTACCCACGACGAGGGAGCGGTCGACGCCCTCGAACCCGAGCGGGTCCTTCTGCTGCCCGACGGCGTCGAAGACCTGTGGGGTGCCGACTACAAGGACCTCGTGGCCCTCGCCTGACCGGGTGCCCCCGGTCTCGCGCGGCATCCGGACCGACCGGCACCACGGGTCCGCAGAACGTGAGAGTCTGCACCGCCAGCGGGTGCAGACTCTCACGTTCGCCGGCCCCCTGGTCGCGGTGGCCGGTCGTCCACAGGGGTCAGCCGGGGATCGTCGGGAGCCTCGTGAGCGCCTCGGCAACGGCGTCGTGGATCTGCGACTCCTCGTAGGAATGGTCGGTCATCGACCCCGCGAGGTATGCCGCGTAGGCCGGCAGATCGAGGTGCCCGTGCCCGCACAGCGCGGTGAGGATCACCTTCTCCTCACCGGTCTCCTTGCAGCGCAAGGCTTCCGCGACGGTCTCGGCGAGGGCGTGGGTGGGCTCGGGGGCGGGGACGATCCCCTCGGCGCGGGCGAAGAGGACCCCGGCAGAGAAGCATTCGCGCTGCTTCTTGGCCACGGCCTCCATGAGTCCCGACTCGTAGATATGCGAGATGAGCGGGCTCATCCCGTGGTAGCGCAGACCCCCCGCGTGGATCGGGTCGGGGATGAAGTCGTGCCCGAGGGTGTGCATCTTCATGAGCGGGGTCATGCCCGCGGTGTCGCCGAAGTCGTAGGCGTAGACGCCTTGGGTGAGCGACGGGCAGGAGGCCGGCTCGACGGCGCGGATGACCGGCGACATCCGCCCGGCGAGCTTCTCGCGCAGGAAGGGGAAGGACAGGCCGGCGAAGTTCGAGCCGCCGCCGGTGCAGCCGACGATGAGGTCGGGGGTCTCCTCGACCTTGGCCAGCTGGCGCAGCGCCTCCTCGCCGATGATCGTCTGGTGCAGGAGCACGTGGTTGAGCACCGAGCCGAGGGCGTAGTTGATCGTCGGGTCCTGCGCGGCGATCTCGACCGCCTCCGAGATGGCGATCCCGAGCGAGCCGGGGGAGTCGGGGTGCTCGGCGAGGATCGCCCGCCCGGCCGACGTGAGCTCCGAGGGCGAGGGGTGCACGGTCCCGCCGAAGGTCTCCATCATGATCCGGCGGTAGGGCTTGGAGTCGTAGCTCGCCCGGACCTGCCAGACCTCGCACTCGAGGCCGAACTGGGCGCAGGCGAAGGCGAGCGAGGTGCCCCATTGCCCGGCGCCGGTCTCGGTGGTCAGCTTCTTGATGCCGGCCCGGGCGTTGTAGAAGGCCTGTGGCACAGAGGTATTGGGCTTGTGTGAGCCCGCGGGTGAAACGCCCTCGTACTTGTAGTAGATCCGCGCGGGGGTCTGCAGCGCGGCCTCGAGCCGGTGCGCCCGGTAGAGGGGCGAGGGCCGCCACAGCCGGTAGACGTCGAGCACCTCGGGCGGGATATCGACGTATTGGGCGGTCGTCACCTCCTGCTCGATGAGCGGCATCGGGAAGAGGGCGGCGAGGTCGTCGGGCCCGACCGGCTGGCCGGTGCCCGGGTGCAGATAGGGCGGCGGCGGGGTCGGCAGGTCGTGGAGGATGTTGTACCAGCGTGTGGGCATCTCCAACTCGTCGAGGAGGATCTTGTGTCGCTTGACCGTGCTCACCCGTGAGCTCCCTTCGCTGGGCCTGTGGGGACATCCTGGCCCCACCGCGACCCGACCGACAACGCGGGGGTCTGTCGGGGACCGCCGCATACTGGATCGGTGCCTCCTCGCCGCCGGATCGGGTATGCCGCGTGCGTGGCCGCCGTGCTCCTCGGCGGCACCGCGTGCACGGGCGATGTCGCCCGTAGCTGGACCTCGATCGGTCCGCTGGCCACGACGTCGATGGGCAGCGTGGTGACTCTCACCGCTGCCGGGGATGCCCTCGTGGCCGGTCTGAGGACGGGTGATCCGCTCGAGGTCCCAGGCCTGCAGGTGTGGTCGGACGGCGCGTGGCGGGAACTGCCGGTCCGCCCGAGCAGCCCCTACGCCAAGCTCGCCGTCTGGCAGTCGCTCGTCGCGGATGCCGACGGGTCGCTCCTTGCCGTCGGGGGAGCCCGTGGGGGCGCGCACGCCAACGTGCGCTGGACGGTCTGGCGGGGCAGCCTGACCGACGGGCTGACCGAGCAGGAGCAGACCTTCGAGACCTTCGGCGGCTGGGGCGCCGGCGACCAGCTGGGCGCTGCCTTCACCGGCTCCGGGCCGGTGCTCGTGGGTTCGTGGGAGAGCGCCCGCACCGGGCTCGACCTCGACATCTGGCTTCCGCAGGCGAACCGGTGGGTGCGGCAGTCCTCGGCCGGCACCGCGCTGGAGAGCACCCCCACGGCCATGGTGTCGGGCCGCTCGGTGGCCGCATGGGGAGCGGGTGCGCTCATCTCCGGTTCGGTGCTGCACCTGGGCGGTGATGCGGTGCGCCAGAACCCGGCGGTCTGGCGTTCGTCCGCGGGCGCCACGGGTTGGATCCGCATCGACCTGCCCGACGGGGGCGGGGCCGGCGAGGCCACCGGTGCGGTCTGCTCCGACGAGGGCTGCGCCGTCGAAGGAGTCGTCGACGGGCGGCTGGCGATCTGGCGGGTCGACCCTACCGGGGCGGCCAGGCGGTTGGACGGCATACCGTCGGTCGCCCTCGGCGAGGCGGATGCGATGCCCGCGCCGGTATCGGTCGAGGGGAGGGTCGCCCTGCTCGTCACCGACCACGACGACCTCGCCAACTCGGTGGTGATCCGCGAGGACGGCTCCGGCTGGAGCCGCAGCCCGGGCCCGCGCGGCGCGGCGGTCGCCTTCGCCGCCGTCGGGGACACCCTGTATGCCGTGTGCAGCCACGGCGACGAGCCGCACGTCATGTGGAGCCGCCGGGCCTGAACCCTGCGGGCGTGCCGGACCGGGCCGGGCGCACCGCTCTCGGCGTGCCTCGGGCGCCCGGGATAGCCTGCGAGGGTGACCGAGCAGCCTCATCCCGCCATCCGCGTCGACCGGGACGGCCCGGTCCTCACCGTCACCCTGTGCCGCCCGGATCAGCTCAACGCCCAGGTCCCCTCGATGTGGCTGGCCCTCGCGCAGATCGCCCGCGAGCTGCCCGCCGACGTCCGCGTCGTCGTCCTGGCCGCACAGGGGCGCTCCTTCTCCGCAGGACTCGACCGCGGCGTCCTTCGCCCGGGCGGGCTGCCTGGCGAGGTCGACCAGCTGGCGGTCGCGGCCCAGGGCGCGGCCGAGGCGACCGCGATGATCGCCCCCTTCCAGGAGGGCTTCACCGCGTGGCGGCAGGCGCCCGCGATCGTCGTGGCCGCGGTCCAGGGTCACGCGATCGGGGCCGGTTTCCAGCTCGCCCTCGCCGCAGACCTGCGGGTGGTGGCCGACGACGTGCGTTTCGCCATGCGCGAGACGAGCCTCGGGATGGTGCCCGACCTGGCCGGGACCGTGCCGCTCGTCCAGGCGGTCGGCTATGCGCGGGCGCTCGAGATCTGCGCGACCGGCCGCTTCGTGGGCGCCGACGAGGCGGTGCGCCTGGGCCTCGCCTCGATCGCCGTCCCCGTCGACCAGCTCCCGGCCGCGACCGCCGACCTCGTCGCCGCGCTCCTGGCCGCTCCCGACGCCTCGCTGCGCGCGCTCAAGCCGTTGCTCGCCGCCGCGGTCACCGCCACCCTCGAGGACCAGGTCGTGCGCGAGCGGGAGGCGCAGGGGCCACTCCTGCACGCCATGACGCACGCCATCACGCACGCCATGACGCACGCCACCACGCGCGACGCGGGGGCGGGGCGCTGACCGGCGCCGGACGGCCGAGTCGCGAGGGATGGGGCCCGGGCCGGGGAATGCGGTCACCCGGTGACGACGTTGCGCCCGTGAACGACGCGAGGGAGGTGGTGGGCCGATGAGCATGGGTCAGGGTTTCCGGGCCATGCACGGTCTGACCCGGGACCAGTCTGTCGTCCACACCAAGCTCGACCCGGGCACGACCCGGCGGGTACTCGCCTATGCGCGACCGTTCCGGGCGGCGATCGTCGCCTTCCTCGCCCTCGTCGTCGTCGACGCCTCGGTCGTCGTCGCGGTGCCGTTGCTGCTCAAGGAGATCGTCGACCAGGGTGTCGTTCCCGGGGACCGCGCCGTCGTCGTGCGGCTCGCTCTCGTGGTCGCCGGCCTGGCCGTCCTTGACGCGGTCCTCGGCATCGCTCAGCGGTGGTTCTCGGCTCGCATCGGCGAGGGGCTCATCTACCACCTGCGCACCGAGGTCTTCGGTCACGTCCTGCGCCAGCCGATCGCCTTCTTCACCCGCGCTCAGACCGGGTCGCTGGTGAGCCGGCTCAACTCCGACGTCATCGGGGCGCAGCAGGCCTTCACCTCGGTGCTCTCCTCGGTGGTATCCAACGCCGTCTCGCTCGTGCTCATCGTCGTCGCGATGGCGACCCTGTCCTGGCAGCTCACCCTCGGTGCCCTGCTGCTCGTGCCCTTCTTCCTCGTGCCGGCCCGGCTCATGGGGCGCCGGCTCTCGGCCTTGGCCGCCCGCCAGATGAACCTCAACGCGGAGCTCGGCTCGCGGATGACCGAGCGCTTCAACGTCGCCGGGGCGCTGCTCGTCAAGCTCTTCGGTACCCCCGAGCGGGAGACCCGCGAGTATGCCGACCGGGCGGCCGCCGTGCGGGACACCGGCGTGCGGATCGCGATGAACCGCAGCGTCTTCATGACCGCTCTCACCCTCGTGGCGGCGCTGGCCACCGCGATGGTCTACGGCGTGGGTGGGGTGATGGCGGTCGGCGGCAGCCTCACCGTCGGCACCCTGCTCGCCCTCGCGGCGCTGCTGGGCCGGCTCTACGGTCCGCTCACCGCGATGTCCAGCGTGCGCGTCGAGGTGATGACCGCCCTCGTATCCTTCTCCCGGGTCTTCGAGGTGCTCGACCTGCCCCCACTCGTCGCCGACGCGGCCAGCCCGGTGGCGCTGCCCGCCGGTCCCGTCACGGTCGAGTTCGACCACGTGGGCTTCGCCTACCCCGCCGCCGACGAGGTCTCCCTGCGTTCGTTGGAGGCCACCGTCACGGGCGACCGGGCCGGCGGCGGGACGGTGCTGCGGGAGGTGAGCTTCACGGCATACCCGGGGCAGGTGGTCGCGCTCGTCGGACCGAGCGGCGCGGGCAAGACGACGATCACCTCGCTCGTCGCGCGGCTCTACGACCCCACGTCGGGGGTCGTGCGGATCGGGGGAGTGGACCTGCGGGAGGCGTCCCTCGCGAGTGTGCACGAGACGGTCGGAATGGTCACCCAGGAGGCCCACCTCTTCCACGACACCATCCGCGAAAACCTCCGGTATGCCGCCCCCGCGGCCACCGAGGAGCAGTTGTGGGATGCGCTCGACGCCGCTCAGGTGCGCGGTCTCGTCGAGTCGCTCCCCTCCGGGCTCGACACGGTCGTGGGCGACCGTGGGCATCGACTCTCCGGCGGCGAGAAACAGCGCCTCGCGATCGCCCGGTTGCTGCTCAAGTCACCGCACGTCGTCGTTCTGGACGAGGCGACCGCCCATCTGGACAGCGAGTCGGAGGTGGCCGTCCAGCGGGCGCTCGACGCGGCCCTGACGGGGCGCACGGCGCTCGTCATCGCGCACCGGCTCTCGACCGTGCGCGGGGCCGACCTCATCCTCGTCGTCGACGAGGGACGGATCGTCGAGCAGGGCCGACATGTCGAGTTGCTCGGTCGGGGCGGGCTCTATGCCGACCTCTATCGCACGCAGTACTTCGAGCAGTCCGGTGCCGTCCCGCAGATCGGCTGACGCGGCCCCGACCCGGTCACGGGCAAGCGGGCCGATGTCCGGCCACGCGTCACTCGAGCCGAGTGCCCACGAGGGTGCCGATCCCATAGGTGATGGCCATCGCGAGCAACCCGCCGCCGACGTTGCGCACGACAGCGAGGCGGACCGACGCGCCGCCGAGCTTGGCGGAGATCCACCCGGTCACCGCGAGCGCGATCGCCGCAGCGAGCACGGTCGCCCAGATCCGAGCGGCGGCCGGGACAAACAGGATCGTCGCGAGCGGCAGCACCGAACCGACGACGAAGGCGAGCATCGAGGCGCCCGCGGCGGCCCACGGGTTGGTGAGCTGTTCGTGGTCGATGCCGAGCTCGGCCTCGGCGTGGGCCCCTAGCGCGTCGTGCGCGGTGAGGGCGACGGCGACCTCGTGGGCGAGCGTCTCGGGCAGTCCCTTGCCCCGGTAGATCCCGGCGAGCTCGGCGAGCTCCTGTTCGGGATAGTCGGCCAGCTCCTGGCGTTCGGTGGCGAGCATTGCGGCTTCGGTGTCGCGTTGGGTCGATACCGAGACGTATTCGCCGGCCGCCATCGACAGAGCCCCGGCGGCGAGCCCGGCCAGGCCCGCGGTGGCAACCGCGGCCGTCGAGCCCCCGGCAGCCGCCACCCCGATGACCAGGCCTGACGTGGCCACGATCCCGTCGTTGGCACCCAGGACTCCGGCCCGCAGCCAGTTGAGCCGGGCGGCGTCCCCCGCGCGGTGCCGCTCGCCCCGGTGCCCACCCGCCTTCGTCGCCATCACCCGTCCTCCTCGTCCCATATGCGCACCCTCTTTGGCCGTGACCCTCGTGCTGCCTCCCGCGCGGTCGCCTGCGCGGGTTGTGCTCGGTAGAGCGTGACGACGAAACCGGCCCCCAAGAGCGCCACGAGCACCCATTGGATGGCATAGGCGACATGTGGTCCGCGGTCGGGGGTCGGCACCTCGAGCGGTGTCGGCCGTGGCGGCACCTCGCTCGACCCGCTCACCCGCTCGTCGGCGAGGACGAGGTATGCCGCGTAGAGCGGGGTCCCCAGTTGCGCCTGAGCATCCGCGACGTTCACCGTGGCCAGTTGGCCGATGGGGAGGTCCTTGCCGGCGGAGTCTTCGCTCGGCTTGAGCCATCCGGTGATCGTCACGGTTCCCGAGGGGGCGGCCGGCACGACCGGCAGATCCGCCGCGGTCGTGCCGTTCGGTGCCCAACCGCGGTCGACGAGGAGGGTCCCGCCACTGTCGACGACGAAGGGCACGAGGATCTCCATGCCGGCCGCCGAGTTGAGGGCCCGGTTGCGGACGTAGAGGGGAGGCCCGGCGGCATACCGGCCGGTCGCGGTCACCCGCGTCCACACCTGGTCCTCACGCAGCGGGGTGCCGACACCGGCGAGCACTGAGGTGAGCGGCACGGCGTCGCGGGTGTAGTTGCCCTCGACGGCGTTCGCCCGCACGTCCTTCTCCTCGAAGCGGCTCAGCTGCCAGCGGGCGAGGAAGTAGCAGACGATCGCGAGACCGATCGCTCCGGCCACCGCGGCGAGGATGCGGCGGTTGAGGACGGAGTGGGGCACCTGCCCACGGTACCCGGCATAGGGTGTCGCCCATGACCGCCCTGCCCGACCCGCGGCTGCGCCCCCCGCAGGGGCGCACGCTGGTCGACGGCTACGGGCGGGTCGCCCGTGACCTGCGGGTGTCGGTCACCGACCGGTGCGGACTGCGCTGCACCTATTGCATGCCCGCCGAGGGGCTGCCCTGGCTGCCCCGCGAGGAGATCCTCGACGACGAGGAACTGCTCCGTGTCGTCGGGGTCTTCGTCGGCCTCGGGGTGCGCCAAGTCAGGCTCACCGGCGGCGAGCCGCTCCTGCGGCGCAGCATCGTCGACCTCGTCGCCGGGCTGGCCGCCCTCACGCCCCGGCCCCAGCTGGCGATGACGACCAACGGGGTCGGGTTGGCCGCGCTCGCCGGGCCACTCGCGCGGGCCGGACTCGACCGGGTCAACGTCTCCCTCGACACGATCTCGCGGGCCCAGTTCCTCGCGCTCACCCGCCGCGACCGGTTCGACGACGTCGTCGCCGGGCTGGCGGCCGCCGCCGAGGCCGGGCTCACCCCGGTGAAGGTGAACGCCGTCGCCATGCGCGGGGTCAACGACGCCGACGTCGCCGAACTGCTCGACTGGTGTCTCGAGCGCGGCTACGAACTGCGTTTCATCGAGCAGATGCCCCTCGACGCCCAGCACGGCTGGGACCGCGAGCGGATGGTGACGGCCGCCGAGGTGCGCGAACGGCTCGAGCGACGGCATACCCTCACGCCCCTGCCCGACGCCGACCGTGGCAGCGCGCCCGCCGAGCGCTTCCTCGTCGACGGCGGGCCGGCCACGGTGGGGATCGTCGCGAGCGTGTCGGCGCCCTTCTGTGCGGCCTGCGACCGGACCCGGCTCACCGCCGACGGGCAGGTCCGCAACTGCCTGTTCTCGCAGCGCGAGACGGATCTGCGCGGGCCGCTGCGGGACGGCGCGAGCGACGCGGAACTGGGCGAGCTCATCCGCGGGGAGATGTGGCGCAAGGCCCCCTCGCACGGGATCGGTCGACCGGGATTCCACCAGCCCGACCGTCCGATGTCGGCGATCGGCGGCTGAACGCGGCCCACTCGCCGCCCAGTCTCTGCTCAGCCGGGCTCAGTGGGTGTGTGGCTGGTGGCTCACCACGAAACCACCCTGCGGCGCCGCGCCGAGACCCGGCCCCTCGGCATACTTGTCGACCCCGGTGATCCGGGAGCCCCACCGCGGCCCGACCGCATTGGCGAGGACGACCGCGACGTATGGCAGGATCGCCGCGCCCGCGACGAAGGCCCAGCGCAACCAGCCCTCGACGAGGACGGCGAGGATGAAACACGAGGTGCGGATGGCCATGGTGATGAGGTAGCGCCGCATCCGCATCTCGGTGTCCGCCGCGACCGATACCGGCGCGGTCGTCACCGTGTGGACGACGACCGGCTTCTTCGGACGGGTGGGTTGCACCCCTCCACGATACGACGGGTATGCCGCCCGCGCGCCTGCTCGTGTGCGGCGGCACCTGCTACCGGGAGGTAACGGGCTAGCCTCTGCCGTCATGACCGACGAACCCACGGGCCGGACCGTCCTCGTCACCGGCGGCAACCGGGGCATCGGCCTCGCGATCGCCCGCTCGTTCCTGGCTGCAGGCGACCGGGTGGTGGTGACCACGCGATCCGGGGAGGCCCCCGAGGGACTGGCCGCCGTGCCGTGCGAGGTGACCGACAGCGCGTCGGTCGACCGTGCCTTCGACGCCGCCGAGGGTCTGCTCGGCGGACCGGTCGAGGTGCTCGTCGCCAACGCCGGGGTCACCCGTGACCAGTTGCTCCTGCGGATGTCCGACGAGGACTTCTCGGCCGTCGTCGACACGAATCTCGCGGGCGCCTTCCGGTGCGCCCGGCGCGCCAGCCGGGGGATGATCCGGCTCAAGCGCGGCCGGATGGTCTTCGTCTCCAGCGTCGTCGGGCTCTACGGCTCGCCCGGGCAGGCCAACTACGCGGCGAGCAAGGCCGGCCTCGTGGGATTGGCCCGCTCGATCACCCGCGAGCTGGGTGGTCGGGGGATCACGGCCAATGTCGTCGCCCCGGGCTTCATCGACACCGACATGACGGCGGCCCTGCCCGAGGAGCGGCGGGCGGCATACCTCGCGAGCATCCCGGCCGGCCGGTTCGCGGCGCCCGAGGAGGTCGCCGCGGTCGTGCGCTTCCTCGCGAGCCCCGAGGCGGCCTACGTCTCCGGCGCGGTCGTGCCGGTCGACGGCGGCCTCGGCATGGGCCACTGACGACCTCGATCCTGACGACCTGATCCTGACGACACGAATCGACGACACGAAAGCGAGCCACCGGTGGGCATTCTCGAGGGCAAGACCCTTCTCGTCACGGGCGTCCTCATGGACACCTCGATCGCCTTCCACGTGGCGAAGATCGCCCAGGAGGAGGGCGCGAAGGTCATCCTCACGTCCTTCGGCCGGACGATGAAGATCACGACGACGATCGCCAAGCGGCTGCCGGTCACCCCGCCGGTCGTCGAGCTCGACGTCTCCGACCCGAGCCACCTCGAGAGCCTCGCCGAGCGCCTACGCGAGCACACCGACCGGCTCGACGGCGTGCTGCACTCGATCGGCTTCGCGCCCCAGGGTGCCTTCACCTTCCTCGACGCGACGTGGGAGGACGTCGGCACGGCCGTCCACGTCTCGGCATACAGCCTCAAGGCCCTCGCGGTCGCCGCCCTGCCGCTCATGGCCGAGGGCGGGGCGATCGTCGGGCTCACCTTCGACGCGAGCTTCGCGTGGCCGGTCTACGACTGGATGGGCGTGGCCAAGGCGGCCTTCGAGTCGACCAACCGCTACTGTGCGCGCGACCTGGGACCACAGGGGATCCGCTGCAATCTGGTCGCCGCCGGTCCGATCCGCACGACCGCGGCGAAGTCGATCCCCGGCTTCGAGGTCTTCGAGGAGCAGTGGGACACCCGGGCGCCGCTCGGCTGGGACGTCACCGACCCGGTGCCGACGGCCCGCGCCTGCGCGATGCTCCTGTCGGACTGGTTCCCCGCGACGACGGGCGAGATCGTCCACGTCGACGGCGGCGTCCACGCGATGGGCTGCTGAGGCCACACCGGGATCCCCGGCGGGTGTGAAGGGTGCAGGCACGGCCCTCGCCTTCGCGTGATCCGCGAGCCTGACCCTATGGTGGGCAGATGCCGGTCAGCGCGCGTCGGGTGAGGGCTGCCAGGCGCCGGAAACGGCGCCTGGCCAAGGTCACCCACGACCTCACGGACGGCCAGTGGGAGGCCCTCAAGGCCGCGTGGGGTGGTTGCGCCTATTGCGGCGCCGTGGGCACGGCCCTCCAGCGCGACTGCGTGCTTCCCGTGGCCCGTGGCGGTCGCTACACCCTCAGCAACGTCGTGCCCGCCTGCCCACCGTGCAACAGCAGCAAGTGGCTGGCGGAGGTGACCGGCTGGCTCCGGCGTAAGGGCCTGGACGAAGAGAGCTTCCTCGTGCGTCACCACACGATCCACCGCCGCCTCGCGGCCGACCTCGGGGCTCCGGACCGCTAGGCCAGCGCGGAGGGCCAGGGCACCTCGGGGGTGAGCACCGGTATGCCGTCGAGCGCGTCCGCCTGCTCGACGTCCTCGCGGGGGATGCCGAGCAGGTAGAGGACCGCGTCGAGATAGGGGACGTTGACCGAGGTGTCGGCGGCCGCCCGCACGACGGGTTTGGCGTTGAAGGCGATCCCCAGCCCAGCGGCGGCAAGCATGTCCAGGTCGTTGGCGCCGTCGCCGACGGCGACCGTCCGCGAGAGCGGCAGACCGGCCTCGGCGGCGAACCGGCGCAACGCGTCGGCCTTGCCGGCCCGGTCGACGATCGGCCCGCTCACCCGACCGGTGAGACGGCCGTCCCGCACTTCGAGCCGGTTGGCGAGCACGTGGTCGATCCCCAAGTCGTGGGCGATCGGTTCGACGATCTCCTGGAAGCCGCCGGAGACGAGGGCGATGGTGTCGCCGAGCCGCTTGAGGGTCCGGACGAGGGTGCGGGCCCCAGGGGTGAGGACGATCTCGTGGCGGACCTCGTCGAGGACGGCCACGTCGAGCCCGGCGAGCAGCGAGACCCGGGCGCGCAGCGACTCGGCGAAGTCGAGTTCCCCGCGCATGGCCCGCTCGGTGACGGCGGCGACCTCCTGCTCGTTGCCACACCGGGCGGCGAGCAACTCGATGACCTCCTGCTGGATGAAGGTCGAGTCGACGTCCATGACGACCAGCCGCGCGCCCATCCGCGCGAGACCGGCCGGGGCGACGGCGACGTCGACGCCCCAGGCGGCCGCGAGGGCGGCCAGCTCGGTCCGCAGCCGGGCGACGTCCGCGCCGGAGACGTCGAGCTCGACGGTCGTCACGGGATAGCGGGACAGCCGCCGAATCCGGTCGATGTTGGCTCCGTGGGCCGCGATTCGCTCGGCGACGGCCGCCATGGCCCGGGCGGCCAGCGGGTGGCCGAGCACGACGACGTGCGCCCGGCCGGTGGGGGACTGCTGGCTGTCGCCCGCTCCCGACCGCACCCGCACCCGCACCCCGAGGTCCTCGCCGATCTGCCGGGCGACCGCGGCCAGCCGTTTGGGATGCTCGCCGCCGGCGAGCAGGAGCGAGAGGGTGAGGTGGTCGCGCACGACGATCTGCTCGACGTCGAGGACGAGGGCGTCGTGCGCGGCGAGGGCTGCGAAGAGCGCGGCCGTGATGCCGGGACGGTCGGTGCCGGTGAGGGTGACCCGCAGGGTGTCCTCGGGTCGCTCGCTCACCACCCCAGGCTAGGGCGTCGGGGGGTATGCCGTGCGGCCGAGTTCCGCGATCCGGTCGAAGTCGAGGTGCTCCTCGACGAGATCGGCGAGCAACTCGACCATCCGCTCCCGGCGGGTCGCGAAGCCGACCGCGCCGGGGTGAGGCCGCCAGCGCGCCCCGGCCCGCTGCGCCACCTCGGTCAACCAGGCCCGGCGGAAGCCGTCACCCTCGAGTGTGCCGTGCCACATCGTGCCCCAGACCGACCCCGCGACGGTGCCGCCGGGGAAGGCGCCGTCGTCGTCGGCGATCCCGTGGTGGATCTCGTAGCCCTCGACGGCATGCTCCCGCCAGCGGCCCTGTGGCCGGCCGAGGACCTTCTCGTGCCGGAAGCGGATCGCCACGTCGAGCAGTCCCAGCCCGGGGCGCGGCGCCTCGACGTCGCTCTCGACGCCGTCCTCGATCGTCCGGGCGAGCATCTGATAGCCGCCGCAGATGCCCAGCACGGGTCGACCCAGCCGAGCCCGGTCGAGGACGACCTGAGCCAACCCCCGCTCGCGCAGCCAGGCAAGGTCGGCGAGGGTGGCGCGCGAGCCCGGCAGGACGAGCAGGTGCGCAGCACGGCATACCTCGGGGTCGGTGGTGACCCGCACGTCGACGCCCGGTTCGGCGGCGAGGGCGTCGACGTCGGTGGCATTCGAGATCCGGGGCAGGCGCACGACGGCCACGGTGAGCGCGTCGCCGGCCGTCTCCTGCGGGCCGAGCCGCCCGACGACGAGAGTGTCCTCGGAGTCCAGCCACACCTCCTCGACCCACGGGAGCACCCCCAGACAGGGCATGCCGGTCCGCTCGGTCACCGTGTCGAGCCCGGGGCGCAGCACGTCGAGGTCGCCGCGGAACTTGTTGACGACATAGCCGGCGAGCAGCGCGCGGTCGTCCGGATCGAGCAGGCCCCACGTGCCGAAGAGCGCGGCGAGGAGCCCACCCCGGTCGATGTCGCCGACGAGGATCGTCGGCAGTCCGAAGCGCCGTGCGAGACCGAGGTTGACGAAGTCGTTCTCGCGCAGGTTGACCTCGGCCGGGGAGCCCGCGCCCTCGACGAGGACGAGCTCGCAGCTTGCCGCGAGCCGCTCGTATGCCGCGAAGCTCGCCGCCGCGAGTTCCCCTCGGCCGGTGGCGTATTCGCCTGCTCGCAAGCGACCCCACGGCCGGCCGTCCACGACGACGAAGGCTGTGCGGTCGCTGGCGGGCTTGAGTAACACGGGATTGTGCAGGGCGCTGGGTTCGACCCGGGCCGCCAGCGCCTGGAGATACTGCGCCCGGCCGATCTCCGCCCCGTCGCGGCAGACCATCGAGTTGTTCGACATGTTCTGAGCCTTGAACGGCGCGACGCGCACGCCACGGCGGGCGAAGGCCCGACACAGCCCGGTCGTCACCACCGTCTTGCCGGCGTCCGAGCTCGTGCCGGCCACGAGCAGTCCGGCCATCGCTCAGTCCGCCGCGAGCATCTCGTCGAGCAGGGCGAGGTCGTGCCGGTCGACCGGCCGGGGCGGGTAGCCCAGGTGTGCCTCCCGCTGCAGCAGCGGTGACGCGCAGCGCACGGTGCGACCGCCCAGCAGCCCTCCGACGATGGAGCCGGCCGGGTAGTGGTAACGCCCGCCGTCCGGCGCCGCCTGCCAGTGCCCGCCCGCGTCGTCCTCGTGCACCGGATGGACGTCGACGACCCGCACCCCGTCGTCGAGTTCGACCCGCACCGGCAGCCAATCGGTGGTCACGCGGAAACCCTCGTCCTGGAGGATGTCCAGCACGTCACCGAGACGGTCGGCCCGCACCATCACGTCGACGTCCCGATGGATGCGCGTCTGCCGCTCGATGAGCGCGTCGACCCCCCAGCCCCCGGCGAGCCACGGCTCGGCGCCGACCGACTCGAGCAGGTCGAGCACCTCGACGGCCTCGATGTCCGAGACGGCCACTCAGTGCACGTCCCACGTGTCGACCGGCCCCGGCCGCCCGTTACGCGCATCCCGCCAGGCGAGCAGTTCGCGGACCTGGTCGAGGTCGTAGGGCGGTTCGGCGAGAGCCAGCTGGAAGAGCCGGGTGCCCACGGCATGGAGTCGGTCGGCGTGTCCGGCCCAGTCGAGTCCGCGTTGCGTGCCGTTGCGGGAGGCCTGGAAGGCCGTCCCGGCCGAGCGTTCGATCGCCAGGGGGTCGCGGCCGAGGCGGCGGCACCAGTCGTCGAGGACGAGGTGCTTGTGTCGGATCGTCTCGGGGTCGCCGAAGCCGTGCCAGATGTCGGCGTGCCGAGCGACGAGTCCCAGCGTCTTGCGTTCGCCGCCCCCGCCGACGAGCACGGGGATCGGGCGCACCGGCGGAGGGCGTAGCCGGGCCCACCGCCGTTCGATGACCGGCAGGTCGGCCGCCAGCGCGTCGAGTCGTGATCCGGCGGTGCCGAAGGCATAGCCGTAGTCGGCGAATTCCGCCTCGTGCCAACCCGATCCGATGCCCAGGACGACCCGACCCCCGCTGATGTGGTCGACCGTGCGCGCCATGTCGGCGAGCAGGTTGGGGTTGCGGTAGGCCGTGCACGTCACGAGCGGTCCGAGTTGGATCCGGCTGGTGGCCTCGGCCCACGCGGCCAGAAGGGTCCAGCACTCGAAATGGTTGCCCTCGGGGTCGCCGTTGAGTGGCTGGAAGTGGTCCCAGTTGAACAGCACGTCCACGCCCATCGCCTCGAGTTCGACGGCGGTGTCGCGCAGCACGGCATACGGGGCGTGTTGCGGTGCGATCTGGACGGCGACGCGAGCCGGACGCGGGTCGGCCGAGCTCGCCGGTATGCCGTCGCGCGGCGCCGTCTGCGGCGCGAAGCTGCTCACCCGGCGACGATCACAGCGGGACCGGTTGACCCTTGCCGACGACGGTCACGCCGCCCTCGGTGACATAGAAGCCACGGGCCCGGTCGTGCTCGTGATCGACACCGATCCGGCAGTACTCGGGAATGACGACGTTCTTGTCGATGATCGCCCGGCGGATGACCGAATAGCGGCCGACCTCGACCCCGTCGAGCAGGACGCTGTCGGCGATCGTCGCATAGCTGTGCACGCGCACGTTGGGGGAGAGGATCGAGTGGTTGACCTGGGCGCCGGAGACGACGACGCCGGGGGAGACCATCGAGGAGAGCGCCTCGCCGACCCGGTCGCCGGAGCCGTGGACGAACTTCGCCGGAGGCAACGGGGCCATCGACGTGTAGATCTGCCAGTCGTAGTTGTAGAGGTTGAAGACCGGGTGGACCGAGATGAGATCCATGTGCGCGTCGAAGTAGGAGTCGAGGGTTCCCACGTCCCGCCAATAACCCTTGTCGCGTTCGGTGGCGCCGGGGACGTCGTTGTCCTTGAAGTCGTAGACGAATGCGTCTCCGCGGGAGACGAAGTCGGGGACGATGTCGCCGCCCATGTCGTGCTTGCTGCCGTCGGTGTCGTGGTCGCGGGTGACCGCCTCGACGAGCGCGTCGCAGGTGAAGACATAGTTGCCCATCGAGGCGAGCACCTCGTGGGGGGCGTCGGGCAAGCCGATCGGGTCGGTCGGCTTCTCCCGGAAGGCGCCGATCCGACGCGGATCGGCGGGGTCGACCTCGATGACCCCGAACTGGTCGGCGAGGCTGATCGGCTGCCGGATGGCCGCGACGGTGAGGCCGGCACCGGTCTGCAGATGCTGGTCGACCATCTGCGAGAAGTCCATCCGGTAGACGTGATCGGCACCGACGACGACGACGATCTCCGGGCGTTCGTCCTCCATCAGGTTGAGGGACTGGAAGATCGCGTCGGCGCTGCCGAGGTACCAGTTCTTGTCCACCCGCTGCTGGGCCGGCACCGGCGCGACGTAGTTGCCGAGGATCGTCGACATCCGCCAGGTCTTCGTCACGTGCTTGTCGAGCGAATGCGACTTGTACTGGGTGAGCACGACGACCTTGAGATAGCCCGAGTTCACGACATTGGACAGGGCGAAGTCGACGAGGCGGTAGATCCCCCCGAACGGGACGGCCGGCTTGGCCCGGTCCCTGGTGAGCGGCATGAGCCGCTTGCCCTCCCCGCCGGCCAGGACGATCGCGAGAACCTTCTTGCCGCCGCGGTATGCCATGTGCCCACCCTATGGGGGGGCCTACCTCCACGGGAGGGGGCGTGTCGCACTAGTCTCACGGTGTGCGCGTCGACATCGTGAGCAAGGAATATCCGCCGGCGATCTACGGAGGCGCCGGAGTCCACGTCGCCGAGCTCGTGCGGGCCCTGCGGGCCCGTGGCGACGTCGACGTCCAGGTCCGCTGCTTCGGGGCGCCACGCGAGGAGGAGTGCACGACGGCATACCCAGATCTCGTCGAACTCGCCGGAGCCAACGCCGCGCTGCAGACCCTCGGCGTCGACGTGACGATCGCCCAGGACTGCCAGGGCACCGACCTCGTCCACTCGCACACGTGGTATGCCAACATGGCCGGCCACCTCGGCGGCCTGCTTGCCGGTGCCCCCCACGTCGTGACCGCGCACAGCCTGGAACCCATGCGTCCGTGGAAGGCCGAGCAACTCGGCGGCGGCTACCGGGTGTCGTCGTTCGCCGAAAAGACCGCCTACGAGGGCGCGGCGGCGGTCATCGCGGTGAGCGCGGGGATGCGTGCAGACATCCTGCGTAGCTATCCCTCGCTCGACCCCGACAAGGTGCCGGTCGTCCACAACGGCATCGATTCCCAACTCTGGCAACCGATCCGCGACGAAGACGTATGCCGTTCGCACGGGATGGACCCCGACAAGCCTGCGGTCACCTTCGTCGGCCGGATCACCCGACAGAAGGGTCTGCCCTATCTCATGCGGGCCGCCGCCCGGCTCCCCGCCGACGTCCAGGTGGTCCTGTGTGCGGGTGCTCCGGACACGCCCGAGATCAAGGCCGAGGTCGAGGGCCTGCTCGCCGACCTCCGCGAACACCGCGACGGGGTCGTGTGGATCCCGCAGATGCTCCCGCGGCGCGAGGTGATCGCGCTGCTCACCGCCTCGACGGTCTTCGCCTGCCCGTCGGTCTACGAGCCGCTGGGCATCGTCAACCTCGAGGCGATGGCCTGCGAGCTGCCGGTCGTCGCGACCGCCACGGGCGGCATACCCGAGGTCGTCGTCCCGGGCGAGACCGGATGGTTGGTGCCCATCGAGCAGGTGCAAGACGGCACCGGGACCCCGGTCGACCCCGAACGCTTCGTCACCGACCTCGCCGACGCGCTCACCGACGCCGTGAGCGACCCGGCTCGGGCCCGCGCGCGAGGAATCGCCGGGCGCGCTCGTGCGGTCGAGCACTTCTCCTGGGCCTCGATCGGCGACAAGACGATGGAGGTCTACCGATCGGTGCTCGGCTGAGCGCCGCGGCTCGGCTGAGCATCGCGATCCACGACACACGCGTTCGCGGCCTCCGCGAGTGCCGACGTGGCCGCGTGTGCGAGTGCACCGAGCGCGAGTCGGCGGCCCTGCGAGGTCGCGGCGTCGAGGGCGGCCCCGGCCTGCTCCCCGGCAAGCCCGGCGGACGCGAGCACGACGACCCGCGCTGCCCGCTCGAGCACCTCGACCGCCCTCGGGTCCAGACCCCCCGGCAGCGAGGCGGCGTCACCGGTCGGGCCCAACCGTTCGAGCGCCCGCCAGGGTATGCCGCCCGCCTCCTCGAGCCGGCGGGTGGCGACGCGCACCGCGTCCGCGAGCCCCCGACTCGCCGCCGCGGCATCGGCCGCCTCGACGAGGTGGTGGGGCAACGGTCCGGCCGGGTATGCCGTCCAGCACACCTGCACGCCCTGGTCACCGGCCGGCCCGAACAGTCGCAGGTCCGGGACGAGCAGCCCGCCCACGGTGGGGGCGAGCACTGCCTCGCCGCAGTCGAGCGCGGCACCCACCGCGTCGGGGGCGGCGGGCGGCATACCGAGGACTGCGCCGGGACGGGGGAGCGCGACGAAGAGGAACCGCTCGCCCTCCCGTCGCCACCGGTCGAGGGTCGCGCGGGGGTCGCCGACCACGTCGTCGACACCGGCGTGCGCGGCGGCCAGTGCCTCGTCGAGCGCACCGCCGGTCGGCGCTCCGGCGCGCCACGCCGCGCTCACCCACAGCGCGACGCGGGCGGCGAGGGGCAGGCCGGACATGCCGGCCACCCTATGTCGGGTTGGTTAGGGTTGCTCCCATGAGCGACGTGCTCGCCTTCGCCGGGGTCGGCGTGGTGCGTGGGAAGAACCACCTCCTGTCCGACCTCGACTGGGAGGTGGAGGAGGGCGAGCGCTGGGTGGTCCTCGGGCCCAACGGGGCCGGCAAGACGACCTTGCTCCAGCTCGCCGCCGCCCGGATGCACCCGACGACCGGCGTCGTCGGCATCCTCGGCGAGGTGCTCGGGACCGTCGACGTCTTCGAGTTGCGGCCCCGGATCGGGCTGGCGAGCGCGGCCATGGCCGAGCGGATCCCCGGGGACGAAGTCGTCGGCAACGTCGTCGTCACGGCCTCCTATGGCGTCATCGGGCGCTGGCGGGAGCACTACGACGACACCGACTACGCCCGGGCGATGACCCTGCTCGCGTCGATGGGGGCGGCCCATCTCGCCGATCGGCGCTATGGCACCCTCTCCGAGGGGGAGCGCAAACGGGTGCAGATCGCCCGCGCGCTGATGACCGACCCCGAACTCATGCTCCTGGACGAACCCGCCGCCGGGCTCGACCTGGGCGGGCGAGAGGACCTCGTGGCGCGACTGGGGCTGCTCGCCCAGGACATCGAGGCGCCGGCTCTCGTGCTCGTCACCCACCACGTCGAGGAGATCCCGCCGGGTTTCACCGATGTCCTGCTCCTGCGTGCCGGACGGATCGTGGCCGCCGGGCCGATCCGGCGCACCCTCACGGCCGAGAACCTCTCGGCCACCTTCGGGGTGCCGCTGCACCTCGAACGACACGGCGACCGGTATGCCGCGCGCGCTGTGTCCGCCGACGAGGTCACCGGCTCAGGCGAGCCATCCCCAGCCGACCCAGGAACCCTGACCGGCGGTCAGACGTCGTAATGAATGAGAGACCCTCCCGCGGGATCGGGTCCGAGGAGAGGTGAGGACGTGTTCGAGGACTCGGCCTGGCTCATCTGGTTGGGGGTCGCGCTGGCCCTGGGCGCCGTCGAGGCCGCCACCGTCGACTTCGTCTTCCTCATGCTCGCCGGCGGGGCGGTCGGCGGTTCGGTCGCCGCTGCCGCAGGGGCCCCACTCACCATCCAGGTCGTCGTGGCCGCCCTCGTGGCGGCCCTGCTGCTCGTCTTCGTCCGCCCGGCGGTCAAGCGCAGGTTCACCACTCCACGGTCCAAGCACGTCATCGGGGTCGCCGCCAACATCGGGCGCGCGGCATACGTCCTCGAGGACGTCACCGACACGGGCGGCCGGATCCGGCTGGGCGGCGAGACGTGGAGTGCGCGCTCGACCGGAGGCGATGCGATCCGTCCAGGTGAGGAGGTGCGCATCGTGGCCATCGAAGGGGCGACAGCCGTCGTCGCCCGACCGCCAGATCCGCAGTTGCCCTGATCCTGCCCGCCGAACTTCCGCGCGCCGTGGTGGTGCCGCGGCCCATTCCCAACCCGGAGGCTGTCCATGCCCGGCACCATCACCCTCGTCGTCCTGGCCCTGCTCCTGCTCTTCGTCGTCGTCGTCATCGTCCGGACCATCCGGATCGTCCCGCAACAGACGGCGGTGATCATCGAGCGACTGGGCTCCTATGCCCGCACCCTCGATGACGGCATGCACATCCTCGTGCCGTTCATCGACAAGCCCCGTGCGACCATCGATCTGCGCGAACAGGTCGTCACCTTCCCGCCGCAGCCGGTCATCACGAGCGACAACCTCGTCGTGTCCATCGACACGGTCATCTACTACACGGTGACCGACGCGAAGTCGGCCGTCTACGAGATCGCGAACTTCATCCAGGGCATCGAGCAACTCACCGTCACCACCCTCCGTAACGTCATCGGCTCGCTCGACCTGGAGCAGACCCTCACCTCCCGCGACCAGATCAACGCCCAGCTGCGTGGGGTGCTCGACCAGGAGACCGGTCGGTGGGGGATCCGGGTCAACCGGGTCGAGCTCAAGGCCATCGACCCGCCGCACTCGGTGCAGGACTCGATGGAGAAGCAGATGCGTGCCGAGCGTGACCGGCGGGCCGCGATCCTCACCGCCGAGGGCGTCAAGCAGTCGGCCATTCTCACCGCCGAGGGCGAGAAGCAGGCTCAGATCCTGCGCGCCGAGGGCTCCGCGCAGGCCCGGGTGCTCGAGGCCCAGGGCCAGGCACGGGCCATCCAGCAGGTCTTCGACGCGATCCACCGGGGCAAGCCGACCCAGAAGCTGCTGGCCTACCAGTACCTACAGGTGCTGCCCCAACTGGCCCGCGGCGACGCCAACAAGATGTGGATCATCCCCTCCGAAGTGACCGACGCCCTGCGTGGGATCTCCTCGGCCCTCGGTGGCCAGCCGCCGGTCGGCGGCGACGACGGCGACGAGGCGTGGGTCGACCCCGGCGACGTCGCCGACGCCTTCCAGGCCCCGATGCTGCCCGACCCGGCGGAGGCGCTGGCCGAGGCCAAGCACCAGGTCGAGGCGACGACCGCGGAGGCGGGCGAACACCACATCTGACGCCGCGGCGTCCCGCGGACGGCCCTGCGCCACACCCGTGCACCGCACTAGGGTGTTCGAGTGTCCCCGCTCGACGCCACCCTCGTGGCCCTGGCCGGCGTCGGCGCCGGCACGATCAACGCGGTCGTCGGCTCGGGCACCCTCATCACCTTCCCGACCCTCGTCCTGCTCGGTTTCCCGCCGCTCACGGCCAACGTGAGCAACAACATCGGGCTGGTCGCCGGCGGCGCGAGCGCGACCTGGGGCTATCGCGCGGATCTGTCCACGCAACGCGAACAGTTGCGCCGGCTCGCACCGTGGTCGCTGCTCGGTGGGCTCACCGGCGCCGCGCTGCTGCTCGTGCTCCCGGCCGCGGCTTTCAAGGCGATCGTCCCCGCGCTCATCGTCCTGGCCCTCGTCCTCGTGGTGCTGGGGCCACGACTGCAGGCCTGGGGCGCCCGGCACCACAGCGACGACCCCGACGGTATGCCGTGGCGCGGCCCGGCGCTCGCGGTCGGCGTCTTCCTCGGCGGGGTCTACGGCGGCTACTTCGGGGCGGCCCAGGGCGTGCTCATGATGGGCCTGTTCAGCGTGCTGGCCACCCAACCGCTCGAACGGCTCAACGGTCTGAAGAACCTGCTCGTCACCGGCGTCAACACGGTCGCGGCGATCGCCTTCCTCCTGTTCGCCCGCGACCACGTCGACTGGGCCGTCGTCGGGCTCGTCGCGGTCGGCTCGTTCGCCGGGGGGCTGCTCGGGGCGGCCATCGGCCGACGGCTCTCCCGGACGGTCCTGCGTGCCGTCATCGTCGTCGTGGGTCTCGTCGCCCTCGTGCGGTTGTTGTGGTTCTCGTGACGGCGATCCCCCCCGGGGTCACCTGGGTCGACGACCCGCACGACCCCCGGCTCGCCGACTACCTCCAGCTCACCGACGTCGCCCTGCGTCGGCGGATGGAGCCCTCCCGGGGGATCTACCTCGCCGAATCGGAGAAGGTCATCCGGCGGGCCCTGGCGGCCGGACATCGGCCGGTGTCCTTCCTCATGGCCCCGCGTTGGCTCGCCGACCTCGCCGACCTCGTCGCGCAGGCGAGCCGCGACGGCATACCCGTCTATGCCGCCGACCACCCGGTGTTGGAGGCGCTCACCGGCTTCCATCTGCACCGGGGGGCGCTCGCGGCGATGGCGCGGCCGGTGCTGCCCGCGGTGGGGGAGTTGCTCGTGGATGCCCGCCGGGTCGCCGTGCTCGAGGACGTCGTCGACCACACGAACGTCGGAGCCGTGTTCCGCAGCGCCGCCGCCCTGGGCGTCGACGCGGTCCTCGTGACGCCGCAGTGCGCGGACCCGCTCTACCGCCGCTCGGTGCGGGTGTCGATGGGCACGGTCTTCCAGGTGCCCTGGACCCGGATCGACCCGTGGCCCCGCGGCGGCGTCGAGTCGCTGCGGGCCGCGGGCTTCACCGTGGCGGCACTCGCCCTCGCCGAGGGTTCGGTGACCCTCGAGGAACTCGCGGCCGCCCCGCCGCAGCGGCTCGCCCTCGTCCTCGGGGCCGAGGGGGACGGGTTGTCGCGGCAGACCGTCGCGGCCGCCGACCTCGCGGTGCGCATCCCGATGGCGGGCGGGGTGGACTCGCTCAACGTGGCTGCCGCCGGCGCCGTGGCCTTCTGGGCGCTTCGTGTGTGAGGATGGCCGGTCGTGAGCATCCCCACGAAGATCGTCGACCTCATCGGGGCACCCACGGACGTCGGTGCGGCACACCGCGGCGCGTCGATGGGGCCCGAGGCGATGAGGGTCGCCGGCATCCAGCAGACCCTCGTCCAATTCGGCTGCCACGTCAACGATCTGGGTAACCTCGCCGGTCCTGCCAACCCCTGGCTGCCGCCGGTCGACGGCTACCGGCACCTGCCCGAGGTGCTGGCCTGGAACCAAGCCGTGCACGAAGCCGTGCACGGCTCCCTCGCCGGCGGGCACCTGCCGATCCTGCTCGGAGGTGACCACTGCCTGGCCATCGGCTCGATCAGCGCGGTCGCGCGGCACTGCCGCGAGCAGGGGTTGGCCCTGCGGGTGCTCTGGCTGGACGCGCACGCCGACTTCAACACGATGCGCACCACTCCGACGGGCAACATCCACGGTATGCCGGTCGCCATCCTGCGCGGCATGGGGCCCGGGGAGCTCACCTCGATCGGCGGACGGGTGCCGGCGATCGACCCGGGCACGGTCCGCCAGGTGGGGATCCGCAGCGTCGATGCGCAGGAGAAGCGGCTCGTCCACGAGGACGGGATGGACGTCTTCGACATGCGCCACATCGACGAGCACGGGATGCGCAAGGTCATCCGCCGAGCACTCGACGGTGTCGACGAGCGGACCCATCTGCACGTGAGCTTCGACGTCGACTTCCTCGACCCGGCGATCGCACCGGGCGTGGGCACGACCGTGCAGGGCGGGCCGACCTACCGCGAGGCCCAGCTGGTCATGGAGATGATCGCCGACACCGGTCGGCTCGGCTCGCTCGACGTCATGGAGCTCAACCCGGCCAAGGACCACGCCAACCGGACCGCCGAGGTGGCGACCGACCTCATCGACTCGATGTTCGGCAAGTCGACGCTGCTGCGGCTGCCCGGGACTCCGGCCGGCTGATCGGCCTCGCGGGTCACGTCCCGCTGGCGGGTCGCGCCCGCCGCGTGACGGCCACGCGGAAGGATTCTGCACCCCAGAGGGTGCAGAATCCTTCGCCCAGAGGCTTAGAGGCGGGGCATCTCGCTCGCGCTGAGCGCCTGGAGCGCCGCTAGCGCCTGCTGGGCGATCTCCAGCTCCTCGGCGGTCGGCACCACCCACACCGGCACGGCGCTGTCCTGCGTCGTGATCGGGCGCTCGGGCGGACCCTCGGCGTTGCGGCGGGGGTCGAGGCGGATGCCGAGCAACCCGAGCCGCGCCAGGACGGCAGCTCGCAACGGCGCGGAGTGCTCCCCGATGCCCGCCGTGAAGGCGATCCCGTGGAGGCTGCCGAGCGCCACGGCATACGCGCCGACGTATTTGGCGAGTCGGTAGGCGACGAGGTCGACGGCGAGCCGCGCGTCGGGGTTGCCCGCGTCGAGCAGGGACATGACCTCGCGGAAGTCGTTCGTGCCGGTGAGCCCGAGCAGCCCGCTCGCCGTGTTGAGCGCGTGGTCGTAGTCGGCCAGCGGTATGCCGCGCGCAGCCAGGTAGCCGGCCAGGGCCGGGTCGAGGTCGCCGGGGCGGGTGCCCATGACCAGGCCCTCGAGCGGCGAGAGCCCCATCGAGGTGTCGATGCAGCGGCCACCCGCCACGGCGGCGGCGCTCGCGCCGTTGCCCAGGTGCAGGACGATCACCTGGGCGTCGGCGACCGGTCCGCCGAGCAACTCCGCCAGTCGCCGGGAGACGTAGGCGTGCGAGGTGCCGTGGAAGCCGTAGCGGCGCACCCGATGCTCCTCGCGCCAGGCTTGGGGCACGGCATAGGTGTAGGCGTGCGGGGGCAGGGTCTGGTGGAAGGCCGTGTCGAAGACGGCGACGTGGGGCACGTCGGGCAGGGCGGCCTGGGCGGCCCGGATGCCGGCGAGGTTGGCCGGATTGTGCAGGGGCGCGAGCGGGACGAGGTCCTCGATCGCCGCGAGCACCTCGCTCGTCACGAGGGTCGGCGCGCGGAACCGGTCGCCGCCGTGGACGACGCGGTGCCCGACCGCGGTGACGCCGTCGAGGGAAGGGCCGACCGTCGCGAAGAGGTCGAGGACGAGCGCCATCGCACCCGTGTGGTCGGGTGCGTCGACCTCGCCCTCGGTGGTGCTGCCGCCCCCCACGGTATGCCGCGTGCGCGCCCGGGTGCCCGGCTCACCGATGCGCTCGACGAGTCCAGAGGCCAGCACGAGGCTTGAATCAGGTTGCAGGAGCTGGTATTTCAGCGACGACGAGCCGGCGTTGAGGACGAGGACGAGGTCGTTCACGGGAGGTCCCCGTCGTCGGCCGCCTGGATCGCCGTGATTGCCACGGTGTTGACTATGTCCTGGACGAGGGCGCCGCGAGAGAGGTCGTTCACCGGCCTGCGCAGACCCTGGAGGATCGGTCCGATGGCGACGGCACCGGCGCTGCGCTGGACGGCCTTGTAGGTGTTGTTGCCGGTGTTGAGGTCGGGGAAGATGAGGACGGTCGCACGGCCGGCAACGGGGGAGTCCTTGGCTTTGGCGGCGGCGACCACCGGATCGACGGCGGCGTCGTATTGCATGGGACCGTCGACGCACAGCTCGGGCGCACGCGAGCGGACGAGTTCCGTTGCCGCGCGCACCTTGTCGACGTCGGCGCCGCTGCCGGAGGCTCCGGTCGAATAGGAGAGCATGGCGATCCTCGGCTCGACGCCGAACCGCAGGGCGGTCGCAGCCGAGGAGATCGCGATGTCGGCGAGTTGCTCGGCCGTGGGGTCGGGGTTGACCGCACAGTCGCCGTAGACGAGGACGCGGTCGGCGAGGCACATGAAGAACACCGACGAGACAACCGACACCCCGGGGACCGTCTTGATCACCTGCAAGGCGGGACGGATGGTGTGGGCGGTCGTGTTGACCGACCCGGAGACCATCCCGTCGGCCAGGCCGTCGAGGACCATCATCGTGCCGAAGTAGGACGAGTCCCGCGCGGAGTCCCAGGCGAGGTCCCAGGTGACCGCCTTCGCCTTGCGCAACTCGACCAGTTGGTGGGCGAAGCGCTCACGGAGCGGATCGTGCACCGGGTCGAGGATCGCGGCAGCGCTCACGTCGAGCTGAAGGCGTTGGGCGCGGGCCGCGATGACCGCGGGGTCGCCGAGCAGAGTGATCCGGGCGACCTGTCGGCGGATGAGCTGGTCGGCCGCGACGAGGATGCGTTCCTCCTCGCCTTCGGGGAGGACGATGTGCCGGTCGGCCACCCTGGCCCGGTCGATGAGCCGGTGTTCGAACATGAGGGGTGTGACGACCGAGGTCGGGGTGAGTTCGATCTCGTGCAGGAGTGCGGCAGCGTCGATGTGCTTCTCGCACAGGGCGAGGGCGACTTGGATCTTGCGGTCGGTCGCCCGCGACAGCCGCGCGACGACCGCGCCGAGGACCCGGGCGGTGTCGGTCGTGCCGAAGGGCACGGTGAGCACCGGCAGCGAGAGCCGCAGGCCCTCGACGAGGGTGCTCACGCGGGCGTCGACCTCGATTCCGCCGTTGAGGACGATCGCCGAGAGGGCCGGGAAGGTGCGCGACTGGTGGGCGAGTAGCAGCCCGAGCAGGACGTCGGCGCGGTCGCCGGGGGTGACGACGACCGCGCCTTCGTGGAGTCGCCCGAGCAGGTTGGGCAGGGTCATGGCGGCGATGGAGACGCCCATCGCCTCGCGGTCGAGCAGCGAGTCGTCGCCGTGCAGGAGCTGCCCGCCGGCTGCCGTCATGAGGTCGCGCACGGTCGGGGCGGACAGCACGGGGTCGGCCGGAACGGCATACACCGGGTGCGCGGCGGCGACCCCGTGGAGGCGCGCGAGGGTGTCGTCGAGCCGTTCGGGGGTGACCCGGTTGGCGATGACCGCGAGGATGTGGGCGTGGTTGCCGTGCGCCTCGTCGACGGCATTGGCGGCGGCCGTGCGCACCTGGGCGGGCGTGCGGTCGTGTCCCGAGACCACGAGGATCATCGGTGCGCCCAGGTTGGCGGCGATCCGGGCGTTCATCGAGAACTCCGTGGGGGAGCCGACGTCGGTGAAGTCGGACCCGAAGACCAGCAGCGCGGGGTGCCGAGCGGCCAGGACGTGGAAGCGGTCGAGGATCGTGGTCATCGCCCGGTCGGGGTCCTCGTGCATCTCGGCGTAGGTGACGCCGAGGCATTCCTCCAGGGAGTCGGGGCTCGAGACGCGGGTGAGCAGCAGGTCGAGGGCCGCATTGTCGGCCGGCTCGCGCGAGCGCACGAGCGGGCGGAATACCCCGATGCTGCGCGCGATCCGACTCGCCTGGTCGAGCAAGCCGAGGGCGATGGCCGTCTTGCCCGAGCCCGGCTCTGCCGCAGCCAGGTAGATGGTGGTCATCACGGCTCCACAGGCTATGCCCCCCACCTCCTCGGTCCACGTCACCGGCCGCTATCCGGTATGCCGCGGCACCGGTTCGGTGCCGGCGCGGTGCCGGTTCGGTGCCGGTTCGGTGGCCCGGCGTGGTGCGTGCTAACGTTGCGGGTCGCGACGGGCTCCCTGCACAAGGGGGTTCGGAGCACACCTCGTCCGGGTGGCGGAATGGCAGACGCGCTAGCTTGAGGTGCTAGTGCCCTCACGGGCATGGGGGTTCAAGTCCCCCTCCGGACACGCACG
>JAKPEG010000059.1 GCA_029552065.1 Actinomycetes bacterium
GCGGACGGGCGCCCGGCCGGCAGGGGGGTCGGCAGCCAGCGCACCGGTATGCCGTCGACCAGGCCGGTGCCCAGCCGCTCGCCCCGGTCGACCGTCCAGACGACGACCTCGTGCCCCTGCGCGCGCAGCGAGCGGGCGACCTCGCGGACATGCCCTTCGACGCCCCCGACGTGGGGGTGGAAGGACGAGGACACGAGTGCGACGCGCGTCACGCCCACCCCTTCCGTCCGTCCGTCCCGACCCTCCCCGTGGCGGTCGGGCGGGAGTCGGGCTCCGGGGCTTGGCATGATGGCGCCCAGCCCGCCCGTCCGACGACTCCGGAGCCTTGCATGCCCACCCTGGTCTTCGCCACCGCCGCCGTCGAGGCGCCCGGGGGAGCGCAGGGCTACGAGGAGGCGGTGGCCGCGCGGGCGGCCGGGGCCCTCGCGGCGATCGGCGGCGACTGGGAGGTCCGGCGGCTGGTCGCTCGGTCGATCCGTTCTCCGCTGTCCGGCACCCACCGGCTGCCGCTCGGCCGGCTCGCCCGCGCCGGCTCCGGCATCCGATCCCGGACCGGTCGGCTCCTCTACCCTCGCGGGGCGCTCGTCCACCGCACCTCCCTCGAGCTGCCCCCGGCCCCGCTCGAGGTCGTCACGCTCCACGACCTGGTCGCCTGGGACTGGCCCGACGAGTCGCCGCCCGTGCGGGCTGCCGTCGCCGAGCTCACGCGCGCGGCAGCGGTCGTCTGCGTGAGCGCGCACACCGCCGGGCTCGCGGTGGACCGCTTCGGACTGCGCGATCCGGTCGTCGTCCCCAACGGCCTGGACCGGGCCTTCCTCGACGCCACGCCGCTGGGCGCGCAGGACCTCGCGCGGTGGGGACTGCGCGCCCCGTTCGTCCTGCACCTGGGCGGGGTGTCCGCGCGCAAGAACCTCGCCGCGCTCGCCGAGGGGTGGGGCCTGCTCGCCCCCGACCACCCGGACGTCTCGCTCGCACTCGCCGGCACCCCGCACCCCCGACGCCACGAGCTGTTCGCCGGTATGCCGCGCACCCACCTGCTCGGCCGGGTCCCCGACCCGGACCTGCCGGGCCTCGTCGCGGCCGCGTCCGTCGTCGTGGTGCCCTCCCTCGACGAGGGCTTCGGCCTGCCCGCCCTCGAGGCGATGGCGACCGGCACCCTTGTCGTGGCCGCCCGGGCCGGGGCGCTGCCCGAGGTGGTCGGCCGGGACGGCATCCTCGTCGACCCCACCGGACCCGGGGTGGCCGAGGGGCTCGGGTGGGCCCTGTCGGGGGATTCCTCGCTCGCGCGGCTGACCGCGGCGGCGCGCACGCGCGCGGCCGGCTACACGTGGGAGCGCACGGCCGCGGGACACGCGGCCGTCTGGGCGGCGGTTGCCGGGGGCTGAGGGGCCGATCGTCGCGTCCGGCGTCCGGGGCGGCATACACTCGCCGCGTGGACGAGAGCACACGTGACCTGCCGCCGTCCTCGGGGGAATCGGACACCGGGCGCGCGCGCAGGGCGGGCGCGCAGGGCGGGCGCGGTCGTCGGCGACGCTGGCCGATCGTGCTCACCGTCGTCTGCCTCGTGCCCGTGCTCGTCGTCGCCGGCTATCTCGGTTGGCTCAACCACGTGGCGACGACGAACATCCAGCACGCCGACCTGCTCCCGACCGGGACTGCCCCGGCGACGTTGCCGGAGTCGGGGGCCGGCGCGAGCGCGCTGCCCACCGTCGGGGCGGACGGCGATCCGATCGACCCGTCGGAGCCCGGTGGCGACATCGCCCCCGGAGCGCCGCTCGTGCCCGCCGAGAGCCTGGGCGACAACTACCTCATCGTCGGCTCCGACGCCCGCCCGGGCCTGGCCGGCGGCCGATCCGACGTCATCATCCTCGTCCACGTGCCGGTCGACCACCACAACGTCACCCTCATCCACTTCCCCCGCGACATGTACGTCCCGATCCCCGGCCGGGGGCGCAACAAGATCAACGCGGCCTATGCCTTCGGGGGTGTGCCCCTGCTCGTCCAGACCCTGCAGAACATGCTGGGGGTGAAGATCGACCACGCCGTGCTCTTCGGCTTCGAGGGCTTCAAACGGACGATCGACGCGGTCGGCGGGGTGGACGTCGACGTCGAGGAGGGAGGCACGATCGACGGTTACACCTTCACGGCCGGACGGATGCACCTCGACGGTCCAGCGGCCCTCGCCTTCGTCCGGGAGCGCTACGACCTCAGCCGCGGCGACCTGTCCCGCGGGCGTCGTCAGCAGGCGGTCGTCAAGGCGCTGCTGCTGCAGGCGGTGAGCAAGGAGACCCTCGCCAACCCGGTGCGCCTCGCGCAGCTCGTCGATGCGGCGACGGCCAACACGACGGTCGACAGCGCCCTGGATGTCGGTGCGATGCGAGGAGAACTCTTCGCCCTGCGCAATCTGCGACCTGGTGACATCCGGCTGCTCACCGCCCCCATCTCGGGCTTCGGCAGCACTCCTGGCGGGGCCTCCATCGACCTGGTCGACTGGGCGGCCATCGCGCGCCTCGGGACGACGATCCGTGAGGACCGGGTCGACGACTACCGGTGAGCCGGCCTGCTCGACCGAGTGGGCCTGCTCAACCGACCGCCGACCAGGTCTTGCCACCGTCGGACGAGCGCCACAGCGCCGTGCCGACGAGCAACCAGACCCGATCGGCCCGCACCGCGAGGGCGGTCGAGCCGGTCGACGAGGTCGTCTGGCCGAGGTCGACGCAGCCGAGCTTGGTGAGCGCGCCGCCGGTGACCGTGCCGGTCTGCAGCCCGGAGCAACCCTCGGCCCGATAGGCGACGGTCGCCACGAGCTTCCCGGCGGACAGAGTGGCGTCGACCGCACGCACCTCGAGCACCTTGCTCAGGTCCGCCCACGTGCCGCCGGTGTCGGCCGTGTCGAGGAGTTTGCCGTTGGAGCACAGCACGACCGCCGCGGCGGGAGCCGCGGACTGCACCTCGACCGCGCCGGCGGAGGCGCACGGACCCAGCGCCTTGCCGGACGGGTTGAGCACCTGGCCGGGTGTCCCGGGATTGAGCGCCCAGGCCGTCCACGCGGCCCCGGCGGTCCACGTCGTGCCGCCGTCGGCGGTCCGCCTGGTCACCGTCGCGCAGCCCTCGCCGCCGCCGACGATCTGGACGTGGTTCTCGTCGGTGACGCTCAGGCTCGTCACGACCCGCAACGGCGGGGTCACCGAGCGCCACGTCTTGCCGCCGTTGGTCGTCACCGCGAGCTCGGCGCCGCCCGCCTCGCAGGAGCCCTGGGTGAGTCGCCACGCCTTCTCGGTGTCGAAGAGGACGAGCGCGACCCGCCGCGATAGGTCGAGCCCGCTCGAGCCGGGCGCCGTGCCGGTCGGACCGCTCGTGGCCGGTCCGGACGCGACCGCCGACTCCGAGAGGGCCGCCGAGGCGGGGTCCGCCGGGCGGTGCAGGGGGCTGCGGAAGGCCAACAGGACGAGTGCGATGTCCACGACGAGCAGGACGACCAGACCCATGGTTGCCCAACTGGCACGTCGCCTCATCGATGTCTCGGCTCTCCTCGTGGGGGGGGCAGGTCGGTCCAGCCTGGGGCTGGTTCGTCATGCTAGTGCCCGGGTGTGGTCAGCCGCCCTCGACCGGGTCGATGGCGACCTCGGCGGACGCGTTGAGCGCCCGGACCGTGCCGGTGGGGACGCCGTCGCCGACCCCGAAGAGCGCGATCCGCCGGTGGTGGGCGGCGGGGAGGTGGAACCAGTTGTCGGCCGGTTCCCACGGCCCCGCGGGCTCGAGGCAGACGAAGGTGGCGGTCCGTTCGGCGGACACCTCGACCACCCACCCGTCGCCGGTGTGGACGGCGCGGGCACGCAGGCCGACGTCCGGGACAACCGGTCGAGCGGGGCCGCCGAGCAGGTGGACCGATTCCGCGGGGGCCGGCAGGGCCGGGCCGGAGAGCCGCGCGACGAGGACGTCATATGCGGGCGGCCCGAAGGGGTAGACGTGGGCGACGTCGCGGAATCCCCCGAGGACGGCATCGAGCCAGAGAGTGCTCGATGCGTGCGGCCCCACGGAGACGGGGATCGTGGCCTCGAGCGCGACCGCCCCCGAACCCTGGAGGGTGACCTCGACCGCGAGCTCGGCGTCGAGCGGCTCGGGCCGGTCGTTGACGACATGGAGGGCGACCCCGTTGAGGCCCTCGTCGATGACGACTAGGGCGACCGGTGACCACGCACGGCCGGCGGCCCAGGCGGTGGCCTTGAGCCCACCCCGGGTGTCGGTGAGTCCCCAGTCCCCGCCCAGTTGGAGGTCCATTCCCGTGTGGACGAGTGCCCCCGCGCACGTCGAACCCGGTCGGCGCCACTCGAGGAGGGTCTGTTCGACGAGGTGGGCTGCCGCTGCGCGCAGGAGGTCGTGGGCGCGGCGGGGGTCGGTGTCGGGGGCGGCGGGGTCCTCGCCGAAGAACTCCCGGGCGTAGTGCACGGTGACGTCCTGGAAGTCCCAGTCGACGTTCCGCTCGCGTGGCACGGTCGCGAGCCAGTCGGGGTCCCCGAGCCGCGGGGATCGACCGAACGCCGACTCGACGAGCGTGCGCTCGGGGGGCACGGTGAGGCACAGGGATTCGGCGGCGAAGCGGACCCGGGCCAGCCGCGCGTCCACGAGCGGACGCAGATAGGGGCCCACGCCGTAGTAGTGGCTCAGCCCCTCGTCGGGCACGTGCGGCAGCCTCCCGCCCGAGGGCGTGGAGGGCACGTAGGGCACCTCCGGCAAGACGCCGGCGACGATGGCCGGGATGACCTCGGTGACCACCGGCACGTCGCGGCGGGATGCATCGAGGCCGAGCAGGACCGGTTGGACGAGGGTCTCGTTCCCGCCGGAGACGACTGCGACACACGGCATACCCTGCAGGGGAGTGAGGTTTTCGCGCACTTCGTCGGCCACCTCGGCCGTCCACGCGGGGTCCTCGGGCGGCGCGAGGCTGGAGAGCATCGCGTCCTGCCACAGCAGGATGCCAAGCTCGGTGCAGTCCCGCGCGAACGCCTCGTCCGCCCACGTGCTGCCGCCGACGACCCGGACGAGGTTGACCCCAAGCCGGGCGAAGGCCGTGAGCCGCGCGCGCCGCACAGCCGCCGTCGCGAGGGGGCGCAGCGGGTCGGCCGTGGTCCAGCAGACCCCGCGGGCGACGATCGGTATGCCGTTGACGACGAGGCGGAATCCGCCGTCGGAGCGGTCGGCCTCGATCGTGCGGAAGCCGACGGTCCGGTCGAGGACGACCCGGCGGGTGGCCCGTTCGCGCACCTGGAGGCGAGAGTGGGCCGGGTCCCCGTGGGTGTGCGGCCACCACAGCCGGGCCTCGGGCACGACCGCCGCCAGCCGACCGGTGCCCTCGATGACCGCGCTCGCCCGCACCTCGCCGTCGACGACGAGGTCGAGCTCCGTCGGTGCGGCGGTCACGAGCTCGACCTCGACGAAGCCGGTGCCGTCGTCGGCGAGTCGGGTGTGCACCCGGGTGACCTCGGTATGCCGCGGGGGCTCGAGCCGCACGGGGCGGAAGGGCCCGACGACGGCCGGCGCGTGGCCCCAGGTCGAGCGCCCGTAGAGGCTCGTCCGGTGCCAGCGCAGGGACTGGTCGGCCACGTGCGCGCTGCGCCAGCGGGCCCGCGGTCGGGCCGGGGTGGGGAGGGTGCGCAGCGAGGGGCAGAGCAGCGCGATCTCGTGTTCTCCGGGGGTGATCGACAGGTCGATGCGGGCGGCCCGCCACATCGAGTTGCCCGAGCCGACCGCGACTCCGTCCCAGAAGACGGTCCACGCGGTGGCCACCCCGTCCAGGCACAGCTGGGCGCGTCCCCCGGGCAGGTCGTCGGTGCCGACCGACACCGTCGTGCGCCACCACCAGTCCGACCCGTCGATGTCCAGGTCCTCGAGGGCCGCCGGACCTCGAGCGTCGTGCACGGCGGCCGCCGCGGTGCCGGGGACTCGTGCCGACCAGCCCCGGCCGGTGAGTCCCGTGGGGGTCGCGACGGAACCGGGCGCGACGGCATACACGTGCCAGGTCGCGTCCGCGAGGGGGTCGGTCACGGTTCTCCGTGCCGGCTCGCGCGCACCGCTGCGATCGCCTCGTCCCACACGGCGGGCAGGCCGGCGAGCAGTGTCTGCAGGTCGACCCGGCGGCCGCGTGCCGCTCGGGCCAGGGCGAACTGGGTCTGGCCTGCGCGCTCGGCCACCTCGGTGAAGGCGCGCGCGGCCCGGACGACGTCGGGGTCGTCCGGAGCCCACCACCGCAGGAATCCCGCGGCGAGCTGGGCGCTCGCACCGAGCTGTCGGGT